>DASYKC010000046.1:0-61537 GCA_035995885.1 Caldimonas sp. | reverse complement strand
GTCGACTCATCACTGAGCTGGACGGAGTTCTTCAGGCGCTTTGAAGCCTCACGATGAAAGGCGGGAGGGGAAACTGTCACCACGCGCAGGGCGCTGTATCTGCGCCGACGCCGTGGATGGAAGATCGACCTCAACCCCACAGCGCCTCCGGCCGAGTTCTCCCGCTCGCCGTCGCACTCCGAAAGTCGGCGAGAGCCTATGTGCAGTCATTTGGACTCGGCCCTTTTAACGTCAGCTGATTTCCAAAGCGGACGTTCGAGTTGAGCGCCAGGCCCGGTGCCAGCAACGCCTAGTAGGAATTTAAGGTCCCTGGCGCTGCCCCCATAGGTTCGTAGCGGGTCGTTTTAGAGTCCGATCAACCCGAGATGGAGATCGGACCGATGAAGAAGCGATACAGCGAGGAACAGATCATTGGCTTCCTGCGTGAAGCCGATGCCGGCCTGCCGGTCAAGGAGCTCTGCAGGAAGCACGGCTTCAGCGAGCCGAGCTACTACGCCTGGAAGGCCAAGTTCGGTGGCATGAACGTGTCGGATGCGCAGCGTCTGAAGGCGCTCGAGTCCGAGAACGGCAAGCTCAAGCGGCTGCTGGCCAACTCGATGCTGGAGCTCGACGCGATGCGCGAGGTGCTGCACCGAAAGTAGTGGCCGTGGCGGCACGCCGCGAGGTCGTGCGTCAGCTGCAGGGACTGGGCTTGAGCGAACGCCAGGCCTTGAGGCTGGTGGGCATGAGCGCCAGCACCCTGCGCTACGAACCCCGCGACGACGGCAACGAGCGCCTGCGCGAGCGTTTGAAGGAGCTCGCGGGCCAGCACCGCCGCCACGGTTACCGGATGCTGCACAGCCGGCTTCGCATCGACGGCTGGGCGATCAACGTCAAGCGCACCTATCGGCTCTACCGCGAGCAAGGCCTGATGGTGCGTCAGCGTCGCCATAAGAAGCTGCCCGTGCCCGAGCGCCAGCCGCTCGTGCGCCCGATGCAACCCAACGAGGTGTGGAGCATGGACTTCGTGTTCGACGAGCTGGCCAACGGCCGGCGTGTGAAGGCGCTGACGGTCGTCGACGACTGCAGCAAGGAGGTCGTGCAGATCGTCGCCGACACTTCGATCCCGGCGCTGTACGTGACGAGGGTGCTCGATCAGGTCAGCGCCGAGCGCGGCCTACCCAGGGTCATCCGCACTGACAACGGGCCGGAGTTCGCCGGCAGGGTCATGCAGACATGGGCGGCGCACAACCGTGTCGAGCTGCGCTTCATCCAGCCGGGCAAGCCGGTCCAGAACGCCTACATCGAGAGCTTCAACAGCCGCTTCCGCGACGAGTGCCTCTCGCAGCACTGGTTCGCCAGCCTCAGCCACATGCGCAGCGTCATCGACAACTGGCGCGACGACTACAACCACCACCGGCCGCACAGCACGCTCGGCTACGTGCCGCCGGCCACATTCGCCGCGAGGTGCCGCCAGCTCGCTGGCGCCACCTCGCAACCCAGCGCATCCACTACGATGCAAAACCTTGGGCTCTAGATCGAAGTGCTACGAAGCTTGGGGGCAGCGCACTCGGAGGTTGCTCGCGGGCGTGCCTTCCCTTTCCGACGCGGCGGCCAACCGCCTCGAGTGCCTGGCGGCGCTCACTCCGTCGACCGCTGAGCTGTCGACGCAGAGCCGGAACATTCATCGGCATGCCGGGCTGCTGCGCCGAGCCGAAGCGCAGCCTGCGCAAGCGAACCGTCGCATGCGTTTACCCGCTTAGATACGAAATGCGGGTCCATCTGAGCCTGACCGCAAGCCTCTGGGCCGAGTTGCGGGCGGCTCGCCAGAGTGGTGGGCCTGTGGAGTGCGCCGTTGGCAGCGTCTTGATCGCGGAGACACGATCAGCCGAGCCCCAGGTATCGATGGCGAGCTGGTCCAGTGGGGCGATGGCCGGTTCTACCGGGCATAGAGCTCCATTCAGAAACTGGATATCTTCCGAGGTGAGGTACCATATCGTGCACTACTGTACAACTTGGGTCGATCAGCGGCGGCCGACGAGGAGAGAGACGGTGAGCGACTCGACAACCAGGTATGACTACATCGTAGTTGGCGCGGGCGCCGCTGGCTGCGTGATTGCGAACCGGCTGTCGGCCGATCCCTCGTGCCGGGTGGGGCTTGTCGAGGCGGGGCCAACCGACCGTGCCTTTCCGATGAACTGGAAGACGACGCTGCCGATCGGCAATGTCTTCCTGCTGCCGCACGCGCGCTACAACTGGCAGCACGTGTTCGAGGGCGGGAAGGGGGTCAATGATCGGGAGATCGCGTGCCCGCGCGGTCGCCTGCTCGGCGGCTGCACGTCCGTCAACGGCACTGTCTACATTCGCGGCAACCGGCGCGACTACGACGACTGGGCGGCGCAGGGCAATGACGGTTGGTGCTTCGAAGACGTCCTACCGTGGTTCAAGAAGCACGAAAACCGCTGGGGCGCGCCGTCGCCCCTGCACGGCCGCAGTGGCGAACTCGATGTCCAGCAGCTGCGCTCGAGCAATCCACTCGCGCGCGCCTTCGTCGACGCCGCAGTCGAGGCCAGTCACCAGCGCAGCGACGATTTCAACGGCGTCGAGCAGGACGGCTTCGGCCTGTTCGATCTCAATCAGAGGCGTGGCGTGCGCCTCAGTAGCTCGCGCGCCTTCTTCCATCCCGTGCGTGGCCGGCCAAACATTGATCTGATCACCGATGCGCTGGTCGAGAAGGTTCGGATCGAGAACGGCCGCGCCATCGGCGTGACGATCGTTCGCGACGGGGTTCGCGTCGAGCTGGACGCGGCGCGCGAGGTGGTGCTCGCCGCCGGCACCGTCAACTCGCCGCAGCTGCTTCTGCTGTCCGGCATCGGTCCGGCGGCAGAGCTCGCGCAGCACGGCATTGCAGTCGTCCGCGATCTGCCGGGCGTCGGCGAGAACCTGCAGGACCATCCGACGGCGTCGCTTGCGGTCGACAATCCCAGCCGCGAGTCCTACGCGCTCAATTGGCGCGCCGCACCGCGCAACGCCCTGGCGCCGCTGCGCTATCTTCTGCAGCGGCGCGGCATGCTGGCGTCGAACGCCGCCGAGGCGGGCGGCTTCATTCGCACTCACGCCGGCCTCGATCGGCCTGACATTCAGATGACCTTCATGGTCGGCATGAAAACGAATGCGCGCACCCTGCCGCGCGCGCACGGCTTCATGGTGCACGTGGCCGTGCTGCGGCCTGCGACGCGCGGCAAGCTCGAGCTCGTATCGACCGATCCGGCCGCGAGGCCGCGAATGCGCGCGCGCTTCCTCGAGAGCCGGTCCGACGTCGAGACGCTGGTCGCCGGAATGAAGGAGGCACGACGCATCCTCGGCATGCCGGCGATGCGACCGTTCTCTGGCGCCGAGGTGGCGCCAGGCGCCGCGGTCACAAGCGACGCCGAGATCGAGGCCTACATTCGCGCCACCGCGACGACCACGTACCACCCGGTCGGCACCTGTCGCATGGGGCCGGCGGGCGACCGCGGCGCTGTGGTCGACGCGCGGTTGCGCGTGCATGGCGTCGCCGGGCTGCGTGTCGCCGACGCGTCGATCATGCCCGACATCATTGGCGGCAACACGAGCGCGCCGTCAATGATGATCGGCGAGCGGGCCGCCGCTTTCATCGACGAGGCTGCCAATAACGCGCGCCCCTCCCGAGCCGCTGTACCGCACGCTGCCTGACGCCGTCCGAGGAGATCTCAATGGCTACCACCACGCTCGCGCGCCCCGCCTTCCTCGATGGTGCGTCGGCCAAGTCACTCTTCATCGGCGGCCGATCGGTCGCCGCCATCAGCGGCGAGACCTTCGACACGATCAGCCCGTCGACGGGCGAGCTGCTCGCCAAGGTCGCGAAGGCCGGCACGGCCGATGTCGATCGCGCCGTCGCCGCGGCCCGCAAGGCCTTCGACGACGGACCATGGCGCCGTTTCAAGCCGTTCGACCGCCAACAGGTGATGTTGCGCCTCGCCGATCTGGTCGAGAAACACTACGACGAGCTCGCGATGCTGGACACGCTCGACATGGGCGGGCCGATCTCGCGGACGACGCTCGGCCGACGGCGCGCTGTGGGTCTGCTGCGCTACTACGCCGGCCTCGCGACCTCGATCCACGGGGAGACGATCGCCAACTCGCTCCCCGGAGACGTCTTCTCGTACTCGATGAAGGAGCCGGTAGGAGTAGTCGGCGCGATCAACCCGTGGAACGGACCGATCGGGTTGGCGGTCTGGAAGCTTTGTCCCGTGCTTGCCTCCGGCTGCACCGTCGTTTTGAAGCCCGCGGAGCAGGCGCCGCTGTCCCCGCTGCGCCTGGCGGAGCTTTGTATGGAAGCGGGCATTCCCGAAGGCGTCGTCAACGTCATTACCGGCTTCGGCGACGCGGGCGCGGCGCTGGCGTCGCACCTTGCGGTCGACAAGATCGCCTTCACCGGCTCGACCGAGGTCGGGCAGAAGATCATCCGCGCAGCCGCCGTCAACGTGAAGCGCATGTCGATGGAGCTCGGCGGCAAGTCGGCCAACATCGTCTTTGCCGACGCCGATCTCGACGCCGCGGTTCCCGGCGCGGCAATGGCGGTGTTCCAGAACTCGGGACAAATCTGCAGCGCGGGCACGCGCATGTACGTGCAGCGCTCGGTCTACGACGAGTTCGTCGAGAAGGTGGCGGTGTATGCGCGCAAGCTGCGCGTCGGCGATCCGCTCGACACCGATACCGAGCTCGGCCCGGTCGTCTCGGCCGAGCAGCTGGAGCGCATCACAGGCTATCTGGCGATCGGCAAGGAACAGGGAGCGCGGGCGCTCGCCGGCGGTGCGCGTCTCACCGAGGGCGCGCTGGCGCGCGGCTTCTTCGTCGCCCCCACGGTCTTCGCCGGCGTCAGCGACGACATGCGGATCGCGCGCGAGGAGATCTTCGGCCCAGTCCTGTCGGCGCTGCCGTTCGACGATATCGACGACGCGATCCGCCGTGCCAATGACAGCAGCTATGGCCTTGGCAGCGGCGTCTGGTCACGCGATGTCTCGACCGTTCACCGGGTCGCCCACGGCCTGCGTACCGGCACGGTCTGGGCCAACTGCTATCAGCTGATGGACCCGGCGATCCCGTTCGGCGGCTACAAGATGAGCGGCTTCGGTCGCGAGAGCGGGGCTGAGCACATGCACGAGTACCTGCAAACCAAGTCGGTGATCATCAAGCTGACCTGAGGCCGCGCCAGCGGTTTGGGCTCGCGGGCCGGATCCCTGCGAGCCTCACTTCGGCACGTCGAGCCATTCGCGCAGGATCGGTTCGCGATCGGCGCCGAGCGCGGGCACGACACCGCGCAGCTCGGCACGGCTGCCCGACATCCGGTAGGGCGGATTGATACCGGTGAACGTCCCCGCGGCATCGGCGACGCGCGCGAACACGCCGCGGGCACGCAGATGCGGATCGGCGAGGCTGTCCCCGGGCTCTCCGTAGGCCGATGCCGGCACGCCGGCGGCAGTGAACGCAGCGACGCACTCGGCGACGCTGCGCTCACGAGTCCATCCTTCTATCAGCGCCATCATCGCGTGCCAATTCGAGTTGCGCGCCGGCAGGCTGGCGAAGCGCGCATCGGTTCGCAACGCTGCCGAGCCGGTGACCGCGCACAGCGCCTCGAAGTTGCGCGCCGTGATCGGCACCACGAGGACGTCGCCGTCATTCGCGCGCACCGGTCCGTAGGTCGGCCGTGCCGTCGTGACCGGGAACTGTGCTTCCTGCAGCTCGTAGACGAGCAGGTTGAGCATCGCGTCCATGAGCGAGACGTCGATCGCTTGGCCGACTCCGGTCCGGCCGCGCTGCACGAGCGCGGTCTGGATTGCGCCGTAGGCGAAGATGGCACCGAGCACGTCGGCGGCGAAGGTGGCCGTCGGCGCTGGCCGGTCGACGCCGGCGTAGCGCGCGAGCGTCTTCTCGAAGCCGCTTTCCGCTTGGACGATCATCGCATACGCCGCCTTGCCTGCTGCCGGGCCTTCCTGGCCGTAGCCCGAGATCGAGCAGTAGACGAGCCGCGGGTTGGCCGCGCGCAGGGCTGCCGACCCGAGGCCGAGTCGCTCCATCACGCCCGGCCTGAAGTTCTCGATCACGACGTCAGCCACCGCGGCAAGGCTCTTCACGAGCGCGAGGCACGCTGGATCTTTGAGGTCGACAGCGAGGCTGCGCTTGCCGGCATTGAGCTGACCGAAATACGCGCTCTCGCCGTCCCGCAGCGGGGCGCGCAGGCGCATGTCGTCGCCCTCGGGCGGCTCGACCTTGACCACGTCGGCGCCCACGTCGGCAAGCAGGCGGGCGCAGTAGGGTCCGGCCATCATGATCGAGAAGTCGAGCACCTTGAGCCCGGCGAGGGCATCGGGCGCCGGCGGGGTCGGCATCGAGGTCTCCTCTCGGGCTGTCAGGCGCCGCGGCCCTTGCCCGACCGTTCAAGCATCCGGTGCACCGACGCGAGGTGGGACCGCATCAGCGTTGTCGCGGTGCCGGCGTCCCGGGCGCGAAGCGCAGCGACGAAGGCGCGGCGCTTATCGACCAGGCGCGGCTGCGGCGGCCCGCCGGCGGCGACGCGGGCGTAGACGAACTGCATCAGGATCTCGTTGATCGACTGCACGATCATCGCCAGCACCTGGTTGTGCGTCGCGGCGGCGAGCAGGCGGTAGAACTCGCGCGAGCACTCGACCCGGTCAAGGTAGCGGCCGGCCTTGGTCATCGCCTCGGTGCGCGCGACGTTGGCGTCGAGGGCCTCGAAGTCGGCGACCGTGGCGCGTTCGCAAGCCAGCCGAACGACCAGGTCCTGGATGTGCATGCGCGACTCGGTCAGCTCGGCGACCGAGATCGACCCGAGGCTCAGCATGTCGCGCACCACCTCGTCCATCCGGCCGGCGTCGCCCTCGCGGATGAACGCCCCGCCCTTGGCGCCCTTGGCGAGGCGGACGATGCCGGCGATCTCGAGGCTGCGCAGCGCCTCGCGCAGCGCGTTGCGGCCGACGCCCAGCTGCAGCGCCAGCTCGCGTTCTGGCGGCAGCTTGTCGCCGGGCTTGAGCGAGCCGTCGGCAACGAGGCCGCGAATGCGATCGCAGATCGCCTCGAAGGCGCGCCGGGTCTGCACCGGCGCGAACGATGGCAGTGGCGCCGCCTCACGCGCGGCAGAGGTCAGCGAATCGCTCACGGTTGCAGCTCCTGCGCGTCTGCCGTCGGCTCGTCGATCCATTGAACGACGTCTGCAAGCGCTGCGCGGGAAGTTCGGAACGCGTTCGCCGGATGGTTCTCCTCAGCGTAGCCGAACGAGACACCGCAGACGAGCAGGCGATCAGCGCCCAGACCCAGGCGCTCGCGCCAGAAGCCCGGATGCGATGCCAGCGCCGCCTGCGCGATCGTCGCCACGCCGGCGGCACGCGCCGCCAGCATGAAAGTCGAGACCCAGGCGCCGCAGTCGATCGCGCCATAGACGCCGAGGTCGCGGTCCGTCGTCACCAGGGCGACGTGAGGGGCGCCGAAAAATCGGTAGTTCTCGCTGCCTTGTCGCGCCGCGCCGGACCGGTCGCCGCGGCCGACGCCGACCGCTTCGTAGAGCCGAAAGCCGCACTCGCGGCGACGCTCGAGGTAGACGCCCCGGTACGCGGCCGGCCAGGGAAGGTCGGGCTGAGCCGGGTGACCGTTCGCGTAATCAGGGAGCGTTGCACGAGCCTGCTCGAGCGCGGCGCCCCCGAGCAGATGGATCTTCCAGGGCTGCGCGTTGCACCACGATGCGGTTCGCTGCGCGTGGCCGAGCAGCCGCACGATCGTCTCGCGCGGCAATGGCTCGGGCCGAAAGCCGCGGCAGCTCGTCCGGTCGTCGAGAAGGGCGGCCAAAACCGTCGCGCAGTAGGGATTTGTTGACGCCGTCATCAGGTTGGTTCCATAATCGAATGGTAGCACCAATCGAAAAAGTTGAACACGATGAACAGCCTCTCTCCGGAAGACGAGGTCGCCTTCCGCGACAGCATCCGACGCATGGTCGAGCGCCACGTCGCTCCGATCGCGGCCGAGATCGACGAGACCGACCGCTTTCCCACCGAGTTGCTCAAGGTCTACGGCGACATGGGTCTGATGCAGCTCTGGGTGCCCGAGCGATACGGCGGCCCGGAGGGCAACCTGACGATGATGTGCATCGCCCGTGAGGAGATCTCGCGCGTCTCGCCGGCGTGCGGTTCGATCGCCGGCCTGAACACGATGTTCATCATGCCGCTGCTCCACTTCGGCACCGAGGAGCAACGGCAGCGCTTTCTGCCCGGCATCGCCAAGGGCGGCGTCGTCACCGCGATCGCGATCTCCGAGCCGCAAGCCGGCTCCGACGTCAGCGCGATGACGACGCGCGCCGTCCGTGACGGCGACAGCTACGTCATCAACGGTCGCAAGCAGTGGTGCAGCTACGGCGTCGAGGCCGATTACATCGTCCTGATGGCGCGCACGGCCGGCGAGCGCGGCGCCTCGGGGATCAGCGCCTTTGTCCTCGAGCCGAAGAAGATGAAGGGGATCACGTTCGGTCGCCACGAACGCAAGATGGGCTGGCGCGGCGCGCCCAATACACCGATCTTCCTCGACAACGTCCGCGTTCCGGTCGAGAACCTCGTGGGCGAGGAAGGCAAGGGCTTTCGTGCCTCTCTGCGCGCGCTCGACCTGAACCGACCGACGATCGGCGCCCAGTGCGTCGGCATCGCCCAGGGCGCGCTCGACGCCTCTGTCACGTACGCCAAAGAGCGCAAGCAGTTCAAGCAGCCGATCGCCGACTTCCAGGGCATCCAGTTCATGCTCGCGGACATGGCGATGCAGATGGAAGCATCGCGCGCGCTCGTCTACGAGTGCGCCCGTGCCGGCGACGCCGCCAACTGGGAGCGTCTCAACGTCCTCGCCAGCATGGCCAAGTGCGTGGCCAGCGACATGGCGATGAAGGTGACGACCGACGCGGTGCAGATCTTCGGCGGCTACGGCTATACCAAGGACTATCCGGTCGAGCGGATGATGCGCGACGCCAAGCTTGCCCAGATCTTCGAGGGAACCAATCAGATTCAGCGCGTCGTGATCGCCCGCGACCTCCTGAAGTAGGTTCCGCCGACCCGGCCATCACGAAACGACAGGAGACATTCCCGTGACCCTTCTCAAGCTTCTCGCCGCCGCCGCGCTGGCGGCGCCGCTCGCCTGCTTCGCGCAGGCCTTTCCCGACAAGCCGATCCGGATCGTCGTTCCGTACTCCGCGGGCGGCTCGACCGACAACATGGCGCGCGTCATGCAGGAGCCGCTGCAAAATGCGCTCGGCCAGCCCGTCATCATCGACAACAAGCCGGGCGCCTCGGGGGTGCTCGCGGCGCGTGAGGTGATTCGCTCCAAGCCCGACGGCTACACCCTCTTCTTCGTCAACAACGGCAACCTCGCCGTGACGCCCTTCGTTCAGAAGGACGCCAACTACGACGGAGCCAAAGACTTCTCGCCCATCGCGCTCGTTTCGAGCTCGCCAATGGTGGCCGTCGTGCCGGCGGCGCTGCCCGTCACGGACCTGCGCAGCTTCGTCGAGTACGCCAAGAAGAATCACGTCAACTATGCGTCTGCGGGCATCGGCTCGTTTGGTCAGCTCGCAACCGAGCTGTTCGCCAACAAGGCGGGCCTGAAGATGACGCACGTCCCGTACAAGGGCCAGGCGCCGACGACGACGGCCGTGCTCGCCAACGAAGTGCAGCTGCTCATCACGACGCCGTCGGGGGCGATGAACGAGTTCATCGCGACCAAGCGGCTGAAGCTTCTGGGGGTCGGGTCGGCCGAGCCGTCTCCCCTCGAGCCTGGCACACCGACGATTGCCTCGGTGTTTCCCGGCTACGCCGCCGAGAGCTGGTTCGCGATCGTCGGCCCGGCCGGGATGCCGGCCGATGTCGTTGCCAAGCTCCACCAAGCCATCGGCAAGACGCTCCAGATCCCCGACGTGCAGCAGAAGTTCGCGAGCTTCGGCGTGATCCCGAGGACCACGACAACGCAGAAGCTCGGCCAGATGACGGCCGAGGAGATCGCCCGCTGGACGCCCGTGATCCGCGACAACAACATCCGCGCCGACTGAGCGCTGCCACTCTCCTTGAAAGGCTCCCCATGGAATCCCGCTACAGCAACTACCACGACCTCAAGATCGAGGTCGTCGACAAGGTCGCCACGGTCACCATCAACCGGCTCGAGGCGCGCAACGCCATCAACCAGCGGCTGATCCGCGAGTTCCGCACGATCTGGGACGATCTCGCCGACGACCCGGCGGTCAGCGCCGTGCTGCTCACCGGCGCGGGCCCGATCTTCAGCGTCGGCGGCGACGTCAAGGCCATGTCCGAGCGTCAGGGCGGCGACGTCCTCGAGGAAGGCGAGGTCCACGACCCGATGATCAGCCGTCGCCTCGTGAACCGCCAGCTCGAGCTCGACAAGCCGATCGTCTGCGCGATCAACGGCGACTGCGTCGGGCTGGCGGCAACGATCGCCTTGCTGTGCGACATCACCGTCATCTCGCCCGAGGCGCGCATCGGCGACAGCCACGTCAACAAGGTCGGCCTGGTCGCGGGCGACGGGGGCACCGTCGTCTGGCCGCTCCTCATCGGCGTCGCGAAGGCCAAGGAGTACCTGATGCGCGGCACGCTGCTCAAGGGCAAGGAAGCCGAGCGCATCGGCCTCGTGAACCACTGCGTGCCGGCCGGCGAGGTGCTCGCGTTCGCGCGCCAGATCGCGCAGGAGCTCGCGGACGGCCCGACGTGGGCGATCCGCTGGACCAAGCTGTCGATCAACCAGATCGTCAAGGAGCGCGTCAATCACCTGATGGAAGCGTCGATGGCGCTGGAGCAGGTGACCTTCGCGACCGCCGATCACAAGGAGGCGACCACCGCCTTCAAGGAACGGCGCAAGCCGGTGTTCAAGGGATGAGCGGGTCGCCGACGGCGCCGGCTGCCATCCGACCGCCGGCGCTCGCCGGCCTCAAGGTCGTCGATTTCACCATCGTCATGTCGGGGCCCATGTGCACCCGCATGCTGGCCGATGCCGGTGCCGCCGTGGTGAAGGTCGAGCCGCCCGACGGCGACGTGGTGCGCCAGCGTCCACCCCAGCGCGGCGGCATGAGCACCTACTACGCGTCGATGAACTGCGGCAAGAAGAGCATCGTCCTCGACCTCCAGACGGAAGACGGCAAGCGCCTGGCGCGCGAGCTGGTCGCCAAGGCCGACGTCGTGGTCGAGAACTTTCGCCCCGGCGTGATGAAGCGGCTCAGCCTCGACTACGACTCGGTGGTGCGAACGAACCCGCGTGTCGTCTATGCCTCGATCTCGGGTTTCGGCCAGACGGGGCCGATGGCGTCGGCACCTGCATACGCGCCGGTGATCCACGCCGCGTCGGGCTACGAGCTCGCCTACAACCAGTACCAGCGCGGCAGCGACCGGCCGGCCAACAACGGCATCTTCATCGCCGACGTGATGGGCGCGTCGTATGCGTTCGGCGCGATCCAGCTCGCCCTCTACGAACGCGAGAAAAGCGACAAGGGCCAGCACATCGACGTCTCGCTGATGGACTCGGTGCTCGGCATGCTGATCTATGAAATGCAGGCCGCGCAGTTCCCGCCGGATCGGCCGCGCCAGGTCTACGAGCCGGTGCGCGCCAGCGACGGTTACGTGATGGTCGCGGCGGTGACGCAGAAGAACCTCGAGGTGCTGTTCGAGACGATCGGCTTTCCCGAGGGCAAGACTGACCCGCGTTTCGCAACCATGGCCAGCAAGGAAGCGAACTGGCCTGCACTGCTCGATGTCATCGAGCGCTGGACGGCGCAACGTCCCGGCGCCGAATGCGAGCAGGTGCTGATGGCGGCGGGTGTGCCGTGCTCGCGCTACCGCAGCGTTGGCGAGGCGATGGCCGACCCGCAGTGCGCCGAACGCGGTCTGTTCGTCGAGCTCGGCACGGCCGACGCGCGCTACAAGGTCGCGAACCTGCCTTACCTGCTCTCGGCCACGCCGGTCCGAGCACAGCCTTTGGTCGCCACCCTCGGCGAGCACACCCACGAGGTGTTGCGCGATGCGCTCGGGCTCGATCCGGCGACGCTGGCGGCGC
The DNA here is from genome assembly GCA_035995885.1 of Caldimonas sp. Classification (GTDB taxonomy): domain Bacteria; phylum Pseudomonadota; class Gammaproteobacteria; order Burkholderiales; family Burkholderiaceae_C; genus Schlegelella_A. Next base: position 49,435 of record DASYKC010000046.1, on the reverse strand, counting down.
TGCGCGCGAAAGGCACCTTCGGCAAGGCGAACGCTTGATCGATCGCGCCGGCATCGACGCGAGCGCGCTGCCTGGCAGCGAAGAGCGCGCGATGCTGCGTGACTCGATGCGCGGCTTCCTCGAGACGCACTGGCCGGCCTCGGCGGCAATCGTGCGCGCGCGCGACGCTGACGCGCTCGCCGCCCTGTGGTCGCGCTTGGTCGAGCAGGGCATCGCCAACCTCGGCAGCGATCCGACCGAAGGCGGAATGCGCGAGGCGACGATCGTCTGCGAAGCGCTCGGGCGGGCCGCGTGCCCCGCGCCGTTTCTCGCGTCGCTGCTTGCCAATCTGGCTCTGGCCGACGGACGAAGCCGGGCTGCGCCGGGAGCCGCGCTGCTCGATCGCCTCCATTCCGGCGCTGCATGCATCTGCTGGAGCTTCGCCGACCGCGATCCGGACAGCGAGGCGGGCAGTGTCGCTTGGAGCGGCGAGCGGCTGAGCGGCACGCTTCGTTTCGTCGATGGCGCGCTCGGCGCCACCCACCTGGTCGTCGCGACGACGCGCGCATCGGGCGGGCTGGCGATCGTCGAGCTCGCGAGCGACGCCGCGGTCGTCGCGTCGACACGGGCCCTTGGTGCGGACGGCCTTGCCCAGATCACCCTGACCGACGCGCCCGCTGAATTCGTCGCCCTGGCGGTGGAGACGTTCGAGGAGCTGCTCCGAATCGCCCGCGTCGCCATGCTCGCCCGCGCACACGGCGCAGCGCGACGCGCCTTCGAAATGGTGGTCGACTACGCGAAAGAACGGCGCCAGTTCGGCCAGCCGATCGGCCGCTTCCAGGCGATCCAGCACAAGCTCGCCAACAATCTGATCGCCCTCGAAGGCGTCCGCCTGACACTCGAGCATGCCGCCGAGGCGTTTGACCTGGGCGCTCCTTCTTGGCACTACTTCGCGGCTGCGGCGGTCTCCTTCGGCGCCCCCGCCTTGCGCCAGGTTTCGCTCGAGACGCAGCATGCCTTCGGCGCGATCGGCTATGCCGAGGAGCACGAGGCGCCGCGCCACTTCCGCCGCACCCACCTGGACGCGCTCTCGTTTGGGGGCGCGGCGAGCGCGCGTCGCGAGCTCGCGAGGCAACTGCTCGACCGCCCCGACGCCACGCTGCCGGAATACGACCTCGGTCCGGCCGGCAACGCATTCCGCAGCGAGGTGCGCACCTGGTTGCGCGACCACTGGGCCGGCGAACGCAAGGCGGCGTCGGACCGTCAGGGTTTTCACAGCCGTGAGTTCGACCCGTCCTTCGCGCGCGACCTCGGCGCGACCGGCTGGCTCGGCCTTGGGTGGCCGCGCGAGTTCGGCGGCCAGGCGCGAACTCCGATCGAGCAGCTCGCCTTCATGGAGGTGATGGAGAGCGCCGAGGCGCCGCGGATCGGCGCCGCGGTGCAGGCCAACGCGCTGATGATGTTCGGCACGCCCGAGCAGCAGGCGCGCTATCTGCCCGAGATCCTGCGCGGCGAGGCCATGCACGGCATGGGTTACAGCGAGCCGGATGCGGGGTCCGACCTGGCCGCGCTCCGCACGAGCGCGGTCCTGGTTCGCGGCGAGCACGGCGACGAGTGGGTCATCAACGGGCAGAAGATCTGGACCACGACGTATTGGGGCAAGTACATGTTCCTCGCCGCGCGCACCGATCGTGAGGCCACGCCCGCGCATGCCGGCATCAGCATGTTCATCGTGCCGATGGATACACCGGGCATCTCGGTCAAGCCGGCGAAGACGATGTATGACGGTAGCTTCGCCAACATCTTCTACGACAACGTTCGCATCCCGGCCGATGCACTGATCGGCCCGTTGAACGGCGGCTGGAAGGTTCTCACCGACGCCCTCGCCAACGAGCGGGGCACGGTCGGCGGCGGCATCGTCCTGAAGGTCGCGCATGCCTTCGACCTGCTCTGCGCCGACGTGCGGGCCGCACCATCGCTGCGTGACGACCCTCTGGTGCGCGAACGGATCGCGACCCTGGCTGCCGAGATCGAGGTCGGCCGCCGTCTGATGATCCACTCTGCCGAACTGGCGACCGGCGGTACGACGCCGCCCGAGACGGGCGCGATCAGCAAGGTCTTCTCGGGCGAGCTCATGGAGCGCTTCGGAGAGGCCGCGCTCGATATCCTGGGACCACGCGCGGCACTGTCGCATGGCGCGTCAGGAGCGCTGCACGAGGGACGCTACGAGCAGGGCCTGCGCCACTCGCTCATGTGGGTCATTTCGATCGGCACCAACGAGATCCAGCGCAGCCTGATCGCCCAGCGTGGCCTGGGCTTGCCTCGCTGAGCGCGAGGACACCTTGAGGACACTTTGGCGCCAAACCGACGAGAACCTGATGCATCGATCGGTCGTCACGGGGAGAGAGCGACGATGAGGATCGTGCTCGTCCGCCACGGCCGTCCCGACGAGGGCCACGCCGAACGGCCGCAGGATCCGCCGCTCGCCGCTGACGGCCGCCGCCAGGCCGAGGCGGTCGCCGTGCTGCTCGCGGGCGAGGGCATCGGCCGCGTCGTCACGAGCCCGCTCTTGCGCGCGCGCGAGACCGCCGAGCCGTTGGCCGCGCGGCTCGGCCTGGCGGCCGAAGTCGTCGACGGGTGGGCCGAGGCCGATCGCCATCTCGATCGCTACCGTTCGGTCGAGACGCTGAAGGCGCAAGGCAGCGACGAGTGGCAGCGCTTTCTCGCCGACCCGGTGCGCTACATGGGCGGGGACACGGTGGCGTTCCAGGGGGCCGTGCTCGGCGCACTCGCCGGGCTCGTCGCAAGCGGGCCGCGCGGTGCGCGCGTCGCCGTCTTCTGCCACGGCCTGCCGATCAACGTCGTGCTCTCGCATGCGCTCGGCCTCGAGCGCATCGTCCACTTTCCGCCGGCCTACGGCTCGGTGACGCGCTTGCGCTTGCGCTCGACGAAAACGATCGGCATCGTCAGCGTCAACGAGACCGGGCACCTGGCCGCGCTGCCGGGCCGCGAACCATGAACGAAGAAGGCGCCCGCGTCGGATGGCGCGGCAGCTCGGCGGCATCCACATCATTCCTTCCAGACCGGCGCGCGCTTCTCCAGAAACGCGCGCATGCCCTCGTGGGCATCGTCGCTGGCCTGGACGATGTCGACGTAGCGATCGTTCATGGCCCAGGCGTCTCCGGGGAAGTCGAGCGACTGGTCGAGGCCGCGGTAGACGATCTCCTTGCTGGCGCTGATAGACCGCGGGGACGACGCGCAGATCTTCATCGCCATCTCGATCGCCGCGTCCATCAGTCGCGCATGCGGAACCACGCGGTTGACCAAGCCCCAGCGCAAGGCCTCGGCCGCCGAGAGCGGCTCGCCGGTCAGGATGCAGTTCATCGCCACCTTCAAGGGAATCTGCCGCGGCAGGCGCAGCAGGCCGCCGGCGCCTGCGAGCAGGCCATGGCTGGCTTCCGGCAAGCCGAAGGTGGCGTGCTCCGAGGCCACGATCAGGTCGCACGACAGGGCGATCTCGGTCCCGCCGCCCAGGGCGTAGCCGTTGACCGCGGCGATCACCGGCTTGGCGACGAAGTGCCGGACGATGCCGGCGTAGCCCCAGCGGTTCATCTCCTCGGTGACCTCGAGCTCGCCGGCGGCCTTGGCCTTGAGGTCCGAGCCGGCGCAGAAAGAGCGGTCGCCGGCGCCGGTGACGATCAGCACCCTAAGCGCGGGGTCGGCGGCGAACGACTCGATCGCCTCGGCGGCCCCCAGCCACATCGGCCGGTCGACGGCGTTCATCACCTTCGGCCGATTCAGCGTCAGGATGGCGATCTGCCCCGTCTTCTCGAACAGCACCGGCTCTTCGGCGCTCGCCATGGGGATGCCCGTGCTTCCTTCGTCAGCGGTCAGAACGCGACCTTCGCGACGCCCTTGAGCTGCAGGATCTCGCGCGCTTCGGCTGGCGTCGCGACCTCGAGGCCGAGCCCTTCGAGGATGCGGCGCACTTGGTGCACCTGCTCGGCATTCGACTGCGCGAGCCTGCCCTTGCCGATCCACAGGCTGTCTTCGAGGCCGACGCGGACGTTGCCGCCCATCGACGCGGCCATCGCCGCGATCGGCATCTGGCTGCGCCCGGCGCCGAGCACCGACCAGCGGTAGTCGTCGCCGAACAGACGATCGGCGGTGCGCTTCATGTGCATCACGTCGTCGGGGTGGCTGCCGATGCCGCCGAGAATGCCGAACACCGTCTGCACGAAGAACGGCGCTTTCACCAGGCCGCGCTCGACGAAGTGCGCCAGGTTGTACAGGTGCGACGTGTCGTAGCACTCGAACTCGTAGCGCGTCTCGTTGGCCGAGAGCTCGGTCAGCACGGTCTCGAGGTCGCCGTAGGTGTTACGAAAGATCAGGTCCTTGCTGCCCTCGAGGTACGGACGCTCCCAGTCGAACTTGAACTCCTTGAAGCGCTGCAGCATCGGGAACAGGCCGAAGTTCATCGTCCCCATGTTCATCGACGCCACTTCGGGCTTCAGCACCTTGGCCGGCTGCATGCGCTCTTGCACGGTCATGTACGGCGAGCCGCCGGTCGTCAGGTTGACGATCGCGTCGCTGCGCTGCTTGATCGCCTTCAGGAACGGCACGAAGGCCTCCGGGCGCTGGTCCGGCTTGCCCGTGACCGGGTCGCGCGCGTGCAGATGAATGATCGCTGCTCCCGCTTCGGCCGCGGCCACGGAGGCGTCGGCGATCTCCTCGGCGGTGATCGGCAGATACGGCGACATCGACGGCGTGTGGATGGCGCCGGTCACCGCACAGCTGATGATGACTTTTTCTTGCTTGAACATCTTTGTCTCCTGGGCTTGGTCGAACAAGAACTACATGCTGCGCCGGTACTGGCCGCCGACCTCGAACAGGGCGTTCGTGATCTGCCCGAGCGAGCAGACGCGCACCGCCTTCATCAGGACCTCGAACACGTTGGCGTCGGCGATGACGGCGTCCTGCAGGCGGCGCAGCATCGCCGGGGCCTCGGCGGCGTGGCGGGCGTGGAAATCGGCCAGGCGCGCGAGCTGGCTCTGCTTTTCCGACTCGGTGGAGCGAGCCAGCTCGAGCGTGTCGGCGACCGGGTCGCCGTGCGGATTGCGGAACGTGTTGACGCCGACGATCGGGTACTCGCCGGTGTGCTTGAGCATCTCGTAATGCATGCTCTCTTCCTGGATCTTGCCGCGCTGGTAGCCGGTCTCCATCGCGCCGAGGACGCCGCCGCGCTCGCTGATCTTCTCGAACTCGCCGAGCACGGCTTCCTCGACCAGCTCGGTCAGCTCGTCGACGATGAAGGAGCCCTGGTTCGGGTTCTCGTTCTTGGCCAGCCCCCACTCTCGGTTGATGATCAGCTGGATCGCCATCGCCCGGCGCACCGAGTCCTCGGTCGGGGTCGTGATCGCCTCGTCGAAGGCGTTGGTGTGCAGCGAGTTGCAGTTGTCGTAGATCGCGATCAGCGCCTGCAGGGTCGTGCGGATGTCGTTGAACTGGATTTCCTGCGCGTGTAGGCTCCGACCCGAGGTCTGGACGTGGTACTTCAGCTTCTGGCTGCGCTCGTTGGCGCCGTAGCGGTCGCGCATCGCGACTGCCCAGACACGTCGCGCCACCCGCCCGAGGACCGTGTACTCCGGGTCCATGCCGTTGCTGAAGAAAAAGGACAGGTTCGGCGCGAAGTCGTCGATGTGCATGCCCCGCGCCAGGTAGGCCTCGACAAAGGTGAAGCCGTTCGAAAGCGTGAACGCGAGCTGGCTGATCGGGTTCGCACCGGCCTCGGCGATGTGATACCCGGAGATGCTCACCGAGTAGAAGTTGCGCACCTTGTGGTGGACGAAGTACTCGGCGATGTCGCCCATGACCTTGAGGCTGAACTCGGTCGAGAAGATGCAGGTGTTCTGGCCCTGGTCTTCCTTCAGGATGTCGGCCTGCACCGTGCCGCGAACGTTTTCCTCGACCCATTCGGTGATCTTCCCGCTTTCGTCGGCAGTGGGTTCGCGCCCGTTGTCGGTCTTGAACTTGTCGAGGTTCTGATCGATCGCGGTGTTCAGGAACATCGCCAAGATGGTCGGCGCCGGGCCGTTGATCGTCATGCTCACGCTGGTCGCGGCGTGGGTCAGGTCGAACCCCGAGTACAGGACCTTCATGTCCTCCAGCGTGGCGATGGACACGCCCGAGTTGCCGACCTTGCCGTAGATGTCGGGCCGGGTGGCGGGGTCGTTGCCGTACAGGGTGACGGAGTCGAACGCCGTCGACAGGCGCTTGGCGGCCGTGCCGGCCGAGAGCAGCTTGAAGCGGGTGTTGGTCTTGAAGGCGTCGCCCTCGCCGGCGAACATCCGTGTCGGATCCTCGCCCTCGCGCTTGAAGGCGAAGGTTCCCGCGGTGTAGGGGAAGCTCCCGGGCACGTTATCGAGCATCAGCCACTTGAGGATCTCGCCGTGGTCATCCCAGGTCGGCAGCGCCACCTTGCGGACCTTGCTGCCCGAGAGCGTGGTGTAGACCAGGGCGGTGCGGATCTCCTTGTCGCGGATCTTCACCACGTACTCGTCGCCGGCGTAGGCCTTCTGCATGTCGGGCCACATCGTCAGCAGATTCTTCGCCCGCGGGTCCTGCCGGCCTTCGCGTTGCTCGGCAAGCCGCGTCGCGGCGGCACCGGCGCTCGCCTCGGAGGGATCGGCCTGCCCCAGCATGGCGGCGCTGGCGCGCAGTTGCTGTACCTCGCGCGCGAGCCTCGCCTGGTCGCGGGCGAGCAGCTTGTAGCCGCGCACCGTGTCGGCGATGTCGGCCAGGTAGCGAGCGCGGGCGCCGGGCACGATAGAGACCTGGTGCGTGCTGTGGCGTGTCGCGGCCGCGGGCAGCGTCGACGCGACGCGCTTCAGGCCGAGCTCGGCAAGTCGCGGCAGCAGCGCCTGGTACAGCGCGGTGACGCCGTCGTCGTTGAAGCGACTGGCCATGGTGCCGAACACCGGCATGTCTTCGGGGCTTTGCTTCCAGGCCTCCTTGTTGCGCTGCACCTGCTTGGCGACATCGCGCAAGGCATCGGCGGCACCCTTGCGGTCGAACTTGTTGATGGCGACGAACTCGGCGAAGTCGAGCATGTCGATCTTCTCGAGCTGGCTGGGGGCGCCGAACTCCGGCGTCATGACGTACATCGGCACGTCGACCAGCGGCACGATGGCGGCGTCGCCCTGGCCGATGCCGGACGTCTCGACGACGATCAGGTCGAAGCCCGCGCACTTGCAGGCCGCCAGCACGTCCGGCAGCGCCTGGCTGATCTCGCTGCCGAAGTCGCGCGTCGCCAGGCTGCGCATGTAGACCCTCTGCCCCTGGCGCCAGGGGTGGATGGCGTTCATGCGAATGCGGTCGCCCAGCAGCGCGCCGCCACTCTTGCGCCGACTCGGGTCGATGGAGATGACGACCACCCGCAAGGCATCGCCCTGATCGAGCCGCAGGCGCCGGATCAGCTCGTCGGTAAGGCTCGACTTGCCGGCGCCGCCGGTGCCGGTGATGCCCAGGACGGGGGTCTTCGCCTGCGCCGCTTTCGCGTGCACGGCCTGCTTGATCGTGTTGCCCGCCTTGCCGCTTTCGAGCGCGGTGATGAGCTGCGCGAGCGCGCGCCAATGGGCCTCCGTGCTGCCCTGGATCGCCGCCAGCGACTTGGGCACGTGCATGGCCAGGTCGTGATCGCAGCGCATCACCATCTCGCCGATCATTCCCTGTAGGCCCATCCGCTGGCCGTCCTCGGGGCTGTAGATGCGGCTGACGCCATACCCCTGCAGCTCGGCGATCTCGCCGCGCACGATGACCCCGCCGCCGCCGCCGAAGACCTGGATGTGGGCGCCGCCACGCTCCTTCAGCAGGTCGACCATGTACTTGAAGTACTCGACGTGGCCGCCCTGGTAGCTGCTGATGGCGATGCCTTGCACGTCTTCCTGCAGCGCGGCGGTGACCACCTCGTCGACCGAGCGGTTGTGGCCGAGGTGAATGACCTCCACCCCCATGCCTTGCAGGATGCGCCGCATGATGTTGATGGCGGCGTCGTGGCCGTCGAACAGGCTGGCCGCGGTGACGAAGCGAACCTTGTGCCTCGGTCGATAGGCGGCGAGTGCCTTGAACTCTGCGGACAGGTCGGTCATCGATGTTCTTTCGAGGGCAGCGGCTGCTTCAGTGCGCGACGAGCTCTCGCAACGCCCGGCGCAACAGCTTCCCGGTCGCTGACCGCGGCAGGCTGTCGACGATGCGGATCTGGGAAGGATGCTTGGTGCGGGCGAGGCGCGTTTCGCACTGCAGCCGGACGGCGGCCACGAGCGTGCTTGGGTCTCGGTCGACACGGTCTTGATCGGGCACCACGAACGCGACCGGAGTCTCGCCGAAACGATCGTCGGCGACGCCGACCACCGCGCAGTCCCAGACGCCAGGCGTGTCGCGGATCGCCGCCTCGATCTCCTGCGGGTACAGGTTCACGCCACCGGAGATGATCATGTCGTCCTGGCGATCGGTGAGGTAGAGGTAGCCCTCGACGTCGACGTAGCCGATGTCGCCGAAGGTCTGCCAGCCGGCCGGCAAGGTGCGCGCGGCCGTCTTCTCGGGGGCCTTGTAGTAGGCGAACGGCGCCACCCCGGAAAAGCAGATCAGGCCGGTCGTGCCGGCCGGAAGGGCGTTGCCCGACGCGTCGGCGATGTGCAGCGTGCCTTTGCGAGCCTTGCCCACCGACCCGGGGTGCGCCAGCGCCTCGGCCGAATCGATCAGCGCCAGGCCGATGCCTTCGCTGCCCGAGTAGTACTCAACGACGATCGGCCCCCACCACGCGATCATGGCTCGCTTCACCGCGGGCGGGCAGGGCGCAGCGCCATGCACGGCGCTGCGGTGGGCCGGCGCGCTGAACCGGGCGCGGCGCGACGCCGGCAGCTGGAGCAGGCGCTGGAACATCGCCGGCACCCACTGGCTGTGCGTGATCTCTTCCTGCTTGAGGAGGCGCAGGGCCTCATCGGCATCGAAGCGCGCCATCACGTGCACGGTGCCGCCGCCGGCGGTGACGGCCAGCGCGAAGCGCAAGGGTGCAGCGTGGTACAGCGGCGCCGTCGAGAGGTAGCGGACGGGATCGTCGCCGAGGCCGAACAGGGCGAGAAGGTCGGCGGCGAACGGTGGCGTGCCTCGGTAGTCGGGGGGAAGCAGCGGCCGGATCACGCCCTTGGGCGCGCCGGTGGTGCCCGACGTGTAGACCATCAAGGCACCGGGCGCCTCGTCGCTCGACGGCAGCGACGAGGCGGCGGCGAGCATCGGCTCGAGCGCCTCGAAGCCGGCGATCGCGCCGCGCAACGACAGCCAGGAACGCGCGCCGCCGACCAGGCTGCGCAGCGCGGCCGCGGCGTCGGCAAGCGCGGCATCGGCGACGACGACCTTGGCATCGCAGTCCTCGACCAGATAGCGCAATTCATGCGCGGTCAGCCCGGTGGCCATCGGTGTCAGATAAAGGCCGGCGCGCCAGGCGGCCCAGCCCAGGGCAACGGCCTCGGGCCGGTTGCCGATCAGCGAAGCGACGTGGTCGCCGCGGACCAGGCCCGCGCCGCGCAGGGCGGCGGCCATCCGGTTGGCCAGCGCCTCGAGCTCCTCGTACGTGAGCCGCTCGCCAGCGCAGGCGATCGCGACGCGTCGCGGCGTGTCCCGCGCATTGCTGCGCAGGTCACGGGTCGGGCTGCCCGGAGCTGCCACGGCATTCAGGAGATCGAAGGCGGTGCCGTCAACCGGCGCTGCGCTGCGCCTTCTCCTGTTCGGCCTTGCCGCGCACCAAGGTCTTGGCCTCGGCCCAGTCTTCGGCGGTCAGCTTGCCGAGGGCGGCGAACGTGCTGGGTGCGGCGAGATGATGGCCGCCGTCGATCGGGATGTTCGCCCCGGTCAGGTATTCGCAGCCGTCGGCCTGGAGGAAGGTGAGCAGGTTGCACAGCTCGGGCATGCGCCCGAAGCGCTGCATCGGCACTTCGTCGGCCGACGCGGCGCCGACGTTGGCCTTCGGGATCGGCGCCAGCTTTTCCCATGCGCTTTCGGTCGGGAACGGGCCGGGAGCGACCGCATTGACGCGAATGCCGTGCTTGCCCCATTCCACCGCGAGCGACATCGTCATCGCGTGCACGGCGGTCTTGGCCATCACCGACGGCAGCACGTAGGCCGAGCCGGTCCAGACCCACGTCACGAGCATGCTCACCACCGAGCCGGGCAGGCCTTGCGCGATCCAGCGCCGGCCGCACGACAGGGTCGCGAAGAGGCACCCGTCCATCACCGTCGAGCGCACCGCGGCAAAGCCGCGCGGGCTGATGTCGACCGAAGGCGAGATGAAGTTGGCTGCCGCGTTGTTGACGAGGCCGGTCAGCGGGCCGCCTTGCCAGATGCGCTCGACCATGGCATCGATCTGCTCGGCGTCGCGCACGTCGCAGATCTGGTATTCGATGCTGCCGCCGTGCGCAGCCGCGGCCTGCAGCTCGGCGACGGCTTCCTTCAGGACGCCTTCGCGCCGCCCGCAGATGTGCACCGAGGCGCCGTGGGCGACGAAATGACGCGCCAGCTCCTTGCCGAGGCCCGTGCCGCCGCCGGTGATGAGGATGCGCTTGCCCGTCAGCACGTCGGCGCGAAAGGTCGATGGATTCACGGGTGAGTCTCCTAGGCGGGATTGATGCCGGCGACGCCGTTGACGGCGTCCTTGAGCGGCTTGTAGGCGGCGAACAGCTGGCGGCCGATGATGTGCTTCATGACCTCGATCGAACCGCCCGCGATCTTGACGATGCGCGCGTCGGCATACGCCCGCGCGATCGGGTATTCCCACATGTAGCCCCAACCACCGAAGAGTTGCAGGCACTCGTCGACAACCTTGCAGTGCATGTTGCTGAGCCACATCTTGGCCATGGCGGCATCGACCGCGTCGAGCTCGCCCTTCATGAAGTTGGCGATGCACTTGTCGGTGAACTGGCGACCGACGACGGCCTCGGTCTTCAGCTCGGCGAGCTTGAACTGGGTGTTCTGGAAGTCGGCGATCGTCTTGCCGAACGCCTTGCGGTTGGCGGTGTAGTCGATGGTCCAGTCAATGACCGTCTCGGCCACCACCGCGGAGCGGATCGCCTGCGCCAGCCGCTCCTGAGCGAGCTTGGTCATCATGAGCTCGAAGCCCTTGCCTTCCTCGCCCAGCATGGCCGCGGCGGGCACGCGCACCTCGTCGAAGAACAGCTCGGACGTGTCCTGCGCCTTCATGCCGAGCTTGTGCAGGTTCTTGCCGCGGCGAAAGCCGGCCACGCTGGCGTCGACGAGAAACAGCGTCACGCCCTTGGCGCCCGCCGTCGAGTCGGTCTTCGTCGCCAGCACGATCACGTCGCACAGCTGGCCGTTCGAGATGAAGACCTTCTGGCCGGAGATCACGTAGTCGTCACCGTCGCGGACGGCCTTGGTGCGGATCGCCTTCAGGTCGGAGCCGGCGTGCGGCTCGGTCATGCCGAGCGAGCCGATCGCCTCGCCGGTGACCATCCTGGGCAGCCACTGCTGCTTCTGCGCTTCGCTGCCGAAGCTGGCGATGTAGGTCGCGACCAGGTCGCAATGGATCATGAAGCCGGGGCCGGTGAAGCCCGAGCGCGCCATTTCCTCGAACACGACGACGTCGAACAGGTAGTCGGCGGCCGCGCCTCCATAGCGTTCGGGGACGGTGCAGCACAGCATGCCGGCGGCGCCCGCCTTCAGCCAGAGCTCTCGGGGCACCATGCCCGAACCTTCCCACGCGGCGTGATGCGGCGCGATCTCGTTCTCGATGAAGCGCCGCACCGTGTCGCGGAACGCCTCGTGGTCCTCGTTGAACAACTCGCGCTTGAACACCCTGTTCTCCTCAATAGGACTTCGGCTGGTCGAGCACCTTTTCGGCGATGAACGACAAGATGAGCTGCTCGGTGACGGGCGCGATGCGGGTGACGGTGACCTCGCGCAGCAATCGCTCGACGTGATATTCCTTGGCGTAGCCGAAGCCGCCGTGCGTCAGCACGGCCTGCAGGCACGAGTCGAAGCCGGCGCGTGCGCCGAGAAACTTGGCGGCGTTGGCTTCCGCGCCGCAGGGCTGATGCTGGTCGTAGAGCCAGGCGCCTTTCATGACCATCGCCCATGCGGCCTCGAGCGCCATCCAGCGCTCCGCAAGCGGATGCTGGATGCCCTGGTTCTGGCCGATCGGTCGGCCGAACACGACCCGCTCGCGCGCGTACTTGGCGGCGCGGCGCAGCGCGTCCTGGCCGATGGCGATCGCCTCGGCCGCGACCAGCAGCCGCTCCGGGTTGAGGCTGTGAAGGATGTACGAGAAGCCCTTGCCTTCCTCGCCGACGCGATCGGCCTCGGGGATGAACAGGCCGTCGATGAAGATCGAGTTCGAGTCGACGGCCTTGCGACCCATCTTGGGGATCCGGTGGACGTCGATCTTGCTGCGGTCGAGATCGGTGTAGAAGATCGTGATGCCGTCGGTCGGCTTCTTGCAGTCCTCGAGCTTGGTCGTGCGCGTCAGCAGCATGATCTTGCTGGCCACCTGCGCGGTCGAGGTCCAGACCTTCTGGCCGTGAACGACGTAGCCGCCCGGGGCCTTCTGCGCGAAGGTCTTGATCGCCGTGGTGTTGAGGCCGGCGTCGGGCTCGGTGAAGCCGAAGGCGACCTGGTCCTTGCCCTCAACGAGCGCCGGCAGCCAGCGCTTCCGCTGCTCGTCGGTGCCGAAGACGACGATGGGATGCGGCCCGAACAGGTTGATGTGCACCGTCGACGCCGCTGCCATCCCGCCGCCGTGACTGGCCACCTCGTGCATCATGATCGCCGCCTCGGTCACGCCGAGGCCGGCACCGCCGTACTCGGGCGGCATGGTGATGCCGAGCCAGCCGGACTCCGCCATCGCGCGATGGAACTCGTGCGGGAACTTGCCGTCGTCGTCGCGGGCCAGCCAGTACTCGTCGTCGAACGAGCGCACGACCGCGCTCACGCCGTCGCGGATGGCGCGGTGGTCTTCGTTGATCGAAAAGTCCATGAGGATCTCCGTCCGAGCCGTGGCGCTCAGCCTGCGCCAGCCAGCGTGCGCAGCGCCTGCGTGAGGTGCGGCTTGTCGACCATGACGCCATCGATGCTGAGCGCGCCTGCATCCGGCTGTGCCGCGAACGCGTCGACGATGCGGCGCGCGTGCGCGAGCTCGGCGGGGCTCGGCGAGTAGGCCTCGTTGATGATCGCCACCTGGTCGGGATGGATGGCGATCCTGCCGCGGAAGCCGCGCCGGCGGGAGGCGCGGCAGGCGGCCGCCAGCCCCGCCGAATCGCGAAAGTCGGCGTGCAGGGTGTCGATGGCCGGCACGCCGGTCGCGGCCGCCGCAGCGAGGCAGAGCGAGTTGGCGAGCGCGTAGAGCGGCGACCAGCCGCCGTCTTCGTCGCGGTTCGAGACCGCGCCGATCGCTGCCGACAGGTCCTCGGCGCCCCAGGTCACTCCGGCGAGCCGGGCGATCGGCGCGGCGAAGCTTTGCATGTTGAGGATCGCTTCCGGCGTTTCGGTGGCGACCGGAACAATCCGCACCGCTCCCGGCGCGATGCCGGCGCGCGCTTCGAGCGCGTCGAGGCAGTGGCCGAGGCGCACGATGTCCGCGGCGCTGCGCGTCTTCGGCAGCATGACGCCGGCCAGCCCGGCAACGACGACGGTGGCGAGGTCGCCCATCGCCAGGCCGCTGTCGAGCGGGTTGATGCGCACATAGAGTTGCGCAGCGAGCCGCGAGGCGTTCGCGGTGATGAACGCTGCCGCAGTGCCGCGCGCATCGGCCTTGCGGGCGTCGGCGACCGAGTCCTCGAGGTCGAGGATCAGCGCGTCGGCCGGGCTGCCCAGCGACTTCTCGAGCTTTCTCTCGCTGTCGGCCGGCACGAACAGCATCGAGCGCAGCTTCACGCCGGCTTCCTCAGCATCAGCGCCTGCCGGGTGCAGACGCAGACCTCTTCGTCGCGCTGATTGAGACCCTGATGGAAGAAGGTGACGATGCCGGCCTTGGGCCGCGATTTGCTCGCCCGGACCTCCTTGACGGTGGTGCGCGAACGGATCGTGTCGCCATGGAACACCGGGCTCGGGAACCGGGTGTCGCTCATGCCGAGGTTAGCGACCGTCGTGCCCAGCGTCGTGTCCTGCACCGACAGGCCGATCACCAGCCCGAGCGTGAAGATGCTGTTGACGAGCGGCTTGCCGAACTCGGTGCCCTTGCAGTATTCCGCGTCGATGTGGATGGCGGCCGGGTTGTAGGTGGCGCCGCAGAACCAGACGTTGTCGGACTCGGTCACGGTACGGCGGATCTCATGCTCGAATGTCTGCCCGACGCCGAACTCCTCGAACCAACGGCCTGCCATGCGTGCTGCTCCCAAAAAGACGTTCGTGCTTCAGCGTATGGAAGCACATGGTACACATGTGTACTATAGCAAAGGAAGCTGCGCCGCAACTCCGGCGCAACCATGACGGAGACGCGCACGATGAGCCCGCCGATGAACCGCCAGGTGCTCCTGGCCAGCCGCCCCGAGGGCATCCCGGAGGCCGGGCACTTCAGGATCGCCGAGGCGCCGATCCCTATCCCCGGACCGGGCCAGATCGTGGTGCGCAACGCCTGGCTCTCGGTCGAGCCGGCGATGCGCGGCTGGGTGAGCGCGGTCGCCAACTACTCGGAGCCGGTGGCTATCGGCGCCGTGATGCGCTCGTTCGCCGCCGGCCACATCGTCGCCTCCAATGACCCGGCCTGGCCGATCGGTACGGCCGTCGGCGGGATGTACGGCTGGCAGGACTACGCGCTCGTCGATGCCACGACGATCGGACGGCGCATCGAGGAGACTGACCTGCCGTTGTCGACCGCGCTCGGCGTGCTGGGCATCAACGGCGTCACCGCGCATTACGGCTTGCTGCAGCTGGGCCAGCCGCGGCCAGGCGAGACGGTCGTCGTGTCCACCGCCGCCGGCGCGGTCGGCTCGTGCGTCGGCCAGATCGCGCGGCTGAAGGGATGCCGCAGCGTCGGCATCGCGGGCGGCCCCGTCAAGCGGGATCTTTGTCGAGACCGCTTCGGCTTCGATGCCGCCGTCGACTACAAGGCCGCGGATTTCGTGCCGGCGCTGGCCGAAGCGTGCGCCGCGGGCGTCGATGTCTACTTCGACAACACTGCCGGTGCGATCAGCGACGCCGTGATGGCACACCTGAACCCGGGCGCGCGCATCGTCATCTGCGGCACGGCGTCGGTGGCGAGCTGGGCGCCGCCGCCGCAAGGCCCGCGCGTCGAGCGCCACCTGCTGGTGAAGCGGGCGCGCATGCAGGGCTTCGTCATTTTCGATCACCCGGAATACCACGCGCCGGCTCGCGCCGAGCTCGCCGGCTGGCTGCGCGAAGGCAAGCTTCGCTACCTCGAGGACGTGCTCGATGGCATCGAGTGCGCGCCCGACGCGATCGCCGGCCTCTATCGCGGCGAGAACCTCGGCAAGCGGCTGATCCGACTGGGCAGCGCCTAGCGCCGCCCGCTCAGGCGCGGCGCGGCAGCCCCGGAAAGCGCAAGGCGTGGTCGCTCGCGCTCTCGGCCAGCAACGGTCCGCGCTTGAAGACGCCGCTGGTGCGCAGGGCCAGCGTCTCGTCGGCATGGATGAGGCCTTGCGAAAAAATGAGGTTGCGGGTGACGCGCAGGATTTCGGCCTTGCCTTGCACCCAGGCGCCGAGCGGCGCCGCCGCCATGAAATCCATCTGCAACGAAATCGTCGGCAGGAATTGCCGTGGGATGTCGGACTGGTACTGCGCCGCCGTGGAGATCAGGATGTCGGCGAACATCGCCAGCATGCCGCCGTGGCAGTTGTTGCCCGGGTTGACATGTCCCGGCCCCACCCGAAAGCCCATGAGCAGGTGCTCGTCGTGCCAGCGCGCGTACAGCGGCCCGTTGCGGGTGGCGAATTCGCCGCCGATGCGCGCCGGAGAAAATCCCTCGGGGATTTCGCCACTGATGTTTTCGCTGTCGTCGTTCATGTGTGGCGGCGGATCTCGTTCCAGGCAAGTTGCAGGGAGTCGCGGTGATCGGGCGCGGCGATCGCGATCAAGGCCTGGGCGCGCGCATCGAGCGACAGCCCGCGCAGCTCGGCGACGCCGTGCTCGGTGACGACGGCGTCGGCCAGGTAGCGGGGCACGGTGCAGAGCGCGCGCTGGTCGAGCGCCGGCACGACGCGCGAGACGGTGCCCTTCTTGGCCGTCGCGCCCAGACAGATCAGGAGCCGGCCGCCGGGCGAGGCGAGGGCACCGGCCGCGAACGCCGGCAAGCCGCCCGCGCCCGCCTGGATGACGCCGCCGGCGCGTTCCGAATTGACCTGCCCGAAGAGGTCGACCTCGACGGCGGTGTTGATCGCGACGAAGCGCGGGACCGCGGCGATCGCCGCCACGTCGTGGGTGTGCGCGACGTCGGTCAGCCAGAGCGGCGCCAGACGCGCGCAGAAATCGCCGAAGGCGCTGTCGCCGAGCACGACGCCGGTCGTGATGCGCGCATCGCGATCGAGCGCACCGTGCTCCCAGAGCGTGCGCAAGACCGCGGAAATCATGCCGCCGCGGATGCGCAGGCGGCGATGCGAAGCGAGAGCGCCGGCCAGGGCTGTCGGCACCAAGCCGACGCCGAACTGCAGCGTGTCGCCGTCCTGCACCAACGCCGAGACGTGCGCGCCGATGCGGGTCTCGACCTCGCCGCACGCCGGCTCGGCGAACGCTGTCAGCGGCAGATCGGCTTCGACGCCGCCGTCGAGCTCGGAGACGTGAACGCGAAAGCTGCCGCGGGTGCGTGGCAGGCGCGGATTGAAGTGGGCAATGCGACGTCGTGCCCGCGACCAGACCAGCGGCATGAAGTCGCTCGCGAGCCCCGGACTGCACCAGCCCTCGGCGTCGGGCGGCGTGAGCTGGGCGATCGCGAGGTCCATCGGCAAGCTCTCGTGCAGGTGGCGCACGATGCCGCGGTAGTCGAGGCTCGGCAGCTCGGCGCGTCCTGCCGCCAGTCCGGCACGCACCGCGGGCGACATGAAAAACGCGCTCAGACGCGCCTCGGGATGGACGGCGAGGTAGTCGATGCTGTCGATGCCCGGGAACTGCACGCCGACGAAGGTGACGCCGCGGGCGCGCTCCGGGTCGGCCTGCAGCTCGTCCCGAAGCAGCGCCGATTCGGTGCTCAAGGTCGAGACGAAGACGCGTGCGCCGGGCTCGAGTGCGTCGGCGAGCCGCTTCATGCCGCCGCCGGGTGCGTGGCCGCCGCTGTCGCGATGCGAGCGCTGCCGGTGACGAGCTCGGTACCGGTCGCGGCGCGCGCCTTCAGCTCGTAGCGCGCGACGCCGTCCTCGACGCCGATGAGCGCGGCGGTCACATGAAGGACGTCGCCCAGCAGGGCGACGCCGGTGAAGCGCGTCTCGATCGACACGATGCAGCCGGCGCCGAATTCACGCGTGAACACGCGCGCGACCCAGGCCAGGGTCAGCATGCCGTGCACGACGGGTCGCGCGAAGCCGGCGGCCCGGGCCACCTCGGCATCCAGGTGCAATGGATTGTGGTCGCCCGAGGCGGCAGCGTAGAGCGCGAGGTCGACGGCGCTGATTGGGCTGCTGCTCAGCGCCAGTTCCTTCGCAAACGCGATCTCGGTCATGCCGCCGCTGCCTGACGGATCAGGATCGTCTGGCGGCTGCTCGCCACCGCGCGAGCGGCGACGCGGTAGTCGCTCTGGATGACGACGAAGCACATCGCGCCGTTCTTCTTCTCGAAGATGTCGACGATCGTCCGGCTCACCTCGACCTCGTCGCCGACGTACACCGGACCGACATGGTGGAAGGTCTGTTCGGCATGGAGGACACCGCCCACCGGCATGGCCAGCACATCGAGCATCGCCGCGCTGCTGAAGTGTTCGCCGTCGATCGCCTTCAGGAACGTCGGCGGCAGCAGGCAGGCGCGATGGCCCGCGGCGCGCGCCGCCGCATCATCCAGGTACACCGGGTCGGTCTCGCCAATCGCTGCGCAGAACAGCTTGACGCGCCAGCCCTCGACCCGCACGATCGTGGCCGCGGTCCGAAAGCCGATGCGGCCGCGATCGATCATGCACACGCCTGCGCCAGCGCCGGCTCGAGCAGGGTCCAGGCCGCTGATGTCGCGCCGTCGAAGCTCGCGAGCTGGCTCTTTTGCTGGGCCCAGAGCCAGGTCAGCGGTCCACCGGTCCACGCCGGCGTCACGCCGGAGAGGCAGGCGGCGACGTCGACGAACGCGGGATCGCCGGCATTGGGCTGGGCGGCGAATCGCAACGCCAGCTTCGCCTGTTCCTCCAGTGACCTGCCGCGCAAGCGCTGCAGCAAGCTGGTCGGCCCGGGCGTGCGCCAGGGCAGCGAGCCGAGCCGGGCGGCCAGCGCCGCCAGCGCGGCCGCATCGGCATCGCTCGCGCCGACGATCTCCAGCACGCGACCGTAGGGGCCGGCCGGTGACAGCACGGCAAACGGAAAAGGCACCTCGCCGCCGAAGTCCGCGTCGTCGTCGAGGACCTGCAGAGCGACGCGGCGCTGCTGGCCCTGCGCGTCGATCAGCGCCAGCGTGTCGCCGGGAAGGTTGCGATCGGAGGCCTGTGGCAGCTTCAGCCTTGTCAGCGCTTCCGACCACGCGCGCCGCGCCTCGCTGACGGCACCGACGCCGATGCGCTCGAGGCGCACGTCGTTGCGGCCAGCGAGCTCACGTTCCGCGCGCAGCCGTTGCAGAAACAAGGTGCGCACCATGCGCCCCGCGACCGGGTCGAACATCAGGCGCAGGAACTGGTTCATCTCGACCGTCGTCGCTTCGGCGAGCGGCAGGCGTGCCCCCTTGAGGACGCTGTCGACGATGGCGCTGTACGCGGGGTAGAGGCCGAACGCCTCGGCGCCGATCGCGTGTTGCTGGGCGACCGCACGCGCGGTCGCCGCGTCGTACGGCGGGACATCGGCTTGCCCGAGACGCGCGAACTTCGCCTTCGCGTCGTAGGGCTCGCCGTGCATCGTCCGCGCCAGTTCCTTCGCCGCATCGACCAGCGTCGCGGCCGGTACCGTGCGCGCGAAAATGCCCAGGCGAACGGCGTCCAGCGGCGCGATCGAACGGCCGCTCAGCAACAAATCCATCGCCGGCTCGAATCCCGCCAGGCGCGGCAGGCGCTGCGTCCCACCGGCTCCCGGCAACAACCCCCACCGCACCTCCGGAACGCCGAGCTGGGTGCGCGCATCGTTGGTGACGAGGCGAGCGCGACAGGCGAGCGCAAGCTCGAGACCACCACCGAGCGCAATGCCGTTGACGGCCGCGACCCACGGCTTGGCGCTGGCCTCGAGGCGCACGAACTGGCGGCCGAGGCGGCCGCAGCGATCGAACATCTGCGCGTGCGTGTCGCTCTTGGCCTGCTCGGTGTAGCCGCGCACCATGACCAGGTCGGCACCGGCTAGAAAGGTCGGCTTGGCCGACGTGACGACGACGCTTTCCACGCGCGGGTCGGTCTCGGCCCGGTCCATCAACGCGTCGAGCGCGTCCATCAGCTCGACCGAGAACACGTTCATCGTGCGGCCGGGCATGTCGATGGTCGCGAGCAGCACGCCGTCGCCATCGAGCGTGCTGCGGATCGGCGCGTCGGCTGCGCCTGCGTCTTTGGCCGCGGCGTCGCTCTGGCTCATCCGGCGTACTTCTTGAAGTCGGGCTTGCGGCGCTCGTTGAACGCCTTCACGCCTTCCTTCGATTCGTCGCTCTGGTAGTAGTGCTTGACCGTCTGGATGCCGAGGAAACCGATGCCGCGGATGTTCTCCGTATCGGCGTTGAAAGAGCGCTTGGCGATCGTCAGCGCCGTCGGGCTCATTTCGTTGATCTCCTTGCACCACTGGTCGACCTCGGCGTCGAGCTGATCGTGCGGCACGACCTTGTTGACCAGCCCCATCTTCTCGGCCTCGGCGGCGCTGTACTTGCGGCACAGGAACCAGATCTCGCGCGCCTTCTTCTCGCCGACAATGCGCGCCAGGTAGGCGGTGCCCCAGCCCGGGTCGACGGATCCGACCTTGGGGCCGACCTGGCCGAACGTCGCCTTCTCGCTGGCGATGGTCAGGTCGCACATCGTCGCGAAGACGTTGCCGCCGCCGATCGCGAAGCCCTGCACCTTCGCGATCGACACCTTGCGCAGGTCGCGCAGGGCCGTCTGCATCTCCTCGATCGGCATGCCCACCGTGCCGCGCGGCCCGTACAGACCGTCTTCGCTGAGGTGCACCTTCTGGTCGCCGCCGGTGCAGAACGACTTGTCGCCGGCGCCGGAGAGGACCATCACGTTGGCGCTCTTTTCTTCGTCGGCGCGACGCAGCCCGTCGATCAGCTCCTCGAGGGTCTGGTTGCGAAAGGCGTTGTAGACCTCGGGGCGGTTGATGGTGATGCGCACGACGCCATCGCGCACCTCGTAAAGAATGTCCTTGTATTCCTTGGCCATCGGAAGTTCTCCTTATCCATGCATCGAGAGGCCGCCCGAGACGCTGATCGTCTGGCCGGTCATGAAGGCGGCGTCGTCGCTGGCGAGAAACGCCACGAGGCCGGGGTAGTCGTCGGGTTGACCGATGCGGCCCAGGGGCACGCCGCGCACCATCGAGTCGCGGATCTTCTGGCCTGCTTCACCCGTGCCGACGAAGGCGTCCATGGCCGGCGTGTCCGTCGGCCCGGGGCACACGGTGTTCACCGTGACGTTGCTGCGCGCCACCTCACGCGCGAGCGCCTTGGCGAAGGCGATCGTCGCGCCCTTGCAGCCCGAGTAGACGACCTCGCCGGTCGAGCCGACCCGACCCGCGTCCGACGCGATGTTGACGATCCGGCCGCTCTTGCGCGCCGCCATGCCCTGCGCGACCGCGTGGGTCATGTGCAGCGGGCCGAACCAGTTGATCGCAGTCACCTTCTTCCAGAACGCCTCCTCGGTCTTCAGGAAGGGCATCGGCGTGTCCCAGCCGGCGTTGTTGACGAGGACGTCGGTGCCGGCGCCGGTCTTCGCTTCGAAGCTCGCGACCGCGGCCGTGACCGCGGCGTAGTCGGTGATGTCGCAGGCGACGGCGATCGCCTTCCCGTCGGCCGCCTCGATCGCCTTGACCGTGTCCGCCGCGCCGCTCGGATTGATGTCGAACACGCCCACGGTCACGCCTTCGGCCGCCAGCCGCAGCGCGATGGCGCGGCCGATGCCGCTGCCGGCGCCGGTCACGATGGCGGTCTTGCCTTTCAGTCCTCGCATGAACCAGCTCCTCTCGAATGAAAAATCGGTGGGGTCGCGCTAGGCGCCGAGGCGGCCGATGACGGACACCGCGCAGACGTTCTGGTGCGGATGGCCGCCCAGGTTTTCTGTCAGGCCCAGGTCGACGTGGCCGAGCTGGCGCTCGCCGGCGCGGCCCTGCAGCTGCAGGTAGAGCTCGTAGACCATGCGCAGGCCGGATGCGCCGATCGGATGGCCGAAGCACTTGAGCCCGCCGTCGATGCCGATCGGCAAGGCGCCGTCGCGGTCGAACACGCCGTCGAGCACGTCGTTCATGACACGGCCGGGCGCGCTGAAGCCGAGGTCTTCCATGGTCACGGCTTCGGCGATCGAGAAGCAATCGTGCACCTCGGCCATCTGCAGCTGGCGACGCGGATCGGTGATGCCGGCGGCGGCGTAGGCGCGCGCACCGGCTTCGCGCGCGGTCGCGATGTGCGCGCCGTCCCAGCGCTGGAAGCCGGCTTCCTCGCCGTTGCTCACCGACACTTCGAGCGCCTTGATCGTGACCAGCGCGGCGTCAGGCCGCAGAGCGCGCGCGATCTCGGGGGTCGTCAGGATCGCGCAGGCGGCGCCGTCGCTGACGCCGCTGCAGTCGAACAGGCCGAGCGGCGCCGCGATCGTCATCGCCTTCAGCACGTCGTCCTCGCTGATCTTGTTGCGCAGGTGCGCCTTGGGATTGAGGGCGGCGTTGGCGTGGCTCTTGACGGAGATGTGGGCCATCGCCCGCTTCAAGTCGGTCATCGCGACGCCGTGCTTGGCGGCGTACGCCGACGCGAGCTGGGCGAAGGCGCCGGGCGCCGTCGAGTTGGGCAGCCACAGGTCGTTGGCGACGCCGCGCGTGCGCACGGGCAGCCCGCCGTAGCCGGTGTCCTTCAGCTTCTCCACGCCAAGCGCAAGAACGATGTCGTACGCGCCGGAGGCGACCGCGTAGGCGGCGCCGCGCAGTGCCTCGGTACCGGTGGCGCAGGCGTTCTCGACCCGGGTCGCGGCGATCCGCGGCAGGCGCAGCGCCTGCGCCAGCGGTCCGGCGGTCTTGCCGACGTTGTTCTCTTCCAGGCAGACGCCGAACCACGCGGCCTCGATCTGCTTGATGCCGACGCCGGCGTCGGCCAGTGCCTCATTGAAGGCTTCGAGCATCAGGTCGTCGGCGCCGCAATCCCAGCGCTCGCCGAAGCGCGAGCAGCCCATGCCGACGATGGCGACCTTGTCGCGGATACCGGTGGCCATTCAGTGTCCTTCGGGGGTCATGGCAGGCGGCGCGGAGCGGTCCGGCGTCGCCTTCCAGAAGTAGCGGCGGAAGCCCCGGTTGCGATCGAATTCCTTGACGCGGTAGACCATGCGCAGCGGCAGGCCGACGACGAGCTCGCCGACGTCGGCGTCGGTGAACTCCATCAGCACGCGGCCACCGCCCTCGAAATCGATGTGGCCGAACTGGAACGGCGGATCCGGCGTGTAGCCGAGAAAGTCAGCCGTGTGCGACATGACGCGCGCCGGGACGTCGGCCAGGCTCACCGCCTGTTGCGTGTCCTGGGCGCGGCACTCGGGATTGACGCAGACGCGCGAACGCGGGAACTGCACCGTGGCGCAAGCGCTGCAGCGACCCGCCTCGAAGCGCGCGGCGCGCGCGTGGTCGCGCCAGGCGGCGGTCAGCGCGGTCTTGTTGTCCATCTCCGCGCGCATGCCCCAGGCGAGATCGATCTGCCCCGTGAAGGACAGGTACTTCATGTAGTTGTTCTCGGGCCGTCCGGCGTCGGGGACGGCGCCCGGGCAGGGCGTCGACGTGCGCCGCAGCAGGAGCGCATCGCAGCCGCTGCCGAAGGCCGCGACCAGGATCAGCGTGCCCGG
Source organism: Caldimonas sp. (assembly GCA_035995885.1). Lineage (GTDB taxonomy): Bacteria > Pseudomonadota > Gammaproteobacteria > Burkholderiales > Burkholderiaceae_C > Schlegelella_A. Next base: position 26,325 of record DASYKC010000046.1, on the reverse strand, counting down.
CGCCGCGGCGCGCAGCGCAACGTCCAGCATGGCCAGGGGCTGCGCGCTGCCGAGGTCGCCGACGGTCGCGTGCTCGGCCGAGACCAGCGCCGCCGAGCCGATGCCCAAGCGCTTGGCAACCGCCTCGTTGACGCGCGCCAGCGGCGCTGGCATCGCGAAGTGGCTGACGTCGGAGGCAGCGACGCCCGCGTCTTCCAGGCAGCGGCGAATCGTCGCCACCGCGATCTTCATGTAGCCCTCGTCGCGCACCCAGCGCTCTTCCCAGCCGTACTCATGGTCCCGGCCGGCCTCGCGGAAGTGGTCGACGAGATCGGCGTATTCGCTGCGGCTCGCGAGCAGCGTCGCGATGGTGGCGCCGCTGCCGACCAGCGCGCCGGCGGCGCCGTCGCCGAAGATCATCTCCTGCGTGCTTGCTGGATGGGCGATGCGGCGTTCGGCGGCGAGCACCATCTGTGCCGCGCTGCCGGCCGGCCGGCGCAACGCCGAGGCGAGCTCGCCGAGCGCGGCACGCCCGCTCGATCCTGCATCGCGCAGCACCGCCGACGTCGCGAGGCCGATGGCCGAGGCGACGATCCCTGCGTTCAGGCGCTCGGCGAAGGGCAGCGTCGTGGAGACGAGCGTCAGCTCGCCGACGTCGGCCGAAGGCAACGCCTGCTGCAGTCGCCGTCCGGTCTCGACCGACATCGTCACGGTGTCTTCGTCCCAGTTGGCGATGGCGCGCTGGCCCTTGGCCAGCGAGCGCAGGCCCGGGGCCATCCAGAGGTGGCGGGCCAGAACCTCGCTTCTCTCGAGGCGCAGGCGCGGTACGTATCGAGCCGTGGCCAACACGCCGTGCGCGGCGCCCTGGTCGCTCATGTCGGATCCGATCGGCACGGCGGGGATGTATTCATGACGTGACACATGATACGCTAGTGCACGATCAGACGACAACCTGCACGAGGCGCCTGACGCAGAGGGTTTTCCCCGGGGAGAGAGCGGCGCGAGCGCCAATCCGGCGCCGCCGGTTCAGACACACTTTCGCATGCGGCGCAGCCCAGGCAGCGCCGCGAGATCGAGGAGAAAAGGCATGAGCAGATTGTTGGACGGCAAGGTCGCGCTCGTCACGGGAGGCGGCCGCGGCGTCGGCCGCGGCGTCGCCCTGGCGATGGCCGAGGCCGGCGCCCGCGTCGTCGTCAACGACCTCGGCGCGACGCTCGACGGCAGACCCGGCGACGAGCAGCCGGCGCACGAGGTCGTCGCCGAGATCGAGAAGATGGGTGGGCAGGCGATCGTCGACGGCGGTTCGGTGGCCGACTGGAACGCCGCGCAGCGGATGGTCGAAGCGGCGTTGAACGCTTTCGGCCGGATCGACATCGTCGTCAACAATGCCGGCATCCTGCGCGATGCGATGTTCCACCGCATGAGCGAGCCGGAGTTCGACCAGGTCATCGCGGTCCATTTGAAGGGCAGCTTCAACGTCAGCCGCGCGGCGGCGCCGCACTTCAAGGCGCAGTCCAGCGGCTGCTACGTGCACATGACATCGACCTCGGGGCTGGTCGGCAACTTCGGCCAGGCGAATTACAGCGCCGCCAAGCTCGGCGTCGCAGGGCTCTCCAAATCGATCGCGCTCGACATGCAGAAATTCGGCGTGCGCTCGAATGCCGTCGCGCCATTCGCGTGGACCCGCATGATCGATTCGATCCCGAGCGAGACGGCGGAGCAGAAAAAGCGCGTCGATGGCCTGAAGAAGCTGGTGCCGGAGCGCGTCGCGCCCTTTGTCGTCGGCCTTTGCGCCGACGGGGCGAGCGACGTCAGCGGGCAGATCTTCGGCGTGCGCAACAACGAGATATTTCTCTTCAGCCAGCCGCGGCCGATTCGCAACGCGCATCGCAGCGAGGGCTGGACGGCGCAGAGCGTCGTCGACTCGGCGTTGCCGATGCTGCGTGCCGGATTCTTCCCGCTGGACCGCTCGAGCGATGTCTTCACCTGGGATCCCGTCTAGGCGCGATCGGGCGGCACCGGAGGCGAACGCATCGCCGTTCAGTGGGCTGAACGCGGCCAAATGTCGGCCTAGGGTTTCTCCGTTGACGGGGGTCGGCGGTCATATTCATAATGCGTACCATACGGTAGTGAACTAAATTGCCCACCGCGCTTCCCGCAGCGCCGGCGGGCGCAGGAGACATGGCATGATGGTTCAAGCCTTTGACCTGGCTGCCCATGGGCGCGCGATGCGCGCGGGTGGTTTCTGGCTCGATCGCACCGTCGACCAATATCTGGTCGATTCGATCGCGCGCACGCCCGACAAGGCGGCCGTCATCGGCTATCGGGCCGATCGTCCGACGGCCGCACACCTCAGCTACGCAGAGCTCGGCGACAAGGTTGCGCGCGCCGCGGGTGCGCTGCGCCGGCTCGGCGTCGGTCCGGGCGACGTCATCGCCGTGCAGTTGCCGAACTGGTGGGAGTTCGTCGTCGCCGCGCTGGCCGGCGGCCGGCTCGGTGCGGTCGTGAATCCGCTCATGCCGATCTTTCGCGAACGCGAGCTTGGTTACATGCTGGGCTTCGCCGAGGCCAAGATCCTCGTCGTGCCCAAGATGTTTCGCGGCTTCGACCACGAGGCCATGGCGGAAGGAATGCGCGCCGACCTGCCGAAGCTCGAGCACGTCATCGTCGTCGACGGCGCCGGCACGAACAGCTTCCAGCGAATGCTCCTGGAGGGCGGCGATCGCGTCGAGGCGCCTGCGGCGGGCGGCGGCGCTGCGCTCGCCCCCGATGACCTTGCGGTGATGATGTTCACGTCGGGAACGACCGGCTCGCCGAAGGGCGTGATGCACACGTCGAACAGCCTCATCGCCTGCACCAACGCGCTCAGCGGGCGCTTTCACCTCAGCGCAGACGACGTCATGCTGGCCTGCTCGCCGGTGGGACACATGACCGGCTACGCAGCGGTGATGGTGCTGGCCATCCGGCTCGGCGCCACCACCGTTCTGCAAGACGTATGGCAGGTCAAGGAAGGGGTGCGGATCATGCGCGACGAGCGCGTGACCTACACCGCTGCGTCGACACCGTTCCTCGCCGACATCTGCGACACCGTCGCCGGCGGCGCGTCGCGGCCCGCTCACCTTCGCTCGTTTCTCTGCGGCGGCGCGCCGATACCGCCGGTGCTGATCGAGCGCGCCGCGCGCGAGCTGGACCTCAAGGTGTGCTCGCTGTGGGGCATGACCGAGTCGTTGTCGAGCACGCTGACCGAGCCGGAGCGTGCCGCCGAGAAGTCGTCGTCGACCGATGGCCGTGCGCTCGAGGGCGTCGACGTGCGCGTGGTCGATCTCGACGGCAAGGAGCTGCCGCTCGGCGAGACCGGCCGGCTGATGGTGCGCGGCGCGCAGCTGTTCGCGGGCTACTACAAGCGCCCCGACCTCCAGACCTTCGATGCCGAAGGGTGGTTCGACACGGGCGACCTTGCCCACATGGACCGCGAAGGCTACATCCGCATCAACGGCCGCACCAAGGACGTGCTGATCCGCGGCGGCGAAAACGTCCCGGTGTTCGAGATCGAGAGCCTGCTGCATCAGCACCCCGCCGTCACTATTGCAGCGATCGTCGGCTATCCCGACGACCGCCTCGGCGAGCGCGCGTGCGCCTTCGTCGTGCTGCGTCCCGACGCCAAGCTCGACCTCGCCGATGTGCAGGCCTGGATGACCGAGTCCAAGGTCGCCAAGCAGTATTGGCCGGAGCGGCTCGTCGTCCTAAGCGACTTGCCACGCACGCCGAGCGGCAAGATCCAGAAGTTCAAGCTGCGCGAGCTCGCCGCCACAGCACCTGCGCGGGCCTGAGCCGGCGGCGAATGGATCACCCGACCTCCATCGCGACGCATCCGGCCCGCCAGGCCTCCGACACGGGCCTGGCGCTGGCGGTGGAGGGCGTCGACCTGCGCTTCGGCGGCATTCACGCGCTGCGCGGTGTCTCGTTTTCCGCCGCGCCCGGGCAGATCACCGCCGTGATCGGCCCGAACGGGGCCGGCAAGACGAGCGTCTTCAACACCATTTCCGGCTTCTATCGGCCAGCCGCCGGCCGCATCGTGCTCGGCGACGAGGACATCACGAACGTGCCGGTGCATGCGCGCGCCGGGCGAGGCCTGGCGCGCACGTTCCAGAACATCGCCCTGTTTCGCGGCCTGACCGTGCTCGAGAACATCAAGCTGGGCGGTCATCACACGATGAAGGCCAACGTCCTGTCCGCGATGGCCTACCTGCGCAACGCCCGCGACGAGGAGATCGCCCTGCGCGCGGAGGTCGAGCGCAAGGTCATCAACTTCCTGGAGATCGATCACATTCGCCACCGCTCGGTGGACGCCTTGCCGTACGGCCTGCAAAAACGCGTCGAGCTCGCGCGGGCGCTGGCGATGCGGCCGCGCGTGCTGCTGCTGGACGAGCCCGTGGCCGGCATGAACCGCGAGGAAACGGAGGACATGGCGCGCTACATCCTCGACGTGCAGGAGGAGTGGGGCGTCACGGTGCTGCTGGTCGAGCACGACATGGGCATGGTGATGGACATCTCGAGCCATATCGCGGTGCTCAACTTCGGCCAGGTGATCGCGACCGGCTCGCCGGCCGAAGTGCGTCGGCATCCGCAGGTGATCGAGGCGTATCTGGGCGCCGAAGCGGCGGTCGCTGCATGAGCGAGTTCCTCGAATTCAGCTTGCTCGGCTTGTTGTCGGGCGGGGTGATGGCCCTGATCGCCCTCAGCTTCGTGCTGATCTACAAGGGAACGGGTGTCGTCAACTTCGCGGTCGGCGAGGTCATGATGCTTGGCGCCTACATCTACTACGCCGGCTCGGTCACGTTCGGCCTGGCGCCCTGGATCGCATTCGTCATCGCGCTCGTCGCCATTGGCGCGCTGGCGGTCGGCGTGGAGCGCGCGGTGCTGAGGCCGCTGTCGGGTCAGCCGGCGGTCGCGGTGCTGATGGCGACGATCGGCATCGCCAGCATCATCCATGGCAGCGTCGAGGCGATCTGGGGCGGCGACACGTTCTCGCCGCCGACCCTCCTGCCGCGCACGCCGGTGAACATGGGCGAGATCCTGATCCCGGGAACGGTCCTCGGCAACTTCGCCGTCGCCGCTGCGCTGATCGGCGCCTTCCTCGCGTTCTTCCGATATTCGAAGACAGGAATCGCGCTGCGCGCCACCGCCAGCGATCCGGTCACCGCTGCGACGCTCGGCATCAACATCAACTATTCGCAACGCCTGACCTGGGTGCTCTCCGGGCTGGTGGGCACGGTCGCCGGCGTGCTGATCGCCAGTTCCGCGGGCCTGTCGCCCTTGCTGTCGGCCGCCGCGCTGAGCGTGTTCGCGGCGATCATCCTGGGCGGCCTCGACAGCATCCTCGGCGCCATCGTCGCCAGCCTGCTGATCGGCTGGGTCGAGTCGATCTCGGCCGGCTATCTGGGCGGCAAAACGCGGGACGTGGTGCCCTATGTGGTGGTGCTGGCAATCCTGGTCGTCAAGCCCTACGGCATCTTCGGCACTCGAACGATCGAGAGACTCTGAAGTGCGGACCGGCGTCTTCCACGAAAGCTTCGCTTCCGAACAGAAGCTGTGGGAATCGCCGACGACGCGCGTCTGGATGGCGGCGTTCATGGTGGCGCTGTTTTCGCTGCCGCTGTGGGGGGGCGACTACATGCTCGCGATCGCCTGCATCGTCGGCATTCACGTCATCGCCACCCTCGGCCTCAATCTGACCACCGGCAACACCGGCTTGATCTCGCTCAGCCACGGCGCGTTCGTGGGCGTCGGCTGCTACACGGTGGCGTGGCTCGGCAAGCATGGCGTGCCGTTCTACGTCGCGCTGCCGGCCGCCGGCCTGATGAGCGCGTTGCTGGGTGTCGTCGTCGGACTGCCCAGCCTGCGCGTCAAGGGCCTCTACCTGGCCATCGCCACGCTGGCGGCGCACTTCATCCTGACCTTCGTCTTCCGCGAATGGGATGCCGGCACCGGCGGCGTCGGCGGCACCTCGATCCCGCGCGCCGACCTGTTCGGCTTCAAGTTCGTCGGCGACCGGCGCAACTTCTATCTCATCTTCGTTTGCGCGTTCATGATGGCCGTGGCTGCCCGCAACCTGTCGCGTACCCATATCGGCCGTGCCCTGGTCGCAGTGCGCGACCGCGACATCTCAGCCGAGATCCTGGGCGTCCACTTGCTTCGCACCAAGCTGCTGGCCTTCGCCGTGGGTGCCTTCTATGCCGGCGTGGCCGGAGGCCTGCTCGGCTACTTCTACGGCAACATCACGCCTGACTACTTCGTGCTCACCCTGTCCGTGTTCTACCTGGCCGCGGTGATCGTCGGCGGCCTGGGTACCGTCCTCGGCAGCGTGCTGGGCGCGGTGTTCATGACGTTTGTCCCCGAGTTGCTGCGCCTCGTGGCCCAAGCCAGTTCGGGCTGGTTCCCAGGCATCGCGGGCTTGCTGTTGCCGATGGGACAGGTCGTCTTCGGCCTGCTGATCATCGTCTTCCTGGTCTTCGAGCCCCATGGCCTGGCCGCGGTCTGGGCGCGCGTGCGCCGCAATTTTCATCTGTGGCCGTTTCGAACCTGAGCCGACGGTCCATCCCCTTCCTTTCCAGTTTCACAAGGAGACATCCATGAGCGACATCAACCGCCGCACTGTCGTACAAGCCCTCGGCGCCGCCGCCACCCTGGGGCCGTTCGCGATCGGCTCCTCTTACGCGCAGGCGCAGAAGGGCGACATCGTGATCGGCGCCGGGCAGCCGATCACCGGCGTGTTTGCGTTCGCCGGCGTCGCCATGAACAACGGCCTCAACGACTTCGTGCAATGGAAGAACGCCAACGGCGGAGTGCAAGGCAGGAAGCTCCGCTATGTCGTGGAGGACAGCGGTTTCAAGGTCGACCAGTCGGCCGCGATCTTCAAGAAGATCATGGCCAGCGAGAAGCCGTCGTTCTACTACTGCGACGGCACACCGTCCGTGAAGGCGGTGGCACAGGACGCGATCGCCTCGAATCACGTGATGACGTCCTCGACGTCGCTCGCCACCGCAGTCGCGGATCCCGTCAACATGCCGCAGCACATCGTGCCCAGCCCGACCTACCCCCGGCTGCACGAAATCCTGATGGAGTACATCGCCCGGAGCGCGCGCGGCGCTGCCGCCAAGCCGAAGATCGCCTACGTCTATGCCGATACCGAATTCGGACGCGACGGCATCCCGGGCGGAAAGGCGCGCGCCGAAAAACTCAGCCTGCCCATCGTCGCGGAGATCGTCACCAAGCAGTCCGGTGTCGACGTGACGACCGAGGTGGCGCAACTCCGCCGCGCCAAGCCCGACATCGTCATCTTCCAGGGATACATCCTCGCGCCCATGCCCGAATTCGTGCGGCAGATGCGCGAAGCCGGAATGAGCCCGCAGATCATGGGCACCGCCTGGGGCCTCGACAAACCCGCCTATGACGCGTTGGCCGCGCTCGGCGTTCGCCTGACCGGGGTCAGCGCCTATCGCTACGGTCACGAGACCGACGCGCCGATGATCAATCACATGCGCGAATACCTGGCCAAGAACCGGCCGGAGGTGAAGAACATCTCTCCCTTCTACATCTCCAGCTGGCTGAGCGGCATGATCTTCGCGGAGATCGCCGATCGCTGCATAAAGGCGAACAAGCCCTTGCTCCTGCCGAACATGAAGGCGGCGCTCGAATCGATGAAGGATTGGGACACCGGCGGCATCACCGGTCTGCTCGCCGATCTCAGCTCGCACCAGATTCCTGCCGGGCGCGTTTACAGCTACGACCCCGACAAGAAGGTGATGGAGCCCGCCGGCAGCTGGATCAAGGTCTGAGTTGGACGGAGCCGGCGCATGACCGCTGCCCTGACTGTCGAGAACATCGAGGTCGTCTACAACCACAGCGTGCAGGCGCTGCGGGGACTGTCGATCGAGGTGCCGAGCGGCAAGATCGTGGCGCTCCTCGGCTCGAACGGCGCCGGCAAGACGACGACGCTGAAGGCCGCCTCGGGCGTGCTGCCGTACGAGAACGGGCGCCTCGCCTCCGGCCGCATCAGCTTTTTCGGCGAGGACATCAGCGGACGTGCCGCCTACCGCCTGGCCCGTGCCGGAATGGCCCACGTGCGCGAGGGCCGGCACATCTTCGGCGACCTGACGGTCGAGGAGAACCTCGTCGCCGCCGGCAACGCGCTCACTGGCCGGCAGCGCGGCGACGTCGACCCCGAGCTGGTGTTCGGCTACTTCCCGCGGCTGCGCGAGCGCCGCAAGCAGTTGGCCGGCTATCTGTCGGGCGGCGAGCAGCAGATGCTGGCCATCGGCCGCGCCATCGTCGGCCAGCCGCGGCTGATCCTTCTCGACGAGCCTTCGCTGGGCCTCGCGCCGCTGGTCGTGCAGGACATCTTCTCGATCATCGCCAGGATCAACCGGGAGCAGGGCGTCGCGATGCTCCTCGTCGAGCAGAACGCCCATGTCGCATTGGGGGTCGCGCACTATGGCTACATCCTCGAGAACGGCCGCATCGTCGTCAACGGACCGACCGCGACCCTGCTCGACGATCCCGATGTGCAGCGCTTCTATCTCGGCAGCGGCGACGAAGGCGAAGCGCACGTGAGCTTTCGCGATGTGAAGCACTACAAGCGGCGCAAGCGCTGGCTGTCCTGAGCGAGCAAATGTCCTCTTCGGCCGAAACCCTCAGGGATCTGCCGCTGCCCCAGCAGCTGCTCCACTGGGCCAAGGTGCGGCCCGACGCCGTGGCGCTGCGCCAGAAGCAGTTCGGCGTCTGGCAGCCGGTCACCTGGTCCGAGTATGCGCAGCAGGCGCGCTGGTTCGGCCTCGGCTTGGTGAAGCTCGGCTTCGAGGTCGGCCAGAGCGTCGCCATACTCGGCGAGAATTCCAAGGAATGGCTGTACGCGCAGTTCGGCGTCGGCCTGATCGGCGGCGTCACTGCCGGCGTCTATCCGACTTCGCCCGCGCCGGAGGTCGAGTACCTGCTGGCCTTGTCCGAGGCGCCAATCATCGTCTGCGCGGACCAGGAGCAGCTCGACAAGGTGCTGTCGATCCGCGCGCGCTTGCCGCATCTGCGCGCGATTGTCATCATCGATCCGCGCGGCCTGCGCCGCTACGAGCGCACCGGCTTGCATGACTTCGCCGACGTCGTCGCAGCGGGCCGGCGCTACGAGAACGACGACGCTGCCGCGGCCGCGGCGGCCACGCCCGGTCCGCAGCTCGACGACATCGGCCTGATGGTCTTCACCTCGGGCTCGACCGGCCGACCGAAGGCGGCGATGATGAGCTGGCGCGGCCTGGGCGCAGCGGCGCAGGGCTTGAACACGGTCCTGGGCTGCAGCGCGAGCGACTCGCTCGTGTCGTACCTGCCGCTGTGCCACGTCGCCGAGCAGATGTTCTCGATCCACATACCGGTCGCGACCGGGGCGGTCGTCAACTTCGCAGAGAGCCTGCGCACCGTGCAGGAGGACCTTCGCGAGCTCTCGCCGCAGATCTTCTTCGGCGTGCCGCGCATCTGGGAGAAGTTCCACGCCTCGATCCAGACCAAGGTGCGTGAGGCAGGCGGCCTCAGGCTGCGTCTCTACCAGCAGGCGATGGCCGCGCTCGACGGCGCTGCCGACAAGCCGCGCTCGACGTGGAACCTCGCGCAGCGCCTGCGCTGGGCGTTGTGGTATGCGCTGATCCTGCGCGCCTTGCTCAACTTCGTCGGGCTGAGGCGCTGCCGCGTCGCCATCTCGGCGGGCGCGCCGATCGCGCCCGAGATCCTGAGGTTCTTTCGCGTCCTGGGCGTGCCGATTCGCGAGGCGTACGGCCTGACCGAAGCATCCGGCGCGACGACGATCCAGGCGGGCGACGCATCACCGGTCGGCACGGTCGGCGTGGCCTACCCGGGCGTGGAAGTCAAGCTTGCCGACGACGGCGAAGTCATGATCCGCGGCGACGCCGTCTTTCGCGGCTACTTCAAGAACGACGAGGCCACGCGCGAGGCGATCGATGGCGAAGGCTGGCTGCGCAGTGGCGACATCGCGCGCTGGGAAGACGGACCCGGCGGTCGCGAGTTGCGCATCATCGATCGCAAGAAGGACATCATGATCACCGCCGGTGGCAAGAACATCACGCCGTCGGAGATCGAGAACGCGTTGCGCGCCTCGTCGTACGTACGGGAAGCGATCGTGATCGCCGACCGCCGTCGCTTCGTTTCGGCGCTGATACAGATCGACTTCGAGAGCGTCGGCAAGTGGGCCGAGGAGCAGGGCCTGGTGTACACGCACTTTCGCAGCCTGGCCGAGCTGGCGCCGGTGCGCGAGCTGGTGCAGCGCGAGGTGGATGCCGCCAACGCACGCATGCCGCAGGTCCAGCAGGTGCGCAGGTTCGAGCTGCTGACCAAGGAGCTCGATCACGACGACGGCGAAGTGACGGCGACCATGAAGGTCCGGCGCAAGACCATCGCCGAGAAGTACGCGAACGTGATCGAGGCGCTCTATGCCTGAGTCGAGCCCGGGCGTACGACTCGAGACGCTGGAGGACGGCATCGCGCTGCTGCGGCTCGATCGGCCGGCACAGCTCAACGCCCTGACCGACGACAGCGTCGCCGAGATCGCTCGCCTGCTGGACGAGGTGAGCGCCGACCGGAAACTCCGCGTGCTCGTCGTCAGCGGCGCCGGACGCGGCTTTTGCGCCGGCTTCGACCTCGCCCTGGCCGCCGACGCGCCGGGCAGCGCCGAGCTCGGCGAGACGACTGCGTGGATGATGCGTCAGGAGGCGTTCGCCAGCGTCGTGACTCGGCTGCGCGCACTGCGCCAGCCGGTGATCGCGGCCGTGAACGGGCCGGCGAACGGCGCCGGCCTCGGCCTGGCGCTGGCCGCGGAGATCCGCATCGCCGGCCGCTCGGCATCGTTCAATGCCGCCTTCGTGCGGGTCGGCATGTCGAGTTGCGACATCGGCGTGAGCTGGCTGCTGCCGCGCTGCGTCGGCATGTCGCGCGCCTTCGAGATCATGCTGACCGGTCGCATGGTCGATGCCGCCGAGGCAGAGCGCATCGGCCTCGTCTCGGAAGCGGTCGACGATGAGCGGGTCTTGCCGCGCGCACTCGAGATCGCGCGAAGCATCGTCGCCAACAGCGCGTTCGGCGTCTGGATGACCAAGCGCGGTGCCTGGGCCAACGTCGAGTGCGCCAGCCTGCAGGGCGCGATCGAGCTCGAGAACCGGACGCAGATCCTGGCCCGAACGACAGGCGAGCTGACGCGCGCTGCAGAAGCCCTGCTGGCGCGTCGCCAGCGCGGCGCAAAGGGCCGCGATGGGGTCTGAGCGAAGTGCGGTCGGCGCGCCTACGGCGTCGCACGTCGGCGGGCAGGGCTCCGACCTGGTGCTGCTGCATGGCCTGGGCAACACCTGGGAAGCGTGGAAGCCCGTCATCCCGGCGCTCGAGGCGCGGCATAGGGTCATCGCGCTGACGCTGCCCGGCCACTACGGCGGCCCCGATTACGGGGGGGACGGCGACGCCAGCGTGGCAGGACTCGCCGATCAGGTCATCGCGACCTTACGCGCGCAAGGCATCGACCGGGCCCATGTCGTTGGAAACTCGCTCGGCGGCTGGCTCGCCATCGAGCTGGCGCGACGCGGCTTCGCACGGTCGGTGACGGCGCTCTCGCCCGCCGGCGGTTGGCGCACCGACGCCGACTACCGCGCCATCTCGATCCGCTTTCGCATCGCCTATGCGTTGATCGGCCTGGCCCTCTTCATCGCCACGCTCTTTCCCGGCTCGGTGTGGCTGCGCAAGCTCATGACGAAGCAGGCGATGCAGCATGGCGAGCGGCTCAGTCCCGCTGAATTCCTCGCCTCACTGCGGTCGATGGCGAGGACGCGCGTCTTCGTGCCCCTGCTGCGGACGATGGGCCGCGACGGGCCGGTGGCGGCCCTCGATCCGGGCCGCGTGCCGGTTCGCGTCGCCTGGGGGGCTTGCGACGCCGTGATCCCGTACCGGCGCTACGGCAAGCTGTTCGGCGAGCGCATCGTCGGCGCCGAGGAGACCGTGGTCGAGGGCGTGGGCCACGTGCCGATGTACGACGAACCCGAGCGTGTCGTGGCCAGCATCCTCGATGTGACCACGCGGGTCGACGAAACGGAAGCGCGCGGAGTGGCCGCCTGATGGCGACGCTGCGCGCCATGCTGCGCTCGCGCGGCCGCAACGCCAGGGACGTGCTCGCCAGCGAACGTTTCCAGAGCCAGCTCGCGCTCGTCGCCGAACGCCTCAAGCGGCCGCTGCCCGAAGTGCGCAAGGAAGCGCGCATCGGCATGCGCGAAATCGCCTCGACCCAGAACCTCGCCTTCACCATGATGTGGGACCGCGGCCTCGGGCCCATGCACACGCGGGCCTGGACCATCGATGTCGACCAGGCCGGCATTCGCAACCTGCAACGACTGAACAAGACCTCGTCGCTGGTATTCCTGCCGACGCACCGCAGCTACGCCGACGCCTTCATCCTGACGCAGACGCTGCGCGAAAACGGCCTGCCGCGCAACTACATCCTGGGCGGCGACAACCTCGGCTTCTTTCCGCTCGGCACGATCCTGCGCAATGCGGGCGGCGTCCTGATGCGAAGGAGCTTCCAGGACGACGAGGTCTACAAGTTCGTGGTGCGCGAATACCTCGGCCACCTGGCGGCGAACGGCCACAACCTCGAGTGGTACATGGAAGGAGGGCGCTCGCGCACCGGCAAGCTCAGGCCGCCCAAGTACGGCCTGTTGCGCTACCTCGTCGACGCCATCGAGAGCGGCGTCACCGACGACATGCTGCTCGTGCCGGTGTCCATGACCTACGACCAGCTGCACGAGATCGGCGTCATGGCCGCCGAGGAGGCGGGTGCGAAGAAGGCGAAGGAGGGCTTGCGCTGGCTTGCCGACTATGCCCGCATGCAGCGCAAGTGGATCGGCACCGCCTACGTGCGCTTCGGCGAGCCGCTGTCTCTGAAGGCGGCGCTGCGCCACGCAGACGCCGAGCATGGCGGCGGCCGATGGACGGTCGAGAAGATCGCCTTCGAGGTCTTCGAGCGCATCAACCGGGTTACGCCTGTGACGGCGCCGGCGCTCGTCACGCTGGCCCTGCTCGGTGTCGGCGATCGCGGCTTGACGCTCGGCGAGGTGCACCGGCTGGTCGAGCCCTTGCATGCCTACGCCCGCCAGCGAGAGCTGCCCACCGCGCAGCTCGACAAGCTGAAGAGCGAGGCGGGCCTGGCCGAGGTCCTCGCTGCGCTCGCCGAATCGGGCGTCGTGCTCGGCTTCATGCAGGGCACCGAGCCGATCTACGGCATCAATCCGGGCCAGCACTCGGTGGCCGCGTTCTATCGCAACAGCGCGATCCACTGGTTCGTCAATCGCGCCATCACCGAGCTGGCCTGGTTCATGGAGCTCGGCACGACTGCCAAGGACCCGCTGCCGCAGGCCTGGCAGCGAGGTTTCGCCCTGCGCGACCTGCTCAAGTTCGATTTCTTCTTCAGCGACCGCGACAGCTTCGCGGAGGAGATCAAGGCCGAGATGCGCTTGCTCGACCCGGAATTCAAGGTTCGCGCGGCCGACCCGCAGACGCGGCTCGAGACCTTGCGCCGGGCGCCGTTTCTGGTCGCGCATCGCGCCCTGACGGCGTTCCTGGAGGCCTACTACGTGGTCGCCGATCGACTCGCGGCACAGCCGCTGGAGCTGCCGATCGACAAGCCGCGCTTCATCGATCAGTGCGTCAACGTCGGCAAGCAATACCTCATGCAGCACCGGCTCCAGAACCCGGAGTGCGTATCGAAGGAGCTGTTCGGCAACGCCATGCAGCTGGCGGCCAACCGCAACCTGCTCAAGCCCGGCGACGCCACGCTGGCGACGCGACGCGCCGAGTTCGCGGCGGAGCTGGCGGCGCTGGTCGTCGCGGTCGGCGCCATCGACACGCTCGATCGCGAGCGGCTGACGGCGCGCCTGGGAGTGCCGGCATGACCGCCGAGCTCGCCGCGGCGCTGGCGGCGATCGCACGCAGCCCCGATGGGGCGAAGGTCGGCGCCTTCTTCGACTACGACGGGACCTTGATCGACGGCTATTCGGCCGGTGCCTATTTCACCGATCGGATGCGCCGAGGCCAGATGGGCCTGGGCGAGCTGGTCGACACGATGAAAATCGTCCGCAGGGGCGACCTCAGCGACGCCGAGTTCACCGACGTCATCGGCAAGGGCATTCTCGACTGGGCCGGGCTCACCGAAGACGAGATGCGCGGCCTGTGGCGTCGTCTGTTCGCGTCGTCGACCGGGGCGACCCTGTTTCCCGAAGCCTGGAAGCTGGTTCACGCGCACCAGAAGAAGGGTCACACGGTGGCGATCGCCTCTTCGGCCACGCTGTACCAGATCGAACCGTTGGCGGAGGTGTACGGCATCGAGCACATCCTGTGCACGCGTGCCCGCGTCCGCAAGGGCAAGCTCACCGGCGGCCTGATCGGCGCGCCGATGTGGGGCCAGGGCAAGGCCGATGGCGTAAGGGCGTTCGCCAAGGCGCGGGGCATCGACCTGAAGGCCAGCTTCGGCTACGCCAACGGCAACGAGGACATCGCCTTCCTGCGCAGCGTCGGCCACGCCAGCGCGGTGCAGCCGAAGCCGCTCCTCGAGCAGATGGCCAAGGACGCGGGCTGGCCCGTCCTGCGCTTTGACCGCCGCAATCGCGGCACGCCGCAGGCGATGGCGCGCACCGCCGGCGCCTATGGCGCGATGGCCGCGACGTTTCTGGCCGGTCTCGGGCTGTCCAAGGCGACCGGCCGGACGCGTCGCGCCGTCGACCTCATCACCTCGGTGGCAAGCGACGCGGCGCTGGCGGTGCTGGGCGTCGACGTGGAGGTGATCGGCGAGGAGAACCTGTGGTCGAGCCGGCCCTGCGTCTTCATCATCAATCACCAGAGCAAGATCGACATGTTCCTGATGATGTACCTGATCCGTCGCGGCTTCACCGGCGTGGCGAAGAAGGAAGCAGCGAACACGCCGGGCTTCGGCACCTTCATGCGCATGGCCGACATGGCCTTCATCGATCGCGCCCATACCGGCAAGGCGATCGATGCGCTCAAGCCCGCCGTCGACCGGCTCAAGCAAGGCCTTTGCGTGGCGATCGCGCCCGAGGGCACGCGCTCGTGGTCGCCCAAGGTCGGCCCGTTCAAGAAGGGCGCCTTCCACATGGCGCGCCAGGCCGGCGTGCCGGTGGTGCCGGTGGTGATCCGCAACGCCGGCGAGGTGATGGGGCGCAACGACCAGACGATGCGATCGGGCACGGTGCAGGTGGCCGTGCTGCCGCCGGTTCATGTCGCGAACTGGAAGATCGACGAGATGGAAGCGCGCGTCGCCGAGGTGCGGCAGCAGTTCGTCGACACGCTCGAACGCTGGCCGGAGGCCGCGGCATGAGGGTTCATCGATGAGCCGGCCGATCCGCGTCGCCGTCCTCGGCGCCGGTTCCTGGGGCACGACCGTCGCTTCGCTGGCCGCGCGCAACGCCGAGACCATCGTCTGGGCCCGCCGCGTCGAAACGTCGGAGCAGATCGCGCGCGAGCATCGCAACGACGGCTATCTGAAGGGTCTGGCCCTGCACCCGGCCCTGCGCGCGACGGCGCAGCTCGACGAAGCGGTGCGCGATTGCGACGTGCTCGTCGTCGGCGTGCCGTCACACAGCTTTCGCGAAACCTTGAAGGCGGTCGCACCGCTGCTGCGCCCCTGGGTGCCGGTGCTGAGCCTGGCCAAGGGCCTGGAGCAGGGCAGCCGCCAGCGCATGACGCAGATCATTCACGAAGAGCTGCCCGGTCATCCCGCCGGGCTCCTCGCCGGGCCCAACATCGCCCGCGAAGTGCTGCAGGGCCTCGCCGCCGCCGCCGTCCTGGCGATGCCCGATGCCGAGGTCGCCCGCGCGCTGCAGCCGCTCTTCGCGAGCCCGGTGTTTCGCGTCTACACCAACACCGACGTGATCGGCTGCGAGCTCGGCGGCCCGCTCAAGAACGTGATCGCCATCTCGGCCGGCATGGCCGACGGGCTCGGCGTGGGCGAGAACACCCGGGCGATGGTCATCACGCGCGGGCTGGCCGAGATCACGCGGCTCGGCGTCGCGCTCGGCGGAGCAGCAGAGACCTTTTCGGGGCTCACAGGCCTAGGCGATCTGCTGACGACATGCATGAGCCCGCTGTCGCGCAATCGCCAGGTCGGCGAGCAGTTCGCGAAGGGCCGGAGCACGGCCGAGATCGTCGCATCGATGAACATGGTCGCCGAGGGGATCAAGACGAGCAGCGTGGTCATGGAGCTCGCCGGCGAGCTCGGCATCGAGATGCCGATCGCCGCCGAGGTCGCCGCCGTGGTGAAGGGCGAGCGGGGCGCGATCCAGGCGTTCCGCGGCCTGCGCCGACTGGCCCCCGGCACCGAGCGGGGCGTGGCATGAGTCGCCGTGCCGTGGCGAAGGCGAGCTCGCCGGCGCGCAAGGCAGACGCCGCCGTACGAAAGACCAAGGCCGCCGTGCGCAAGCGCGGGGCCGCCCCGATGAGCAAATCCCTGGAGAAGCGAAGCCCGATGGCCAAGACGCAGCCGACCGACGACGGGGTACTCGCGGAGTTGCGTCGCTGGGGCGGCCCCGCGGAGATGAGCGCGTTCGAGGCGCTGATGTGGCTCGCCGAGGTCGATCCGCGGCTGCGTTCGACCACGACCTCGGTGCTCACGCTCGACCTCGAGCCCGACTGGGATCGCTTCCTCGCCGATCATCAGTGGCTGGCCGACGCCGTGCCGCGGTTTCGCCAGCGCGTCGTCGTGCCCACGTTCGGCGTCGGCCATCCGACCTGGGTCGACGATCCCGACTTCGAGCTCTCGTATCACGTGCGTCGCCATCGGCTGCCGTCGCCCGGCAGCGAACGCCAGTTGCTCGACGCCGCCGCGATCCTGGCGATGACGCCGTTCGATCGTGCGAAGCCTCCCTGGGAAGCGACCCTGTTCGAAGGCCTCGAGGGCGGCCGCGCCGCGTACGTGCTGAAGCTGCACCATGCCGTCTCCGACGGCCTGGGCATCATGCAGTTGCTCAGCCGCGTCTTCACGCGTGACCGCGCCGCCGTCGTCCGCCCCCAGCCGCCCGCGCGCGACCGCGGTCGCGTCCGCGTCGTCACGTCTATGGGTCTGGGCATCAAGGCGCTGGCGAGCGGCGTGGCGTCGTTGCCGCGCAGCGCGAGCAATGCCGCATCGGCCCTGGCACGCCACGCCGGCAACTTGGTCAGCGATTCGGCAGCGACGAAGGAGTCGCTCGACTACCTGATCTCGGCCAAGCGCATGGTCGGCAACAAGCCGGTGCCCGGCTCGCCGCTCTTTCGCCGGCGCAGCCTGTCGTGGCGCTTCGACACCATCGAGCTGCCGCTCGCCGCCTTCAAGGCCGCGGCCAAGGCGGTCGAGGGCTCGGTCAACGACTGCTTCCTCTCCGGCCTGATCGGCGGCTTTCGCCGCTACCACGAACAAATGGGCGTCGCGATCACCGAGATGCCGGTCGGATTTCCCATCAGCCTGCGCACCGGCGATGACCCGCTCGGCGGCAACAAGTTCGCCGGCTCGCAATATGACGCGCCGGTCGCCGAGAAGGATCCCGTCGAGCGCATTCGCCACATCCAGCGATTCGTGCGCGAGACGCGCGCCGAACCGGCCCTCGACGTGATGATCCGGCTGACGCCGCTGCTCACCCGCTTGCCGATGGCCGCAGTGACCCGCCTCATGGCCGGCTTCACGGCGGCTCAGGACGCGCAGATCAGCAACATCCCCGGCATCCCGTTCCCGGTCTTTCTCGCCGGCGCCGAGGTCACCCACTACTGGCCGTTCGCGCCGACGCCCGGCTGCGGAATGATGATCGCGATGCTGTCGCACAACGGCCGCTGCTGCATCGGCATGAACAGCGACGCCGCCGCCGTCACCGAGCCCGAGCTGCTCGTGGCGTGCCTGCGCGAGGGCCTCGACGAGGTGATCGCCCTCGGCCAGCCCGACAAGAAGACGCCCACCGACGCGAGCGCCGCGCCCCGCAGGCCGGCACGCAAGACCTCCAAGCCCACCAGGAAAGTCAAATGACCACCGACACCATCATGGAGGGCGCGGAGCCCTTCTTCTTCCCCGGCAACGACATCGGCGTGCTCGTCTGCCACGGCTTCACCGGAACGACGCAAAGCATGCGCGGCCTGGGCAAGCACCTGAACGGCGCCGGCTACACGGTGCTCGGTCCGCGCCTGCGTGGCCACGGCGTGACGCCGCAGGCGATGGCCAAGACGACCGCCGCCGACTGGATCGCCTCGGTGGACGAGGGACTGACCGAGCTGAAGAAGACATGCTCGCAGATCTACATGACGGGCCTGTCGATGGGCGGCACGTTGACGCTCTACGCCGCAGCCAAGCACGGCGACGTGATCCGCGGCGCGATTTCGATCAACGGCATCGTCCAGGTCGACATTCCCGACCTCGCCGGACTCGCGCTCGACAGCGCCGTGCCGGAAATGATCCCCGGCGTGGGCTCCGACATCAAGGACCCGAACTCCAAGGAACTGGCCTACGCCGAGCTGCCGGTGGCGGCGATTCGCCAGATCTATGTCCTGGCCGCCGTCACGCGCGACCTCCTGCCTCGCATCAAGTGCCCGACGCTGGTGATCCAGTCGCGCGACGATCACGTCGTCAATCCGCGCAACGGCCCGCGCATCGTGCGGCTCGTCGGCGCGAGCCGGGTCGAGCTGCTGTGGCTGGACAACTCGTTCCACGTCGCCACCCTCGACCACGACAAGGACCTGATCTCGCAGCGCACGGCGGCGTTCATCAAGTCGATCGCCGGGCGCTGAAAGTCGTCAGGCCGTAGAATGTACGCATCCTTACAGTAATGGACCTAGGTCCGTTCACCTCTCCATGGCAGCGGAAACACACAGCGTCGATTGGGAACTGCGGCTCGGGTTCCTGATCCACGACGTGTCCCGCCTGCGCCGCAGCGCATTCGACCGCGTCCTGAAGCCGCTCAGCGTGACGCGCTCGCAGTGGTGGGTTCTGGCCTACCTGTCGCGCGAGGACGGCATGACGCAGTCGCAACTGGCGGAGGAGCTGGATCTCGGCAAGGTGGCGGTGGGCGGCCTGATCGACCGGCTCGAGAAGGCGGGGCTGCTGCGCCGGGGCGCCGACGCGAGCGACCGCCGCATCAACCGCATCTTCCTAGAGCCCAAGAGCAAGCAGCTGATCGCGCGCATGCGCAAGGTCAGTCACCGGCTCAACGCCCGCATCCTCGACGGACTGGATGACGCCAAGCTCGGTGCCGCGGCGACGACTCTCGATGCGATGAAGCGCAACCTGCTCAGCTATCTGGAGGCGAGCGAGGCGGCCTGAACCCGGGTACACGATTGCTCCTGAGGCGCCGGCGCGTGCCGCCAGTGTGAACCATCTCAGGGTTAAGCCCGACGGGCGCAGTCGTGTTCCGTGCGCTGGCGAATGGTAAGCTAGAGTATTACTCCGTGTCGGTCCCGATCGGGTTCCGCGCGCGAACTGAAGCCATTGCTCAGCCTCTCAATGGATCTCCAAGCTTCTCAACGTCACCAAGCTGGTAACGCCCGACGTCCTACGGCTTGTTGTGCGCTCCGAGATGGCAAGCAAGTTTATTGAAACTGCGGCATGCCCATGACCCCTGCCGCATCAGCCTGGAGACGACGGCCATGGTGTTGACCGAGGACCAGAAAGCCCTGCAGGAAACCGCTCGCCGCTTTGCCCGGGAGCGGCTGTTGCCGCATTACCAGAAGCGCGAGAAAGCGGCGGTGCTCGAGCGCGACCTCATCGCCGAGATGGGTGCGCTCGGCCTGCTCGGCGTCGACCTGCCGGAGGCGCTCGGCGGCATGGCCGTCGATGCCGTCACCACCGGCGTCATCGCCGAGGAGCTCGCCTACGGCGACTTCAACGTCAGCGCCGTGCCGGTCGGCATTTCGCTGAACGGCGCGATTCTGGTCCGCCACGCCGCCCCGGAGGTCAAGCAGGAGTGGGTGCCGCGCATGACCCGCGGCGAGGCGGTCATCGCCATCTGCCTGACCGAGCCGCGCGGGGGCTCGGACGCGAGCAACCTGCAGCTGCGGGCGCGCCGCGATGGCGCCGACTACGTCATCAACGGCGAGAAGACCTCGATCACCTTCGCCGACCGCGCCGACGCCTATCTCGTGTTCGCCCGCACCGGCGCGCCCGAGGAGGGCGCCAAGGGCGTCAGCGCCTTCTTCATTCCCTACGCCGGCACGAAGGGGATCTCGCGGACCTGCTTCGACGACGTCGGCAGCGCCATCATCGGCCGCGGCTCGGTGTTCTTCGACGACGTGCGGGTGCCGGCGAGCCACCGCCTCGGCGACGAAGGCAAGGGCTTCACGCAAGTGATGCAAGGCTTCGACTACAGCCGCGCCCTGATCGCCCTGCAGTGCTGCGGTGCCGCGCAGGCCTCGCTCGACGAGACCTGGGCGTACACCAAGGAGCGCACGGCGTTCGGCAAGCCGATCGGCCAGTTCCAGGGCGTGAGCTTTCCGCTCGCGGAGGGTGACGCTCACGTCGCCGCGGTCCGTCAACTCTCGTACCACGCGCTCTCCCTGCGCGACGCCGGCTTGCCGCACACGGCCGAGGCCGCGATGGTCAAGTGGATGGGTCCGAAGACGGCGTTCGATGTCATTCACCAATGCCTGCTCACCTTCGGCCACTACGGCTGGAGCAAGGACCTGCCGCACCAGCAGCGCATGCGCGACGTCATGGGCCTGGAGATCGGCGACGGCACGGCGCAGGTGATGAAGCTGATCGTCGCCCGCGAGCGCATCGGCCGCGTCGCGGTCCAGTACTAGGGAGCGAATCGATGCCATACCAGTCGGTGTTTCGCCCCGGCCTGTTCGCGGGGCAGACGGTGATCGTCACGGGCGGCGGCAGCGGCATCGGCCGCTGCACCGCGCACGAGCTCGCTGCGCTCGGCGCCCACGTCGCGCTGGTGGGCCGCACCGCAGAGAAGCTCGAGGCCGTGAAGGCCGAGATCGCCGACGACGGCGGCAGCGTCAGCACCCATCCTTGCGATATCCGCGACGAGGCGTTGGTGGGTGCGACGATCGATGCGGTGCTTGCGCTGCGCGGCCGCGTCGACGGCCTCGTCAACAACGCCGGCGGCCAGTACCGGGCGGCGATGAAGACGATCTCGACCAAGGGGTTCGAGGCGGTGGTCCGCAACAACCTCACCGGCGGCTTCATCTTCATGCGCGAGGTCTACACGCGCTGGATGGAGCAGCACGGCGGCGCCATCGTCAACATGATTGCCGACATCTGGAACGGCTGGCCCGACTTCGCCCACTCGGGCGCGGCGCGCGGCGGCATGCTCAATCTGAGCGAATCGGCGGCCTGCGAGTGGGCCGCCTCGGGCGTCCGCGTCAACACGGTGGCGCCGGGCGGGATCGCCTCGAGCGGCTTCGACACCTACGCGCCGGAAGCGAAGGCCAAGATCCTCGAGTTCCCGAAGACGGTGCCGTTGCAGCGCTTCGGCACCGAGTCGGAGATCTCGGCGGCGATCGTCTATCTGCTCTCGCCGGCTGCCGCCTACATCACCGGAACCTGCGTTCGCGTCGACGGCGGGGCGCCGAATGCGCGCAATTCGTGGACGCTGGAGCGGCATCAGCGCAGCCGTCCGTTCGAGGCCTTTCATCGCGCCACGCTGCCGGAGCTGCTGCGGCGATGAACGCGATCGGCGACGAAGCAGCTCTTGCGGTCAAGGTGGCCGCGTACCTGGCCGGGCAGGTCGGCCACCCGGTGCAGGTCGGCACCGTGCGACGCTTTCCGGTCGGTTTCTCGTGGCTGACCTACGCGGTGCCGGTCACCGGCCTGAAGGAGGGCGACGGCAGCGAGGAGCTGATCCTGCGCCTGGGTCCCGACTACGGCCTGTTCGCGCCCTACAGCGCTGACCCGCAAGCCCTGGCGATGCGTTCACTGGAGGGCAGCGCCGTGCCCCTGCCGCGCGCCTACTGGAGCAGCGACGACCCCGCCATCTTCGGCGCCCCCTTCCTTTTCTGCGAAAAGGTATCGGGCGACGCGGTGGTGCCCTGGGTCTCGGCCAACGAGCCCGGACTCGAAGAGGGCTACCGCAAGCAACTGGCCGAGGAGTTCGTCGATGCCCTGGCCGCCCTGCATCGCGTCGCCTGGCAGGACAAGCCGATTGCGGCGCTCGCCGGCGGCATCACCACGGGCAACGCCGCGCTCGTCAACGTCGAGTACTGGGAGACGCAGATCGCCCGCTGGGCCATGCGCTCCTATCCGCTCGCCGAGTGGGGCATCCGCTGGCTGAAGGCGAACTGCCCGGTCGCGCCGCGCGTCGCGATCGTCCACGGCGACTACCGCACCGGAAACTTTCTCGAGGTCGGCGGCCACATCACGTCGATCCTCGACTGGGAGCTAGTGCACCTGGGCGACCCCCACGAGGACCTCGGCTGGGCCAGCCTGCCGATGTACATGGGCGGCAGCAAGTTGATCAGCCGGCTCGCGGAGCCGGCCTGGTTCTATTCCCGCTACAGCGAGAAGGTGGGCTTCGAGGTGTCGATGGCCTCGGTGCGTTACTACCAGGCGTTCTCGCTGCTCAAGCTCGCCGCCACCCACATGGCCG
The DNA here is from genome assembly GCA_035995885.1 of Caldimonas sp. Lineage (GTDB taxonomy): Bacteria > Pseudomonadota > Gammaproteobacteria > Burkholderiales > Burkholderiaceae_C > Schlegelella_A. The sequence continues at coordinate 3,697 of DASYKC010000046.1, read as the reverse complement.
CGGCGCGCTGCTTCGAGGAAGGGCGCTTCAACGACATGCGCATGCCAGCGATGGGCAGCCAGATCGCAACCGCCTTGCGTCAGATGGAAAAAACGATCGAGGCCAAGCCATGAACAACTCCTTCGATCGCATCGTCGACGGCATGTGCGCGACGCTGCGCAGCGAGGTGTTGACTCGCCTGGACGACGTATTCGCACGCGGCCAGGTGTTCGGCGTCATCAATCTGCTCAATACGTTCAAGGTTCGCGCCGATTGGTCGGCCGGATTCCTGCTCGAGCAGATTGCCGCCCAGCGCAGCGCGCTCGCCAGCGTCGCCGCCCTGATCGAGGGCCAGCCCGGGGCAGCGGCCTTGCCGGCGCTGCCCGCCGGCGCAGTGCCTCAGCCGGTGCCGATCGCCGAATTGCTGGCGATGCGGGAGGCGGGCAACCGCTGCATCGCCGAGCTCCTCCGCTGGCTCGACGCGCAGCGCGCAACGCTTTCGCCCGAGCTGGCGAGCGGCATCGACACGCAATTGCGCACAGCGATGCGCGCCGAAGTCAGCATCGAGTTGAAGAACTCGCCGCGGCCCTTGTTCGCGGAGATGTCGAGCGGCACGGAAAGCTGATCAGGGTCAGATCGGCGGGTGCGCCTGCACCGACTCGTACATCGCGAAGCCCTTGCCGACGCCGTACTCGATGATTCCGTAGCCGACCTCGTCGCCATCGCGCACCTCGACGACCTGGTCGGCGAGCGTGCGCGCGCGCAGGCGCGTCTCGCGGTCGGTCAGGTCCCAGACGTCGTGCTCCAGGTAGAGCTTGCCGCGATCGTCGCCGTGGAACCAGCCAGCCAGGCCGCCGTAGAGGCCACCCTTGAGGAAGTACTTGGTCGGCAGGACCCGGATCGAGACCGGCCGCTCCGAGCCGTCGGCGAATTTCAGCTGGAACAGCGCAGACTCCATCGACTGCCCCAGCGGATCGTCGTGCCACTTCGCTTCGTGACGGGCGTCGACGAGCTGGTGCCGGGCCGACTGGCGACTGCCGACCTCGAACACCTCTTCTCCGGAGAGATAGATCTTCTCGCCGGGCGCTCGCTCCTTGAAGAAGATGTGCAGGCCGCGATTCTTGAACTGCGCCGTGGTCCAGCAATAGAAGAAGGGCGGATAGAAGGTGAGCGGAGGCGCGCTCTCGTCGCTGCGCATTTCAGCACGAACGCCCCACGAGTGGTCGCGCTGGCCCAGCCATTGGTCGACCGCCGTCCGCTTGCCGTCGTACTCGAGCCAGCCGGTGTAGCGGCCGAGTTGCTGGCCGCGCGCCATGTTCTCGGTCACCCGGCCGTCGCGCCGGCGCGAGTGAGCCTTCTCCTCGTGGGCGTTCATGGTCGCGTGGAACTCGATGTCGAAGCGAATTCCGGAGTCGTTTTCGCCCAGCACCAGCCGATGCCGGCGCAGCCCCTGCAGCACGGTGATCGAGAGCGGCCCGACGCTGGTGAGGAGCGGGTCGGGACGGAGCTTGCGCGAGGCCCGGAAGTTCCACTGCCGGCCGGGCACGGCCACGCCGGCAAAGGCATCCATCACATTGCGATTCGGGTGATAGCCAAGGCCGATGTCGAAGATCGCATCGCCGCCCGGCACCGGATGCGCGGTGTACCAGAGGCGCTCCATCCAGGCCGGGTCGCTGTTGTCGATCTGGTCGAACGTGGTCGGCAACTGGTGGCCGATAAGATCGTCTTGAGGAGTCAGCATATTCACCTCGAGGGCGGGCAATCACTGGTACGACACGGTACTGAGGTAGTGTACTGTCTGCTACGGTACTTTCCATGACGCCACCGAGGCGTTGACGGGCAGCGACTCGAGTCTGCCGCACAGGAGGCATGTCCGATGAATTCCACCTCTTCGATCCGCGTCGAGATGCAGGGCGGCCTGGCCGTCCTCAGCCTCGCGCAGCCGGCGCGCGGCAACCCCTTCGACGGCAACTTCGGGCGCGACTTCAAGCAGGTGTTCTCCGACCTCTGGAACGAGCCTGGCCTGCGTGCCGTCTTGCTGCGTGCGGAGGGCGCCAACTTCAGCTTCGGCGGCGACCTGAAGTCGTTTCATCCGGTGCGGGCGAATCTGGCCCCGCTGGTGCGGCAATGGACTGCCGAGCTGCACATCGGCTTGCAGCGCGCCTGGCAGCTGCCGGTGCCGATCGTCGCCGCGGTGCAGGGATTTGCGATGGGCGGCGGCGTGGCCTTGCTGGCCGGATGCGATGTTGTCCTGGCCGGCCAGTCCGCCCGCTTCGGTTCTGCCTTCGCGAAGCTGGGATTCAGCTGCGACTCGGGTTCGACGGTGACCTTGACGGCGCGCATGGGGCCGGCGCGGGCGCGCCGCTTCGTGCTGCTCGCCGAAGTGCTGAGCAGCGAGGAAGCGCTGCAGGCCGGCCTCGCCGATCGCGTCGTCGCCGACGACAAGCTCCAGGACGAGGCGATCGCCTTGGCCGAGGAACTCGCCCAGGGACCGACCATCGCCTATGCCGAGACCAAGCGTCTGTTCCTGCGCGCCGGCGCAGCGCGTCTCGAGGCGCAGCTCGAGGACGAGGCGCTGACGCTCGCGCGCGTGTCGGCCAGCGCCGACGCCCAGGAAGGAATCGCCGCGATGGTCGAGAAGCGCAAGCCAGTTTTTCGCGGCGCGTGAGCGTCATGGCTTTCGAGACCATCCTGGTCGAGCGATCGGCTGACGGGTTCGCCACGCTGGTGCTGAACCGACCGGACAAGCTCAATACGCTGTCGATCAAGATGCGCCAGGAGTTCTCCGCGGCCATCGATGAGCTGGAAGCCGACGCTGCGATCCGCGTCTTGATTCTGACGGGCGCCGGCCGCGCCTTTACGGCCGGCCTCGACCTGGACGAATGGAGCGCGCCCGGAGTCGTCGCCGCAGCCGCCTACGAGCACGACGCGGTTGCCTGCCTGCAGCGCTTCAGCGGTCCGATCATCGGTGCGATCAACGGACTGGCGATCACCGGCGGCCTCGAGATCGCGCTTGCGTGCGACGTGCTCATCGCGTCGACCGACGCACGCTTTGCCGATTCGCATGTCCAGGTCGGCCTCTTGCCCGGCTGGGGCGGCTCGGCGCGGATGGTACGCCGCATCGGACTGCACCGCGCCAAGGAACTGGCGCTGACTGGACGCTTTCTCGGCGCGGAGGAGGCGGTCGTCTGGGGTTTCGTGAACCATGTGACTGCGCCCGACCAGTTGCGGCCTCGCGCCGAAGCGATGGCGCGGCAGATGCTGGCCGGCGTACCCGAGGCCCTGGTCGCTTACCGCCGGTTGCTCGAGGAAGAAGCAGGCATGACGTTGTCCGACGCCCTGAAGCACGAGCGCGCGGCCTCGATAGCGAACAACTTGCCGGTCAGTCGTGACCAGATTCAGTCACGGCTCGCGCGCCTGCGCGGACAGAAACGATGAGGCTCGCGCTCTGCTTTCGCAGACGTCGGGCCTTCGTCATTTGTGCCCGATGCCGCGAAGGCGACCTCGCAGGTGGCGGAAAGCCGATGTCCTCCGCGCCTTTGCACACTTCCAAAATATGAGCATCGATCCATGAAGATTCTCGTCCCCGTCAAGCGCGTCGTCGACTACAACGTCAAGGTGCGCGTCAAGTCCGACGGCAGCGGCGTCGACATCGCCAACGTCAAGATGAGCATGAATCCCTTCGACGAGATCGCCGTCGAAGAGGCCGTGCGACTGA
>DASYKC010000045.1:0-10531 GCA_035995885.1 Caldimonas sp. | reverse complement strand
CCGACGCAGTAGTGGATGTCCTGCGTCAACAGATAGGAGAAGCCGCCGCTGCTGAGGAGCGCGCGGTGCTGGTCGGTGAGGTCGTGGGCGACGACGGCGACGGCGTCGGCGAGCTCGGCGTCGGCGAGCGCGCGCGCCATGCCGACGCTGCCCGAGCCGACGTTGTAGAGGCCGGCGACGCGCGCCGGATCGACGCCCTTCTGCAGGAAGCGGGCGAGGGCGCGGCGTGCCGCGGCGTCGCTCGCAGGCAGGTCGGGCACGCGCAGCATGCGCAGCTTCGGGAAGCGCTCCTCGAGCACCTGGGCGAAGCCGATGCGCCGCTCGATCTCGGCCGAGAGGCGGGTCGCCTGCGACGCGAGCAAGAGCGTGTCGCGGCCGTCGCTCTGCGCCATGCGCGCGAGCAGGAGGCCGGCGGTCCGGCCGGCGGCGCGGTTGTCGGCGCCGACCGAGGTCGAGCGCATCGATCCGGCGACGTCGGAAAAGAGCGTCACGACGTGCACGCCCGAGCGAACGAGCTCGTTGATCGCCAGCTTGATCGGCGGCAGGTCGGGCGCGAGCAAGGCGATGCCCTGGCAGGAATCGACCTGAGCCAGCTCGGCGGCGAAACGGGCCGGGTCGCCGGCTTCGATGCGGTGCGTGACCTCGGTGATGTGGCCGTGGCGAAAGTCAGGCGCCGACTGGGCGAACTGGCGATCGACGAGGCCGATGAAGGGCGACTCCTCGGCCGGCAGGACGAAGGCGAAGCGAAAGTTCTCGCCGCGCCGCGGCCGGCCCGGCTGCTGCGGCGCGCCGAGCTCGGAGACCGCGTGCAGGACGCGCTGGACGGTGTCGGCATTGACGCCCGGGCGGCGGTTCAGGACGCGATCGACCGTCGCGGTGCCGACGCCGGCGATGCGGGCGATCTCGGCGATGGTGGGGGTCGACGGCATTCGGCGGCGATACGCGTGATGCCGTGACGGTATTTACATCAATAATTAAATCAATCAGGGTTTCACCGGGGAGCCGGCGTGAAGCGGCGCGGTCACCGGCGTGCGAACAAGGGCTGCTCGAAGTGCGCCACGCGCGTCGGCCTGCCGGCGATGCAGAGCTCGCGGAACTGGTAGAGCACGGCCGCCGTCGGCGCGGCGATCCAGCCGCTGCCGACGGGCATGCGCAGCACCGGCTGCTCGCTGTCGTCCTCGTGGTCGAGCCAGGGCGCATCGGCGCGCATGAATTCGCTCACCGGGATGCGATGGATGCTCGCCACCTCCACCGCGTTGGCGACGAGCTTCGGTGCCGCCCCGCCCCAGACGACGACCGGCGTGATGACGAAGCCGGAGCGCGTGATGAAGTCGTCGAGCCGGCCGAGGACGGCGCTCGGACCGAGCTCCAGCCCGACTTCCTCGACGAGCTCGCGCAAGGCGCCCTGCTCGGCCGTCTCGCCGGCATCGACGCGGCCGCCCGGCAGCGCCCACTGATCGGGGTGATTGCGAAGGCCGAGCGCGCGCCGCGTCAGGATCAACGCCGCCTCGCGGCTCCATTCTGTCGGCACGGCAATGCCGTCGAGCCCGGCGCCCTCGCCCTCTTCGACGACGGCGACGGCGACCGCGGCGACCCGATGGGTGCCCGGGATGGCGCGATGGCGCTCGAACCCGTCGAGGTGGGCGCGGATCTGTTTTCTCAGCGACTCGTCGCAGCGCAAGACGACCTCGCATCAGCCTTGCGCGACGTCGACCCACTCGGCATCGGCGAGCCGCACCAGTCGCTCGGGCTCGATGCGAAGCGCGGTGTGGGCATCGCCCGCGGCGGGAACGACGACGTCGAACGCGCGCAGCGACACGTCGGCATAGACGCGCAGCGGCCGCGGCAGCCCGAACGGGCACACGCCGCCGACGGGATGGCTCGTCGCCGCGACGACTTCCTCGGCGTCGAGCATCTTGGCCTTGGCGCCGAAGCGGTCCTTGTACTTGCGGTTGTCGAGGCGCGCCGTGCCGCTCATCACGAGCAGGATCACGTCGCCGTTCAGCTTGAGCGACAGCGTCTTGGCGATGCGCGCCGGCTCGACGCCATGCGCCGCCGCGGCGAGCGCGACCGTCGCCGTGCTCGTCGTCGCTTCCAGGATCTCGATGTCGGGTGCGTGCTCGGCGAGGAAGACGCGGACGGAAGTCAGGCTCATCGTGTCGGGTCGATTCGGGGTGTTGCTGCGCGGCAAGTGTCTCCCAGCGGCCTCAAGTTCGGCGCCGGCCTGTCGAAGACAAGGAGTGGTCCGTCAACCCGGAGTTGCGCTCGGTCCTGCACGCCATGAACTTCTGCGCCGACATCGACTCAGCCTGCGCTGCGGGAGCGCCCGCGACGCGAGCTGCGCGCAGCTCGCCGAGGAGCGCGTGCGGATCGCCGCCGCAGATTCAGTCGACGGCGTCCGCGAACAGGGCATTCGCCTTCTCTCTCGCGTACTGATACGCATGGAACGCGACCCGCGGCTCGCCGTAGATCAGGGGCACTTCGCTGCCGTCGCGCATGTAGCGATTCATCAGCTCGTGCGCCGACGTGACCGACTCGAAATGCTCGAGCAGCGCGCCGTCGACCAGCTGCTTGGCCTGCCTGACGGCGGCTTCGGCGCAGTCGAAGTCGCCCCGGTTCGTTCGCGCCCCGCCGGCGCCGATGTTGCCGTTGTCGATCGAAACGATGCTGTATCGCGCCATGGTCGTCCGCCTCCTGAACAAGGCCATCTTGCGCCCGAAACGCGATCGCGTCGCTTCGCCGCCGATGCCCGGGCCCGTCTTGATCTATAAGACGGCTTCCGCAGCGACCGTCCCATGATGAGCAACCCGTCCTTGCCCGACGATCGAAACCGCAGAGCGACTCCGCGCAAGATGCTGCGCCAGCCGGTCACGGTGGCGTACGGCGCGACCACCGCGATCGTCCGCACCTGGGACCTCGGCCGCGACGGCATGTGCCTGCTCTCGCCGCGGCCGATCGCGCCGGGCACCCGCTGCAAGCTCGGCTTCGAGCTGCCGCTCGCCGGCTCGACCATCGACCTCGCCGTGGCGGCGAAGGTCGTCTACTCGTCGTACTCGGCGGCGGGGGAATTCAAGATCGGCACCGTCTTCGTCGACCTCGACCAAGACACCGCCCTCACGCTGGCGAAGTTCGCGGCAGCCTAGCGGCGAGCGCGCCGCGGCGGCCGCGAATCATCTGCTCGACGCACTGGCCGAGGACGCGCGCGCTGCACGGCTTGGGCAGGAAGAAGTCGTAGCCGTCGAAGCCGGCGCGGACGTCGGCCTCGTCGAGGGTCGTGTGCATCGCGATCATCGCCCGACACGTGCGCGGGTCGTCGCGCAATGCGCGCCCCACTTCCAGGCCGTCGATGCCGGGCATGTCGACATCGAGGATGACGGCGTCGAAGGCGCCGTGCCGTGCCGCCGCGAGCGCGGCATGGCCGCTGCCGACCGCCTCGACGCTGAAGCCGGCAGCTTCGAGCGAAGCGATCAGGAGCTCGCGGATGACCGACGAATCGTCGACCGCCAGGACCCGGCCGCGGCTCTGAAATGGCGAAGGCATGCGCGGACGTTAGCGGAGAGGGATCGATTCGCACAGGCCCGCGCCGGCCGTCGCCAGGGGCAGGCGGCGCCTGCTTCAAAAGGCGGCATCGCAGGCGATCGCGACGGCGACAGAGAGTCGGCGAGGATCTCAACCGGGTTATGCACAAGGTTATCAACGGCGCGGTGGCGAAAAAATATTTCGCGCCCGCGGCGATGCGAGGCAGCGGGAAGCGATATCGCGCAAAGAGCCTGTCGCGCGTCGCCTCTCGACGCGGCGATGTCGAAGCCTCAGCGCTTGATCCGGTCGCCGCGATCGCGCGACGGCGTCGAGCGCGAGCGCCGGCTCGCCGGCCTGCCGGTCGCGGCGCGCGGCGCCTCGGCTTCGGGCACGGCACGCAGCCGCGTCAACAGGCTCTCGGTGATCTCCTGGCTCGGTCGCGACGACGTCGTGCGCAGGCGCTTGAGCAGCGCCCTCGTCGTGATGAGCGCGACCGGCGCGCGGCCGGTGCCGTCGATGTCGGCGAAGCAGCCGTTGATGCCGAAAAAGATGTTCTCCGCCATGCTCTGGAGCGCGCTCACCGGCCCCGCGAAGTCGCCGATCGGCAGCAGCCCCATCTCCTCGTTCGTCAGCGCGAGGGCGGCCTTGGCGGCCACCTGGTAGGCCGCCGGCTCCATCGCCTCGATGTTGCGATCGGCGCGATCGAGCGCGACGACGAGGTCACGAAGCTGCTTGATCCTGGCGTTCATGCGAGTCTCCCGACAAGGGTCTACTCACCGCTTCGGCTCGTTCGGGCACCCACTTGAGCGCCCAGATGCAACGAAGCGGTGCATCGGCTCGCCAAAAGCAACTCCGGGGCCAACCAGTTCACGCGGGGCACGATTTCGCTGCCCTCGCCGCCGCAGGCCGCCGCCTGCGCCGCGACCGACGACCGCCTTGCCCGCTCAGGTCGATGCGATCAGCCGCCTGATGCGGCGCTGCGCCGCCGACGTGATGAGGCTCCGCTCGAGCGCCGACGCGCCTGCATAGAGCGCTTCGCCCTCTTTCAGGCATTCGTTCTGGCGCGCCTCGGCGTCGGCCGCCGGCAACGTCTGGAAATCCTGCTCGGCGGCCTTCAGGAGCTCGCGCGCCTCGGCTTCACGCAAGCCGGCGAAGTACTGGGTGCCAATGATCGCGATGCCGCTGCGAACGACCTTCAGGAGCTCGGGCTCGACCGGCTCGCCCGCCTTCACGTTCTCGGCGAGGTGGGCTTCCTCGGCCTTGAGCGCCGCGACGCAGGCGGCGGCGTGCGGCGCACCGGCCGGGCCGGCGGACGCGGCGGCCGAGAAACAGAGCAGCGCGATCGCTGCCGAAGACGTGGCTCGAAAGGACATGGGCGTGGGAGCGGCAAGGGCTTGACGTATTCAACGATGCCACGGGGCCGGCGTTGACGCCCGCGTGCGGGCTTTTCGCGCGCCCTGCCCGCCTGCACTGCGCGGCGGTCGATCCCGAGCCGCGACAAGGAGGCTCGTGATCGACCGCATCGTCGGCGCCCACGACCGCCAGGCGGCCGCAGTGCGCTGGGCGCGACGGCGCGCTAGCGGATCTTCGCCGCCTCGGCCTCCATCTGCGAGACGAGCCGGTCCATCTGCTCGATCACCGCCTGGAAAGTCGCCCGCTGCGTCAGGTCGACGCCGGCCTTCTTCAGCTGCGCCATCGGATGGTCGTTGCCGCCGCTCTTCAGCAGCGTCAGGTAGCGATCGGTCGCGGCCTGGCGCGACCCGGATGCGCCGGTCGTCATCGCGTCGTAGAGCTGCGCCGACGAGGCGAAGCAGGTCGCGTACTGGTAGACGTAGTACGGCGAATTGAAGAAGTGCGGGATGCGCGCCCAGGTGTACTTGTAGAAATCGTCGGCGCTGACGGCATCGCCCCAGTAGTCCTTCAGCAGGCCGGCGTAGAGGGTGCTGAGGACCTCGGTCGTCAGCGGCTGCCCTTTCTCGACCAGGCGATGCGCGCGCAGCTCGAAGTCGGCGAACAGCACCTGCGTATAGAAGGTGCCGACGATCGAGTCGACCGCGTGCTGCAGAAGCAGGAAGCGCTCCTTCGGATCGCTCGTCTGCTTCAGCAGCTGGTCGAGGAGGAAGCGCTCGTTGGTCGTCGATGCCACCTCGGCGACGAAGATCGTGTAGTCGGCGGTCGCGAACGGCTGCGTCTCGTACGAGAGCACCGTGTGCATCGAGTGGCCGGCCTCGTGGGCGAGCGTGAACGCGGCGTCGAGCGTGTCGTTGTAGTTCATCAGCATGTACGGGCCGACGCCGTACACGCCGGCGCTGTAGGCGCCGCTGCGCTTGCCTTCGTTCTCGTAGACGTCGACGCGGCCGCCGAAGACGAACTGCTTGTACCTGGCGACGTAGTCGGCGCCGAGCGGCGCCACCGACGCCGTTGCCAGCTCGCGCGCCTGCTCGTAGGGATAGGCCGTGTCGCTGCGGTAGATCGGCACCGCGGCGTCGTAAAGGTGATAGCTCGGCAGGCCGAGCAGCTTCTGGCGCAGCCGGGCGTAACGCTGGAACGGCGCCGAGCCGGCGCGCGTCGCCTCGATCAGCGTCTCGACCACGGCCTTCGGGATCGCGTTGCCGTCGAGCGCGGCGTCGAGCGTGCTGTCGAAGTTGCGCGCCTGGGCGACGAACCAGTCGCGCTGCAGCGTGCTGTTGTAGATCGACGCGTAGGTGTTCGCCGTCGCGCCATAGGTGCCGACGTGCGCTGCCGCGGCCTTGCCGCGATCGGCCTGGTTGCGATTGGTCTGCAGCAGCGCACCGTAGTTGCCCGGGCTGAGGACGACGTCGCTGCCGTCCTCGAGGCGCAAGGTCGGGAACTTGATGTCGGAGGTGCTGAGCTCCTGGTAGACGGTCGGCGGCGTGCCGTTGAACTGGCCGGCGAGCGAGAGCAGCCGCTCGCCCTTGTCGTCGAGCACGTGCGCCTTGCGCCGGTAGTTGTCGAGGATCGGGAAGCGGTACGGCGCGAGCGCCGGCGTCTGCGCGATCCAGGCGGTGACGGTCGCTTCGGGAAGGCCGAGCAGCTCGGGCGTGAACCAGGCCGAGGCGGTGTCGAACTTCGCGAAGATCGCGCCGACGCGCTGGAAGCGCCCGGCCACGGCCTGGTCGCGCGTGTCGACGTCGCGCTGCAGCCCCGGGTAGCGATAGAGGCGGTACTGGAGCTTGCCGATGTCGTCGTACGCCTGGTAGGCCTTGAGCAGCTGCGCCGGGCCCTGAGCGAGCGTTCCCTTGAGCGCGGCGAAGGCGCCGATGCGCGCCTCCATCTCCTTCATGCCTTCTTCCCACGCCGCCCAGCTCGGGTAGATCGCCGAGAAGTCCCACCGGAACTCGGCCGGGATCTCGGCGCGGTTGCGCGTCGTCGGCTTGGCGGCAAGGGCGGCGGTGGTGACGGCGGCGGCGCACAGCGCACCGGTGACGGCGATGGACATCTTCATGAGGCGGACGTGGAAAGCGACGATCCTAGGAGTTTCCGCGCCACCTTGCGGCCGGGTCAATCGTTCGAGCGACAGGCTGCACGAAGAAGGGAGCGAGCTGCTGGCCTGGCCCGCGCGACGCGTCTCGGGCCTCGCCTGGATTTACGAGCGCCGATGCAACGGGTAGCCTTGGCCGCGTCGACGAGCGGTCACTCGTGCACGGCACGAGCCGCTCGCGCCCCAGGAGGCCTCATGCCCATACGCGCCATCTCCGGAACCGACCTCACCTACGCCCTCGTCATCTTCGACGACAAGGGCGACGAGCGACCCGAGCCCGACGGCACGCTGCTGAGCGAGACGCTGGCAGGGCGCGTCGCCGACCCGGCCCGTCCCGTCACCGACGTCTTCTTCTCGAGCCACGGCTGGCAGGGCGACGTGCCGGCGGCGATCGCGCAGTTCGATCGCTGGATCGGGGCGATGGCGGCGCAGCAGGCCGATCGCGCCGCGGCCGAGAAGCGCCCCGGCGGCTTCGCGCCGCTGATCATCGGCCTGCACTGGCCGAGCCTGCCCTTCGGCGACGAGAACGCTCCAGCCGGCGCGCCTGCCGTCCTCTCCGCCGGCGGTGCGGCCGCGCCGGCGGCGCCGGCCGAGGTCGATGCCTGGGCGGCGCGCATCGCCGACACGCCGCGCGCCCGCACCGCGATCCGAACGATCCTCGAATCGGCCGGGCGCGAGACGAGCTCGGCGACGCCGTCGCCGGCCTTGCTCGACGCCTACAACACGCTCTTCGCCGAATCGGGCCTGGCCGCGCGAGGCAGCGCGGCGGCGCCGGGCGCCGACCAGGAAGGCTTCGATCCGGCGGCGATCATCGCTCAGAGCAGCGCCGGCGCGGCGCGGCCTGCGACCCAGCTGCTCGGCATCGGCGACACCGTGAGCGGCCTCTTCCTCTCGCCCTTGCGCCAGCTCTCGTTCTGGAAGATGAAGGACCGCGCGCGCGAGTTCGGCGAGAACGGCGCTCACGAGCTGCTCGCGCGGCTGCAGATCGCGGCGCCGCGGGCGCGCTTTCACCTGATGGGCCATAGCTTCGGCTGCATCGTCGTCTCCGCGACCGTCGCCGGGCCGGCCGGCAAGCCCGACCTGCCGCGGCCGGTCGATTCGCTCTTCCTCGTCCAGGGCGCGCTCTCGCTCTGGTCGTACGCGAGCGACATTCCCTACGCCGCCGGCACGCCGGGCTACTTCAATCGCATCGTCGAGCACGGCCTCGTGCGCGGGCCGATCGTGACGACGCGCTCGTCGCACGACAGCGCCGTCGGCCGCTTCTATCCGCTCGGCGCGCAGGTGCGGAAGCAGCTCGTCCTCGGCAACGACCTGCCGGCGTACGGCGGCATCGGCGCGTTCGGCATCCAGGGCACGCGCGGCATCGAGGACATGCCGATGCGCGCAGCGACCTTCGCCTACGGCTTCAGGCCGGGGACGATCTACAACCTCGAGGCGAGCGCGATCATCGCCACCGGCGGCGGCGCGTCGGGCGCGCACAGCGACATCGCCCACCCCGAGGTCGCGCACGCGTTCTGGTCGGCGGCGCTGGCGGGCGGCACTTCGCCCCCCGGAGCGACGCTCTCGCCCGAGGCGACGAACGACGACGCGCGACACGCGCCGAAGCCGTCGGGCGGCTTGCTCGACGCCGAGCGACACGGCCAGCGCGCCATGCCGCCGGCGCCGCAAGGGCAGCGCCAGAGCCAGAACCAGCAGCAGGAACGCGGTTTCGAGGCCGAGGACATGACGGCCGGCCAGCCGGTCGTGCCGATGCAGCCGATCCGGTTTCGCGACGCGCCGGCCGCGGCCGTACCGGCGAGCCGGAGCGCGCCCGGACCGCCGGGACCGGCCGATCCGTTGCCGTCGCAGCGATGGGTCAACGTCGCGCTCGAGGACGGCGCCGCCGACCAGATCCTCCAGGCGGGCAGCTGGTACACGCTCGCCTTCGACGTCGACGTCGCCCAGCACGCCGATGCGCTGGCCGCGGCGCCGTTCGCCGACCAGTCGCTGTTCGCGCAAGGCGTCGACGAGACCGCCGTGACGGTGCAGCTCTCGAGCGCCGACTTCGACATCGCCAACCCGGTCCAGCTGCTGCGCGTGCCGCGCGCCGGCAAGTCGCGCAACAAGGCGCGCTTCGACCTCTCGCCGCGGCACGACGGGCCGTCGTCGATCGCCGCGACGCTGCACAAGGACGGCAACTTCCTGCAGAGCATCGCGATCAAGCTCGTCGTCGGCGGCACGGTGAAGGTGCCGGTCGAGACGACGGTGCGCGGGCGGCCGCTGTCGGCGGCGAGCACGCTGCGGCCGCGCGACGTCAGCCTCGAGCTGCGCCTCGACGGCGACGGCTACGACTGCACCGTCTTCGGTGCCGTCGCCTCGCATGCGCGCATTCCGCTGCAACCGGCCTTCCTCGCCAGCGCGGTCGAGGCGGCGCGGCGCGAGCTCATGAAGGTCGTCATGCACCAGGACGCGAACGGCGTCTACGTGTTCCAGACCGGCATCGACATCGCCGACGCCGACCGCGAGTTCGCGCTCAGGACGATGGCCCGCGCCGGCGCGCTGCTGTTCCAGAAGATCTTCTTCGGACCCGCGGCGGGCGCCGACCTCAAGGTGGTCGGCAACTTCCTGCGCCAGGTCGCGAGCGATCCGGCGAAGCGGCTCAACCTGCAGGTGGTCGCCGAGGTCGCGCCGATCCCGTGGGGCCTCCTCTACATGGGCGACGCGTCGGCCGGCGCGACGCTCGACTGGAACCTGTTCATCGGCATGCGCCACGTCATCGAGGAGATCCCGCTGCAGACGCAGATGGCAGTGAGCGACAGCGACATCCTCAGCAACCAGCCGCGCCTGGCGGTCAGCATCAACGTCAACAGCGGCATCGACGCGCAGCTCGGCGGCAGCTACGTCGCCGACACGACCGCGTACTGGACCGCGGCGCAGGCGGCGCGCAAGCGCGTCGGCGTGACGTCGAGGACGAGCAGCGTCGACGTGATGCGCGCCCTCGCCGACGCGACGACCGACGACCAGATCCTCTACTTCTACTGCCACGCGGCATCCGTGGGGCTCGGCGATCCCGGCGGGCCCGATGCCTCGTCGCTGGTCTTCGCCGACGCGCCCATCACCCTCGCCGACCTCAACCTCGACGCGCCGACGTCGACGGCGCTGCCCGGCAAGCCGCTGGTGTTCATCAACGCCTGCGAGTCGGCCGAGATGTCGCCGGCCTTCTACGACGGCTTCGTCCCCTACTTCATGGCCAAGGGCGCGCGCGGCGTCGTCGGCACCCAGTGCAAGACGCCGGCGCTGTTCGCGGCCGAGTGGGCGAAGCGCTTCTTCGAGCGCTTCCTCGACGGCGCCGAGCTCGGCGCCGTGTTCCTCGCCTTGCGCCGCGAATTCCTCGCCGACCACGGCAATCCGCTCGGCCTGCTGTACGCGGTCCACTGCCAGGGCGAAACCCGGATCCAGCCCGCGCTGATCTGAGCGGCGAGAATCGGCGCGATGAGCACGTCGCCCGATCAGTCCACCATTCCCGAAGGG
>DASYKC010000044.1:0-21314 GCA_035995885.1 Caldimonas sp. | reverse complement strand
GACGACGTGCTTGCCGTCGCGCAGGACCGTGATGCGGTCGGAGACGAGCAGCGCCTCCTCGAGCGCGTGCGAGATGAAGATCACCGAGACGCCGCGCGCCTTGAGGTTGTAGACGAGGTCGAAGAAGTACTTCTTCTCCTCCGGCGTCAGGCTCGCGGTCGGCTCGTCGAAGATGATGACCTTGGCGTTGTGCAGCACCGCGCGCGCGATCTCGACCATCTGCTTCTTCGCCGCGCCGAGCAGGCTCACGACCGCCGTCGGATCGACGTCGAACTGGAGCGACTGCAGGAACTGCTGCGCCGCGATGTAGATGCCGCGCAGGCGGTTGAAGAACTTCTCCTGGCCGAGGAAGAGGTTCTGCGCCACCGTCATCGTCGGCACCAGGCTGGTCTCCTGGAAGACCATCGCGACGCCGAGGTGCAGCGCCTCGTTCGGCGTGCGCGGATTGACGGGCTGCCCCTCGACCAGCATCTGCCCCGAAGTCAGGTTGACGACGCCGGCCATCACCTTCGTGAGGGTCGACTTGCCGGCGCCGTTCTCGCCGACGATCGCGTGGATCTCGCCGGTGCGCAGGGCAAAGTCGACCGAATCGATGGCCGCGACGCCGGCGTACTTCTTGGTCGCCTGACGCAGCTCGAGGATGGTCGCCGCGACGGCCGGCGGGTTCGGGCTCATCCCTGCAGGCTCCGTTCCGCGGCCGCGACCGAGAGGCGCAGGACCTTGCGGCAGCCCTTGGCGAGCACGAACAAGTCGCCGCCGCATTCGACCGCGGCGACGACGCCATGGTGCTTGCCGTCGAAGCGGCTGTGCAGCGAATAGCGCACCAGGCCCTCGTCGCTGAGGCGGATCACGAGGCCGTACGAGCGCGGCGGCGCCCACGGCTTGACGACGCCCATCATCTTCAGCTGGGCGCCCTGCATCGGCTCCAGAAAGGTGTTGCCCGAGTTCAGCGCCGGCGCGATCCAGTGCTGCGGCTCGATCTCGGCCAGCATGCGCTTGCGGTACGCGTGCTCGCGCAGAACGAACTCGACCAGCTGGGTGCGCAGGGTGAAGCAGGTGAGCCAGAAGCCGCCGCCGGCCGCGGCCGAGATGCGCGACGGGTAGCCGGGCAGCGAGTCGGTGACGGCGCGCCCGCGCTTGTCGCCGGCATAAGCACGCAGCCGATGCGACCAGCTCTCGCTGACCCACACCTCGGGGCCCGCCGCGCAGGCGCCGAACGCATGGGCCAGGCCGGTCGCGAGAACACGCGATTCGCCGCTCGCCGGCTGCAGCTCGACCAGGCGCCCGCTCCGGCCGAGTCCCATCAGGTCGTGGCGCCACTGCCCGAACGCGTGCTCGAGCGAGCCGTCGGTGACCAGCAGCCGCCCGTCGGGCGCGACGCCGATCGCGTTGACGGCATTCAGCTTCGAGCCGCCGACGGCGTCCCAGCGGCGACCGTCGTGGGCGCCGCCGACGATGCGCAGCTCGCGACCGTCGAGGGCGACGGCGAGCCCGCCATCGGCCAGGCAGGCGAGGGCGGTGACGGGGCGGTCGAAGCGCTGCGACTCGGTCGCGCCCCGATCTGCGCCGGCCGTCGAAACGTCGTAGCGCAGCACCGCGGCGCCGTCGGCGACATAGAGCGAGCGTCCGTCGGTCGCGAGGTCCTCGGGCGCCTCGAGCGATGCGAACGCCGCCGCCTCCTCGAGCAGGTTGTTCGACTTCAGCGCGCCGTCGAACACCGGCACCGTGATCGAGGCGTCGCCGCGCCCGAGCAGCCGGTCTTTCCAGTCGAGCAGGGCGTCGATCACGCCGCCTTCCCCCAGCGCCGGTCGTACTGGATGAAGTCGGGATCGGCGCCTTCGAGCTTCAGCCGGCCGACCCGGTTGTTCATGATGCCGCCGAGGTAGAGATAGCCGCGGTGCTCGCGCATCGAGGTGATCATCGGGTGGTTCTGGCCACCCAGGTCCCACATCGTCTCGAGGACCTCGCCCTGCTCGTTGAACTTCAGCACGCAGCCGGTGTTGATGTTCGGGAACAGCCATTCGTCGCGCGCCACGCGCTTGGCCATGCGCTTGCGAAAGCCGGGCATCTTCCAGGCCAGGTCGAGCGCCGGGCAGCGCATGCCGACGAGCGACATCCAGTAGTGGCCGTCGGACGAGTTGTTGATGTTGTCGGGAAAGCCGGGCAGGTTCTCGAGCACGATCTCGGTGGTGCCCTTCTTCGGCCCGTCGAACCAGTGGCGCTTGACGCTGCAGCCCCAGGTCTCGGCGAACAGGAACGAGATGCCGTCGCTGGCGATGCAGACGCCGTTCGGAAACTTCAGATCGCGGATGACGGTGTGCGTCTTGCCGGTGTTGGTGTCGAAACAGATGATCCGGCCGTTGCCGCGCGCTTCGAGCCCGTCGGTCGCCCACTCGTGCATCTCGAAGCGCACCGTCGCCTCCGAGAAGAAGATGCGGCCGTCGTCGGTGATGTCGAGGTCGTCGGCCAGGCGCAAGCGGCTGTCGTCGTTGATCGACGAGTAGCTGCGGTTGGTCTCGTCGGTCGCCTTCTCGACCTTGCGATCGGGCGTGACCCGATAGAGGCCCATGCCGCCGATGCAGACGTAGAGGTTGTCCTGGCGATCGAACGCCATGCCGAGCGGCGTGCCGCCGATGTGCGCGAAGACCTCCATGCGCTCGTAGTCGGGCGCGAGGAAACGGATGATGTCGCCGTGGCGCGAGCCTGCGTAGAGGTTGTCGTGGCGGTCGAGGATCACGTCCTCCGGGCCCTCGATGCGGCCGAGGCCGATCGGCGTCGCCGGCCGCAGCCGGTCGTTCAGCGCCCAGGCGGTGCCGCAGTCGGGTGCGGTCGAGGGCAGCGGCGGCATGCCGTGGTACGTCGGGCTGACGTAGACCTTGTTGACGATCCGGTGCCGGTTCTTCAGCCAGCGGATGTCGATCACCGCGGCGAGCAGCAGGATGCCGGCGAGCACCATGCGGTTGTAGCCGCCGTGCAGCGACAGGGTCGTCAGGCCGTTGATGATCAGCAGCACGATCAGGGTGCCGACCAGCGCCTTCATCACCGAGCCTTTGCCGCCGCCGAGGCTGATGCCACCCAGCACCGCCGCGGTCAGCACGGTGATCTCGAGGCTGACGCCGATGTCGCCGCCGGCCGTCGCCAGGCGCGACGCGAAGAAGGTGCCGCCGAGCGCGGTCAGCACGCCGCTGGCGACGTAGCAGAGCGCCACCGTGCGGCGCACCGCGATGCCGGTGTTGTAGGCCGATCGGCGCGAGCCGCCGATGGCGGTGACGTGCCAGCCCGGGCGCAGCCGGGTCAGGAAGATGTGGCCGAAGATCGCGACCGCGGCGTAGACGTAGACGACGGTCGGCACGCCGAGCCAGTCGCCGTTGCCGATGAAGTCCCAGGCCTGCGAGTCGGGCAGGCCGCCGGCGATCGCGGTGGCGTAGTCGGCGGTGAGCAGGTCGTAGAGGGCGCGATAGATGATCAGCGTGATCAGCGTCGTCAGGAACGCACGCAGGCGAAAGTAGCCGATCAGGACGCCGTTGACGGCACCGAGCGCGGCGCCGCACAGCAGGGTGACGACGACCGCCGGCGCGACCGGCCACTTCAGCACGTGCATCAGGTAGAGCGCGCAGAAATTGGTCAGCGCGAACATCGAGCCGACCGAGAGGTCGATGCCGCCGACGATCATCACCAGCGCCATGCCGAGGACGATGAAGCCGATCTCGCCGGCCTGGCGCCCGGTGTCGGCGAGCGCGGCCGGCGAGAGGAAGTTGGGGATCGCCTGCGCCAGCGCGAACGCGACGAGCAGCAGGACGATCACCGGGATCGCCGTCTCCATCCAGCGCTTGGCGAGGATCTCGCCGAGCGCGTGGTCGGGCCAGTAGCGGTAGCGCCAGCGGGTCAGGCTGTCGCTCCAGCGCTCCTCGACGGGCGCCGGGCCGAGCGATGCTGCGGTGCGATCCATGCGGCCGTCAGGTCTTGCCGAGCTTCCAGCACGTGCCTTCGGTCGCCGCGTTGGCCTTCGTGATCGGGATCAGGGTGGTGTAGATCGAGCCCTTCGCGGTGCCGGTCTTGCCCGGGTTCTGCAGCAGCCACTTGATCGACGCCGCCATGTTGCTGGCCTGCGTCGGCACGTCGTAGCTCAGGTCAAGGTCGAAGGCGCCCGACTTCACCTGGTCGCAGGCGCCTTTCTGCTCGCCGCCGCCCGACGTCGCGAGGAACACCTTGCCCGTGAGGCCGGCCTCCTTGACCGCGGCCGCGGTGCCGGAATCCATGCCGTCCCAGAAACCGACGATGCCGCACAGGTCGGGGTGCTGCTTCAGCACCGTCTGCGTGATCCCCTTCGCCTTGGCGGCGTCCCAGTCGGCGGCCTGGCTCGAGACGACCTTGATGTCGGGGTTCTTCGCGAGCACGTTCTCGACCCCCTTCAGGGTATAGGCGCTCGCGGCCGCCGAGAGCGCGCCCTGCACGACCGCGATCTTGTTCGACTTGCCCTTGCAGGCGTTGACGACCGCGCTCGTCGCCTTCTCGCCGACCTCGATCCAGTCGGCGCCGACGTAGACCACCGATGGATAGGCCGAGCGCATGTTGATCTGCACGACCTGGATGCCCTGCGACTCGGCCTTCTGCAGCAGCTTGGCGTAGGTCTGCACGTCGGGGTTGTGGACGACGATGACGTCGGGCTTCTCGCTGATCAGCGAGGTCACGGCCTGGGCGCCGGCGTTGGTGTTCCAGTTCGGATCGCGCACGACGATCTTCACGCCGAGCGGCTCGAGTTCCTTCTTCAGGCCTTCGAGCCAGCCTTGCGCCAGATCGAAGCCGAGCGCCACCGGCACGTAGGCGACGGTCTTGCCGGAAAGCGTCTTGCGGTAGCTGTCGCGGAACGGCTCGTCGATGCCCTTGCCCTGGGCCCACGCGGCCGGGCCGACCGCGAGGCCGGCGAGGAGCGTCAGGGCCGCGAGCGCCGCGGTGGAGCGGGTGGATAGGCGGTAGGGTGTCATGTCGGTCTCCTGCTGTTTGAACGTCGTGGGGAAGGAAGCGGCCCGGGCCGCCGTCGGGATCGGGAAGGCGCCGCGGCTCAGATGTCGCCCTGCTGCGCGGTCTCTTCGTTGCGGGGATTGATGAACGAGTCGATCAGGATCGCGACCAGCAGGATCACGCCCTTGACCAGGTTCTGCGCCGAATACGAGACGTCGAGGATCGTCATGCCGTTGAGCAGCGTGCCGATCAGCAAGGTGCCGATGACGACGTTGACGACGCCGCCGCGTCCGCCCGACAGGCCGATGCCGCCGAGGACGACGACCAGGATCACGTCGTAGATCAGGGTCGAGTTGTAGATCCGCGTCGGCATGCTGTTGACCGAGGCGGCCATCACCATGCCGGCGAACGCGCCGATGAGCGCCGCGAGCACGTACTGCAGCACGATCACGGGGCGGGTCGGAATGCCGGTGACGCGGGCGCCGAACGGGTTGTCGCCGATCGCGTAGACATAGGTGCCCAGGCGCGTGCGGCGGAGGAAGAACGAGACCGCCACGGCCATCGCGGCGAACATGATCACGGGCATCGGCACGCCGAGCAGCGTGCCGCGGCCGACCCACGACAGCTTGTCGAGCTGCGGGCTCCACTGGACGATGTCGAGGCGAAAGAACGCCACCTGGCCGAGGCCGGCGAGGAAGAGCCCTGAGGCGAGCGTCGTGAACAGCGACGGCACTTCGGCGTATGCGATCAGCCAGCCGTTGACGAGGCCGAAGGCGAGCGCGAGCGCCAGAGCGGCCGCGAACGCCAGCGGCACCGAGTGCCCGTCCTGCACGAGCTGCAGCACCAGGCCGGCCGGCACCGCGAGCACCGCGACCATCGAGATGTCGATGCCGCGGCCGATCACGACGATCGCCATCGCCAGGCCGAGGATGCCGAGGATCGCGACGTTCTGGAGCAGGCCGAGCAGGTTGCCGGCGGCGAAGAAGCCGGGCAGGAACAGGCTGAAGCCGACGAACATCAGCACGAAGATCGTGAAGACGATCGTCTGCTGCGAGATCGGCTGCCGCTTCATCGCGCGCTCGCCTGAGGCCGGCCTCGGCGCGGCGACAGGCCGTTCATCAGGATCGCGGTGCTCTCCCGCGCCACGGCCTCGGCGCCGAGCGGGCCGTTCGGGTCGTACCAGCGACCGATCCAGCTGAGCGCGCCGGCGAGCGTGAAGGCGGCAAGCTTGGGATCGCACGGCGCAAGCGAGCCTTCGGCGATTCCCTGCTCGATCAGCGCGCGGAACTCGTGGTCGAGCTCGGCCTTCAGGCGGCGCAGCTCCTTGCGGCCGGCCGGCGCGAGCGGATCCTCGCCGACGCGGATCAGGCACATCCCGTAGTCGCGGGTGACGATCAGCGCGTATTCGTGCATCGCCGCCTTCAGCTTGTCGAGGGCACTGCCACCGGAGGCGGCGGCCCCGGCGATCGCCGAGCGAAGCAGCTCGAGGCCGAGCCGGACGCATTCGAACAGGATCTCTTCCTTGTTCTGGACGTAGTAGTAGAGCGTCGGCTTGGTCACCTGGAGGCGCGCCGCCACCATCGCGAGCGAGGTGTCGTGGTAGCCGAATTCGTTGAAGAGCTGGGCCGCCGCGCGCAGCACCGCCTCACGCTTGATCGCGCGCTCGCTCGCGCGATCGCGCGGCAGCGACCACGGCGATGCGACGATCCCGGCAGCAGCCAAGCATGTCTCCTGGGTCGAGCCTGTGCGCTGGCGCGGTCGACCTGTTGTTCGTGCGGCTCGGTTACCCGTGGGTAACTATCGTCGGAGATATTCGTCGCCGCCGCTGCCTTGCGCAAGGGCGCATTGCCAAGGATTTCCCTAGGTAGCCGGCGCCTTCAGCTCTTCGCGTGCATGCGCTGGCGCAGCTCGCGACGCATGATCTTGCCGGTCGTGGTCAGCGGCAGCGCATCGACGAACTCGATCTCGCGCGGGCACTCGTGGCGCGCCAGACGCGTTCGCACCGACTCGCGGATCGTCTCGGCCAGCTCGGCGCTCGCTGCATGGCCGGGGCGCAGCACGACGAAGGCATGGATCGCCTCGGTCCGGACCGGATCGGGCACGCCGATCACCGCCGACATCGACACCGCCGGATGGCCGTTCAGCGCGTCCTCGATCTCGCCCGGGCCGATGCGGTAGCCGGCGCTCGTGATCACGTCGTCGGCGCGGCTCATGTACCAGTAGTAGCCGTCTTCGTCGCAGCGGCCGAGGTCGCCGGTGAGGAGCCAGTCGCCGGCGAACTTGGCGCGGGTCGCTTCGGCGTTGCCCCAGTATTCGAGCAGCATGACGGGATCGGGACGGCGGAAGGCGATGTTGCCGACGGCGCCGACGGCGACCGGCTGGCCGGCGTCGTCGACGATCGCCGCGTCGTGGCCGGGCAAGGCCTTGCCGAGCGATCCCGGCTTGGGCGTCAGCACCTGGGTGCAGTTGCCGAGGACGATGTTGCATTCGGTCTGGCCGAACACCTCGTTGACCTCGATGCCGAGGGCGCCGCGTGCCCACTCGAGCGTCTCGCGGCCGACCGACTCGCCGCCGCTGATCACCGAGCGCAGCGCGACGCCGTGCCGGCGCAGCGGATCGGCAACGACGCTGAGGCGGCGCAGCATCGTCGGCGTCAGCAGGCCGATGCGCACGCGGTGCTTGCCCATCAGGTGGAACGCCTCTTCGGGATCGAAGCTGGTGTTGCGGTAGGTGAGCACCGGCAGGCCGCAGAACCACGCCGGCATCAGCACGTCCATCAGGCCGGCGAGCCACGACCAGTCGGCCGGCGACCACATCACGTCGCCGGCCTGCGGCATGAAGTCGTAGACGAGCTCGAGGCCGGGCATGTGGCCGAGCATCGAGCGGTGGCCCTGCAGCGTTCCCTTCGGCAGGCCGGTCGTTCCCGAGGTGTAGTTGATGAAGGCCGGCGTGTCGGGGGTCAACGCGAGGGTCTCGAATGCATCGGACGCGCGCGCCAGCTCGGCCCAGAAATCGAGCGCGCCGCCGGCATGGGCTCGGCCATCGACCAGCATCACGTGGGCGAGACCGGGCACCTGCTCGCGAACGGCGACGACGGTGGCAAAGTGCGCGGCATCGGTGATCAGGAGCTTGGCGCCGCTGTCGCGCAGGCGGTAGGCGAGCGCGTCGGTGCCGAACAGGAGCGAGGTCGGCACCGAGATCAGGCCGGACTTCCAGCAGGCGACGTGGGCGACGGCGGTCGCGGGATCCTGGCCGAGATAGATCAACACCCGGTCGCCTTGCGCGAGGCCGAGGTGGCGCAGCGTGTTCGCGCACTGGTTCGCGAGCCGCTGGATCTGCTGGAAGCTGTAGCGCGCGACGCTGCCGTCGGCGCGCTCGTGGATCAGCGCCGTTCGCTCGGGACCCGCGGCATGGCGGTCGCACACGTCCCGGGCGATGTTGTAGCGCTCGGGCAGATTCCAGCGGAACGTGCGGTGGATCTCGTCGAAGGTCGCGGCGCGGGTGATCAGCATGGGGTCCTCGCGTCATGCGCCGACGATTCGCCGCGCCAGCGCGTGGCGGTGCACCTCCGACGGGCCGTCGTAGATGCGAAACGGCCGGATCTCGCGGTAGATGCGCTGCACCACCGTGTCGGTCGTGATGCCCATCCCGCCGAGGATCTGCAGCGAGCGGTCGACGACCCGGCTCAGCGCCTCCGAGCAGAACACCTTGCACTGGCTCGTCTCGGTGCGCGCGTGCTGGCCCTGATCGAGCAGCCAGGCGGCGTGCCAGACCGCGAGCCGTGCGCAATGCAGCTCGATCTCGTTGTCGGCAAGCTGGAAGCCGACGCCCTGGTGTTCGCCGATCAGCTTGCCGAACGCGTGGCGGCGCCGCGCGTAGTCGACCGCGACGTCGTGAGCGCGCCGCGCCGCGCCGAGCCAGCGCATGCAGTGGGTGAGCCGCGCCGGACCGAGACGCACCTGGGCGTTGCGCAGGCCCTGGCCGAGCTCGCCCAGCACCGCGCTGCGCGGCACGCGGACGCCCTGGAACTCGACGACCGCATGGCCGCCGGGCGAGACGGCGTCGATCGTGTCGAGCTGGCGCGCGACTCGAAATCCCGGCGCGTCGATGTCGACCAGGAACATGCTGGCGCCGATGTCGTGGCCGCCCGCATCGACAGTGCGTGCCATGACGATGTTCAGCGCGGCACCGGGCACGCCCGTGATCAGCCACTTGCGGCCGTCGATCACGAAGTCGTCGCCGTCGGCGCGGGCCGTGGTCTTCAGCAGCGACGGGTCGGCGCCGGCGCCGTCGTCGGGCTCGGTCATCGAAAACACGGTGCGGATCCTGCCGGCCACGAGAGGGCGCAACCAGCGTTCCTTCTGCGCCGCGCTGGCGACCTTGATCAGAAGGTTGGTGTTGCCCTCGTCCGGTGCCTGGATGTTGAGCGCCAGCGGCCCGAGCAGGCTGTACCCGGCGGCCTCGAACACCACCGCCATGCCGCGGTGATCGAGACCCAGGCCGCCCCAGGCCACGGGAGCATGCGGCGACAGCAGGCCCGCGGCGCGGGCGCGATCGACGAGCTCGAGGCGCAGCGCATCGCTCGGGCCGTGCGCGTCCTGGCGCGGATCGCCTTCGCGCGGAATGACCTCGTCGCGGATGAACGCGGCGACGCGCTCGCGCAGGTCGACGTGCTCGAGCGGCAGTGCGAAGTCGATCATCGTGAAGCTCCGGCGGTGAGCGGCGTGGACGCGAGGATCGCGGCGGCGCGTGCGTGCATCGGCTCGATGGCGAGGGCGAATCGCTCCCAGGTGTCGTCGCGCCGCCGGCCGCTGCGGTGCAGGTGGACATTGAGGCAGGCGATCGCGCCGAGGCGGTAGCCGGCGAAGGCCTGATACCACGGCAGGTCGTCGCAGGCCTCCGCCATCGCCTGCGAATAGCGGGCGGCAACCTGCGCCGGCGTCATCGGGCAAACCGGCCGCCACCCGTCGGGCCAGCTCGCAGGATCGGCCAGCATCATCATCCAGCCGACGTCGATGCGACGGCTGCCGATCGATGCCAGCTCCCAGTCGATCAGGCCGGTCAGCCGGCCGCGATCGAAGAGCGCATTGCCCGGCTGGCAGTCGCCGTGCACGAGCCCGATCGGCGCACCGTCGGGCCGCGTCGCGAGCAGATGCTCGCGCACGGCACGGCCGCTCTCGATCCAGTCGGAACGCGGCGATTTGGCGAGGACCGGATCCCAGCGCACGACCTCGTCGACGAGCGCGCGGGGCTTTTCCCAGTCGGGCAGGTGAGCGCGCCAGGCGAAACGGTGGATCGCGGCCATGGCATCGATCGTCTGCTCGTAGAGCGGCGTCACTGCCGGCGCCGATCGATCGAACGTCGGATCGGGTTGCCAGACGAAAAACGGCAATCCCGGCAGGCGCTCCATGATGATGAACGGCGTGCCGAACCACGATTCCCCTGCATCCGCGTACGGCACGTCGGGCGCAGGCAGGCCGGCGGCGTGAAGGGCGCGCAGCAAGGGCGCCTGCTTGTAGACATCGGTGTTGCCCGAGCGGCGCACGCCGGGCGGCGCCAGCTTCAGCACGAGGCTGCAACGCCGGGCCGGCTCGGGCCCGACCAGGTCGAAGCCGAACGTGAGGCCGGCATGGCCGGCCTCCATCACACGAAGGCCTTCGGCGGTGCTGCCCGCGCCGCACGTGGCGCTGACGAATCTCGCGAGGTGATGCGCGACCGAGTCGACGTCCAGCGGTGAAGAGTGCGCGACGACGGGTTGTCTCCCTTGATGAGTTCGAAGGCAGCATAGGCAGCGGCGACGGCGATGGCAATCGGAAAAATCGCAGCGCGAGCGCCGGTTCGAGCGCAGCGATTCGCCACAGCGCCGTTGCGGGTCCTGCGACAATCGATCGCAGGTCGGCCGTTCACCCGAGCCGAGAAACGCGAGGAGGATTCATTGGCAAACCAGAGGCGTCCGCTGCAGCCGGGCGAAGCTTCACCGGCATTCACGCTGCCCGCCGCGAATCGCGAAGGCACGGTCTCTCTCGCCGATCTGCGCGGCCGACCGTTTCTGGTCGGCTTCTATCGCGGGCTGCACTGCCCGTTTTGTCGCCGTCAGGTCGTGCAGCTGAGCGCAGCGCAGCCGGCCCTGCTTGCCGCGGGGATCGAGACGCTCGCCGTCATCAATACGCCGCTGGACCGCGCCCGCATGTACTTTCGCCACCGGCCGACGCCCGTCACCTTGCTGAGCGACCCCGACTGCCTGACGCACGGAGCGTTCGGTGTGCCGCGCGCGGAGTTCCTGCCCGACGGCTCGAGCGAAGCGCCGAAGTGGCCGTACCAGGCCACCCTGGAGCAGTTCATGGCGGCACGCATCGATCCCGCCGGCGAGCTGCCCGAGAAGGTGCAGCCGATGGAAGCGAACACGGTGCTCAACGCCAAGGACGGCTTCGAGATGCAGGAAGCCGATCATGCGATCCTGGCGACGCATCCGACCCAGCTGGTCGGACACTTTCTCGTCGACGCCGAGGGCATCGTCCGTTGGGTTCAGATCGAAGCCTCCGACGATCCGAACAAGCTCTCCATCTTTCCGACCGCGGCGGAGCTTGTCGCCGCCGCGAGCAGCCTCGCTCACTGACCGCAGGTCAGCACAGAAACGGCAGCACGACGAGCGAGTCGCGATCGACGCCGGCCTGGGTGCACACCTCGTCCGCGCGGATGAAGTAGGACTCGGCGCGGGCGTCGTCGCCTCGATCGAGAAACACGGTCGCCATTCCCTCCAGGCAGGGGAACATCAGCTGGGGCTCGTCCATTTCCTCGGCCAGCGCGAGCGCCTCCTCGTAGTACCGCAGCGCGTCGTCGGCATTGCCGTGGCACTGGTGAATCTGCCCGAGAACGATCAGCGGCACCGCCAGATGGTCGAGCAGCCCGAGCTGCCGGTCGAGATCGATCGCGGATTGCGCGGCATGCAGCCCCTCGTCGTCACAGCGTTGAGTGAGCGAGCAGAAGGCAACCGCGAGATTCGCGTAGAGGCGAGACTGGAAGCCGAGGTCGCCGATTTTCTTGGCGGCATCGAGCCCCATCTGGCAGGTCTGAACGGCGCGTCCCGGGTCGAGCGTCGAATACAGCACGCCGAGATTGGCATAGCTTCGGCAGGCCGCCTGGAGCAGCCCCGCTTCCTGAGCCACCGCGACACTGCGCTCTATCCTTTCGACAGCTTCGGCCGAACGTCCGAGTCGGGCGAGCGCGGCTCCGAGCGTATTGAGCGAGTGGGAGATGGCCAGGGCAGCGGCCCGGCTGATGACCGGATCGTTCCGGCCCCGCTCTGCCGCGTGCTCGGCTTGCAGCAAGGCGCGGCGGGCCCACATGTCGGCCCCGGGGCTGTCGCCGCTTCGGAACAGGAGCCGTCCCATTTCGTGGAAGACATGCGCCAGCTCGATGTCGGCGTCGATGTCGCTGCCGACCGCTTCTACGCGGCACTCGAGCAAGCGCAAGCCCTCACGCAGGCAGTCCAGGCTGCGGTCGCGTTCGCCCGCGTCCCAGTGCAGGCCGGCGAGCTTGCGCTGCGCGCGCCCCTCGCGGACGGGGTCGCGGATTGCCCGGGCCAGCGTCACGACGGCGTCGAATTGAGCATGGGCCTCGTCGCGGCGACCGATGGGCCCGAGCAGGTCGCCCATGTGCTCGTGGATGGCGACGACGGCCTGGTCGTCGGACGAGCCCAGGTTGCGCAAGATGGCCAGGGCCCGCGCGTAGTAGCGCAGGGCATCCTCGTTGGCGTAGATGCCGCGCGCCCAGTCGCCGGCCGCTGCAAGATACCGGGCGCCGCGCGCCTGATCCTCGCTGCGACTGAAGTGATGACACAGGGCCTCCAGGTCTTCCAGCCGCGCCGGACGGGTGCCGGACAGGCCTTCGAGGACCGTCCCGGCGCGCTGATGCAATGCGGTTCGCCGGCGCAACAACAGGTTCTGGTACACCACTTCGTGCGCCAGGGTGCTGGCAAAGCGATAGCGATGCGCCGGAGGTGAAGGTTCCGGCTCGTCGGGCGCGACAGCGGCTCGTACCGGAAGCAGCCATTCGGTGTCGCACAGCATCTCGAGCACGGTCGGATCCGCGGCCTCTTCATCGACTGCGGCCAGCAGCGCGGACTCGAATTCCGAGCCCAGGATGGCGGCGCTTTGCAGCGTGCGCCGACCCTTCACGGGCAGGTGGTCGACCCGCGACAACAAGAGGCCTTCGATCGACGACGGGACGTTCACGGTGTCGGTTGCCGGCAAGCAGGACCATCCGCCTGCGTTGCATGTCAGGACGCCGTTCGAGATCAGTGCGCGCACGACCTCTTCGAGATACAAGGGATTGCCGCCGGCCTGCCGAACGATGCGCTCGTGCAGTTCGCGTTCGATGGGGTATTCGGCGGCAGCCGCGAAGAAGGCAGCGAGCAGCGCTTCGATGGCGCCGCTCGTCAAGGGAGGCAGCTTCAGCACCGTGTGCCGGGCCCGGCCGACGTCCAGGGCGACCGGGTCGAACGGCGGGCGGCCGCTCAGGACGACCATCAGCGGACGTTCGCACAGCCAGTCCGACAGCGTGTGCAGGCCTTCGATCGACGCCGCGTCCGCCCACTGCAAGTCCTCGACCACCAGCACGAGCGGCCCGAGGGAGAGGCGGCGCTCGAGCACCGTGCGCAAGGTCATGAAAATCTGGCGCTTGAGCCGCTCGGGCTCGGCCTCGTCGGATTGCCCCAGCGTCTGCAGGCCGAGGATGTAGCCGATCACCGGGACCACCAGAGCCAGCTCGATGTCATCGGCGCCGATGGCCCGCAGGACCTCGGCGACCTTGTGGCGCGCCTCTTCCAGCGAGTCTGCAGCTGCGATGCCGTACGCCTCGCGAAACAGGCCCGCAGTGATGCCATACGGTCGCTGGCCGAAGGGGGAGCACACGACGCGTCGGACCGACGCATCGGCGAATCCGGCAGCGGAACCGAGCCGATCGAGCAGAGCGCCGACCAGCCGTGTCTTCCCGACGCCGGCTTCCGCGACCAGGCTGAGGACTTGTGCTTGACCTTGCGGCACTCGATTCGCGGCAGCCAGCAGTTGCTCGATTTCGGCGTCACGTCCGATGAGCGGTGCGGTGAGCCCGTGCATGGCGAGGCCGCGCAGGGACTGCAATCGGTCATCGACACCCAGCAGCAGGTAGACCGGCAACGCCTCGGCCTTGCCCTTCAGCTCCAGCGTCCCGCGCGCCTCGAACTCGAACTCGCGCTGCGTGAGTTGGAACGTCGCGCGACTCACCAGCGTCTGCCCCGCCTCCGCCGCTGCCTGCAGCCGGGCCGCGGTGTTCACGGTGTCTCCGGTGACGGCGTAGGCCGCGCCTGCCGATGTTCCGAGATTGCCGGCCACGACCCGACCGGAATCGATGCCGATATGGAGCGTCAGCGGATGGCCGAGTCGATCTCGCCAACGCTCGCTGAGCACCGCCACGCATTCATGCATCGCGATCGCCGCGTGCAAGGCACGCTGTGGGTCGTCTTCGTGCGCCACCGGCGCGCCGAATACCGCCATCACCGCGTCACCGACGAATTTCTCGAGGAATGCGTCGAATCGCTCGACCACGCCGCTCAGGGTCCCGAACAGATCGGTCTGCAGGGCACGCACATCCTCGGGATCGAGCTTCTCCGAGATCGTCGTGAACCCGGTCAGGTCCGCGAACAGGACGGTCGCCGATCGACGGTCGGCATCGGCTGCTGCGACGGCAACTGCCGACGACGCTGCGGCAAGCTTGTTTCCGCAGCCGGGACAAAACGCGAAGTCGACCGACACATCGAGTTGGCAGCGCTGGCATTTCATCGCCAGATGGTATGCCGGGGTCGTCGACGCCTCGGACATGCTCCCGCGGTCGGGCTGCGGCGTCGGCAGGGCGGTTTACATTGGCAACGCTCCGCCGCAGAATGACCAGAAGAGTCCGGTCCATCACAAACGACTCACGCTGGAGGAAGACAAGATGTGCAAGCTCTGCGACAGGGGATTCCCGCAAGATCATTCCGGTTCACGGCGCAAGTTCCTGAAGACCACGACGGCGGCCGGAATAGCCGCCTCGGGGCTCGGGCTGCTGGCACCGCGCCCTGCCGCCGCGAGCGACGAAAGAGAGCCGGAGGACAGTGGCGGTCACGGTCGGCGCTACCTCATTCGCGGCGGCGCCGTCATGTCGATGGACCCGCAGGTCGGCGACTTCCCGCAGGCCGACGTGCTGGTCGAAGGCAAGAGGATTCTCGCCGTCGGGCCGAGCCTGCACGCCGGCGGCGCGGCAGTGATCGACGCGCGCGGCCGCATCGTCATGCCCGGCTTCATCGACACGCATCACCATCAGTTCGAGACCGCGTTGCGCAGCTTTCTCGCCGATGGGGTGCTGATCAACGACGGGTCGGGCTCGCCCAGCGGCAACACGACTTACTTCGAATTCATCCTTCTGAAGTTCGCCCCGGTCTATCGCCCGCAGGACGTCTACATCAACGAGCTCTTCGGCGGCCTGAGCCAGCTCGACGACGGCGTCACGACGGTACACGACGTCTCGCAGATCCATCACTCGCCGCAGCACTCGGACGCCGCTATCCAGGCGCTGTTCGACACCGGACGCCGCGCCGCCTTCGGCTATTTCGAAAGCGCGGGTGCCAACATTCTCGGCACCAACCCCGGCAACAAATACCCGAGCGATGCGCCGCGCATCAAGAAGCAGTGGTTTTCATCGAGCGACCAGCTCGTCCACATGATCATGGGCGGCGAGGTCTATCTCGGGGATCCGACGACCGACCTGTCCTGGACGATCGGGCGCCAGCTCGGGCTGCAGATCGCGGCGCATATCCTTTCGCCGTTCGGCATCCGCCCGATCTTCGACAAGCTCGCCGCCGGAACCGGCGGCAACGGCCACATCGGCATCGGACCGGACAACCTGTTCATCCACATGACCGGGATGGCCGACCCCGCCTGGCAGAGGGTCAAGGACGTCGGCGCGCAGGTCTCGCTCGCCGTGCCGATCGAGATGAACATGCGCCACGGCATGCCGCCCCTCCTCAAGATGCAGAGCCTCGGCATGGAGCCGTCGCTGAGCGTGGACGTCGAGTGCACGCTGACGGCCGACTTCTTCACGCAGATGCGCTCGACGATGAACGTGCAGCGCGCCCTCGTCAACCAGATGGTGCTCGAGCAGGGAAATTTCTCTCCGCCCAATCAGTGGCCGACACCGGCCCCGGGCACGCCGCCTTTGCTCACGACCCGCGACGTGCTTCGCTTCGCCACCATGAACGGAGCCAAGGCGCTGCGTCTCGACCGCAAGACCGGCTCGCTGACGCCGGGCAAGGAGGCCGACATCATCATCCTCGACGCCAACGCGATCAACGTCGCGCCGCTCAACCAGGTGCCGGGAGCGGTCGTATCGCTGATGGATCGGTCGAACGTCGAAACCGTGATCGTTGCCGGCAAGGTGCGCAAATGGAAGGGGAAACTCCTCGACACCAACCTGTCCCGGCTGCGCGCGCAACTCGAGGACTCGCGCGACTACCTCTTCGCAGCGGCGGGTATTCCGAAGGACGTCTTCCGACCGAACTGAGCGATTGATTGGCGGGCCAAAGGGCGCGAAGCGGCCTTCGCAACATCCGCTCCATCCGTCGGGCGCCGCCTGTCGGTTGGTGAAAGTAAATTACACCGCTGCAATCCCTGCACCGGCGTTCTCGGCGCCCACGCCCGCCCCGGTCAGCTCAAGGCCGATTCCTCGCGAAGCCACTGGGATGTGCCGCATTGACGCCGCACCCGACCGGCGTAGACTGACTGTGGGTGTAATTAAATTACACCAAAGCGGCAGCACCGAATGACTGCTGCGACCAGCCGGCGCACGCATCGTCAAGGAGAGCCCATGCTTCGCATCACCCGGGGATTCGTGCCGTTCGGCCAGTCGTTGATTGCCTCTCGCACGGGTCGCGCCATCGCGCCGATCATCGTCGCCGCGGCCATGGCACTTGCCAGCGCCGACGCGCCGGCCGCTCCGCCGCGAGGAGGCGCCGCCAACATCGCGATGATCGGCGAGCCGCAGACGCTCGACCCGATGGCGTCGACGGCCGACCTGGTCGGCACGATCATGCTGCACGTGTACGAGCTGCTGTACACCTTCGATGCCAACTGGAACGTGGCGCCGATGCTGGCCGAGAGCCTGCCGGCGGTCTCGAACGGCGGCCTCGTCTACACGATTCAGTTGCGGAAGGGCGTCAAGTTCCACAACGGACGGGAGATGACGTCGGACGACGTCCTGGCCTCGCTCAAGCGCTGGACCGACACCGCGCCCCGCGGCAAGGCGGTCGGCAAGGAGATCAAGAGCGTCGAAGCCAAGGGACCGAACGCGATCGTCATCACCCTCAACCGGCCGTACGCGCCGCTGCTGGCGCACCTGGCGCTGCCCAACGGCTTCGCCGCGATCATGGCCAAGGACTCGATCGCCACGCCGCTGACCCAGTTCGTCGGCACCGGGCCGTACATGTTCAAGGAGAGAAAGCCCGACCAGTACGTTCAGCTGGTGCGCTTCGACGGCTACAGCGCGCGCAGCGAGCCGGCGAGCGGCTATGCCGGCAAGCGCGAAGCCCTGCTCGACGAGCTGCGCTTCATCCCCGTTCCCAACGCCAACACGCGCGTCGAAGGATCGCTCTCGGGCCAGTACCACTTTGCCGACGTGCTGCCGGTCGAATCGTACGCACGGCTCGAGAGCGCGGCCAACGTCAAGCCGGTCCTGACCGCGCCCTTCGGCTTTCCCTACCTCGTGCTCAACACCAAGCAGGGGCCGCTCGCCAACGTCGCCCTGCGCCAGGCGGTGCAGGCGAGCCTGAACGACGCCGACATGCTCGGCGCCGGCTTCGGCGACCCGAAGTTCTACAGCGCCGAGGCCAACCACTACGCCAGGAACACGCCGTTCTACTCGACGGCCGGGACCGACCAATACGGCAAGGGCGACGCGAAGAAGGCCTCTGCGCTCGTCGCCGCGGCCAAGTACGACGGCACGCCGATCAAGATCCTCACCAGCCAGCAGTACGACTTCCACTACCGGATCGCGCTGGTGATGGCCGAGAACCTCAAGGCCGCGGGGTTCAAGACCGACATGCAGGTGGTCGACTGGTCGACCCTGATCCAGCGCCGCAACGATCCCGCTCTGTGGGACATCTACATCACGCACTCGGCCGTCCTGCCCGAGCCGACGCTGACCCCGCCGCAGCTCGGCGACGGCGCGCCGGGCTGGTGGAGCTCGCCGGCGAAAGACGCGGCGCTGGCCGCGTTCAATGCCGAAGCCGATGCGAAGAAGCGCGGCGCCTTGTGGGGCAACATCCAGTCAGTCGTCTACACCGAGGTGCCGTACATCCGCATCGGCAACTTCAACAGCGTGACGGCGCGCTCGAGCAAGCTCGACGGCTACGTGGCGATGCCGTGGCCCTTCTTCTGGAACACGGGCCTGCAGAAGTGAGATGACGCGGTACCTCGCATCCCGCTTCGCCGGGATGGCGGTGGTGATGCTGCTCGTCGCCACCCTGGTCTTCTTCATCACCCGCCTGGCTCCGGGCGACCCCGCGGCGGTGATGCTGGGCGAGCAGGCGACCGCCGCCGACATCGCCCAATTGCGCGCCTCGTACGGCCTCGACAAGCCGCTGCCGCTGCAGTTCGCCTACTGGCTGAAGGAGCTCGCGCGCGGCAACCTCGGCCAGTCGATCTTCCTGCAGCGCCCGGTCACGCAGGCGCTCTGGGAACGGGCCGAGCCGACGCT
Organism: Caldimonas sp.; assembly: GCA_035995885.1. Classification (GTDB taxonomy): domain Bacteria; phylum Pseudomonadota; class Gammaproteobacteria; order Burkholderiales; family Burkholderiaceae_C; genus Schlegelella_A. The sequence goes on along the minus strand of DASYKC010000044.1, from coordinate 2,588 downwards.
CTTCCTGACCCTCTTTTCGATCGCCATCGCGGCGCTGATCGGCGTTCCCTGCGGCATCGCTTCGGCGGTCTGGCGCGGCCGGGCGATCGACCAGGTCTTCTCCGGATTCGCGATGCTGGGCGCGAGCATCCCGAGCTTCTGGTTCGGCCTGATCCTGATGCAGATCTTCGCGGTCGCCCTCGGCTGGTTTCCGGTCGCAGGCTACGGCGACCCCGGCGTGGCGCTCGCCGACCGGCTCCATCACCTCGTGCTGCCGGCGATCGTCCTCGGCGTCGTCAACTCGGCGCTCATCCTGCGCTTCACGCGCGCGAGCATGCTCGACGTGCTCGGCGAGGATCACATCCGCACGGCGCGCGCCAAGGGCGCGTCGGAGGCGCGCGTGATCCTGCACCACGCCTTGCGCAATGCCCTGATCCCGGTGCTCACCGTGCTCGGCCTCACGTTCGCGCTGCTCGTCGGCGGCGCGATCGTCACCGAGACCGTGTTCGGCCTGCCCGGGATCGGCAACCTGGTCGTCTCGGCGGTGCTGCGGCGCGACTATCCGGTCATCCAGGGCGCCTTGCTCGTGATTGCCGGGCTCTACGTGCTGATCAACCTGGCGATCGACCTGCTGTACCTGGTCGTCGATCCGCGCGTCACTTACTGAGGCGATGAGATCCGCGCTGTTAGCCAAGCTGTTCCGGCGCAAGGTCGTGCTCGCGGGCGCGGCCATCCTTGCCCTCGTCGCGCTGGTGGCGCTCTTCGCGCCCTGGCTCGCCCCCTACGATCCGATGGCGCTGAAGGTCCTCGACCGGCTGCAAAGCCCGCGCGCCGCGCACTGGTTCGGCACCGACGAGCTCGGCCGCGACGTCTTCTCGCGCGTCGTCTTCGGCGCCCGCTATTCGCTCCTGATCGGCGCGCTGGTGGTCGTCATCTCGATGGTCTGCGGCGTCCTGCTGGGATTGGCGGCGGGGTTCTTCCGCCGCCTCGACGGCCCCGTCATGCGCCTCGTCGACGCGATGATGTCGTTTCCCGACATCCTCCTCGCCATCGCCCTGGTCGCGGTCCTGGGCGCGTCGATGACGAACGTCATCCTGGCGCTGGCGATCGTCTACACGCCGCGCGTCGCCCGCGTCGTTCGCGCCTCGACGCTGGTCGTGCGCGAGCTGCTCTTCATCGAAGCGGCGCGAGCACTCGGCATCTCGACCTGGCGCATCCTCTTCATCCACGTCCTGCAGAACATCGCCTCGCCGATCCTGGTCCAGGCGACGTTCATCTTCGCCTACGCGGTGCTCGCCGAGGCCGGCCTGTCGTTCCTCGGCGTCGGCGTGCCGCCGGTGCTGCCGACCTGGGGCTCGATGATCTCGAGCGGCCAGCAGTTCGCCCATCAGGCGATCTGGCTGGTCGTCTTTCCCGGCATCGCGATCATCCTGTCGGCGCTCTCGCTGCAGATGGTGGGCGACGGCTTCCGCGACCTGCTCGACCCCAAGCTGAGGAAGGCCCTGTGAGCGCGGTGCCAGGCCCCTTGCTGCGGGTCAGCCACCTGCACACCCAGTTCGCGACCGAAGCGGGTCTCGTCCGCGCGGTCGAGGACGTCTCGTTCACGCTCGACGCCGGCGAGACGCTGGCGGTGGTCGGCGAGTCGGGCTCGGGCAAGTCGGTGACGAGCCTGTCGATCATGGGATTGATCGTCGATCCGCCCGGGCGCGTCGCCGGCGGCGAGATCCTGTTCCGGACGCGTGCCGGCCCCGTCGTCGATCTCGCCCGGATGCCGGCGCGGGCGCTGCGCAAGCTCCGCGGCCGCGACATCGCGATGATCTTCCAGGAGCCGATGACGAGCCTCAACCCGGTCTTCAGCGTCGGCGACCAGATCGCCGAAGCGGCCTTCCTGCACCTCGGCATGGCCCGCGACGCGGCGCGGCGGCGCGCCCTCGAGATGCTCGAGCTGGTCGAGATCCCGGCCGCGAAGCAGCGCCTCGACGACTATCCGCATCAGCTCTCCGGCGGAATGCGGCAGCGGGTGATGATCGCGATCGCGCTCGCGTGCAACCCCTTGCTGCTGATCGCCGACGAGCCGACGACGGCCCTCGACGTCACCATCCAGGCACAGATCCTCGATCTGCTGCTCAATCTGCAGCGCGAGCGCGGCATGGCGCTCGTCCTTATCACCCATGACATGGGCGTCGTCGCCGAGACGGCGCAGCGCATCATGGTGATGTATGCCGGCCAGGCGGTCGAGATGCAGACCGCCGACCGGCTGTTCGAGCGTCCGCGCCACCCCTATACAGCCGCGCTGCTCGAAGCCCTGCCGGAACGCAGCACCGGGAGGCGCCGGCTTACCACCATCGGCGGTGTGGTGCCGGGCGTCGATGATCGTCCGAGGGGCTGCCTGTTCAACCCGCGTTGCCCCTATGCCGATGAGCGATGCCGGCGCGAGCGCCCGGCCCTGACTCAAGATGGCCAGGGCCGTCAGGTGCGCTGCCTGAAGCCCCTCGATGCCGCAATGCCGGCGGACAGCGGCGAGCTGAAAGCCGGCACATGAGCGACCCGGTCCTGCTCGAAGCCCGCGACCTCAAGCGGCATTATCAGATCGGTGGGGGACCGTTCCG
>DASYKC010000043.1:0-7753 GCA_035995885.1 Caldimonas sp. | reverse complement strand
GCCAGTACGCGCTCAGCGGCAACCTCGTCGGCGGCTTCTACACCAGCGCGATCGGCTTGGGCTGGAACGAGGACGTGCTGAAGAAGAAGCACCTCGCGCCGCCGAAGTGCTGGTCCGACCTCGTCGACCCCAAGTACAAGGGCGAGATCGAGACCTCGCATCCGGGATCGAGCGGCACCGGCTACACCATCCTCGCCGGCCTCGTCCAGATGATGGGCGAGGACGCGGCGTTCGACTACCTCAAGCGCGTCCACCGCAACGTCACCCAGTACACGCGCAGCGGCACGGCGCAGGCCAAGAGCGTCGCCAAGGGCGAGGTCGGCATCGGCGTGAGCTTCATCTTCGGCTTCGAGAACGAACGCCAGCAGGGCTTCACGATGGTCAGGAGCACGGCGCCTTGCGAGGGCACGAGCTACGAGGTCGGCGGCATCGCCCTGGTCAAGGGATCGCGCAACCGCGAAGCCGCGAAGCGCTACTACGACTGGCTGATGAGCCCGGCCGGACAAAGCCTCGGCGCCAAGGCCAACTCGCTGCAGGTGCCGGCGAACAAGACCTTCAGGCCCGATCCGAAGATCCCGATCATCGACAACGTCCGCCTCCTCAAGTACGACTTCGAGAAATACGGCAAGGCGGCCGAGCGCAAGCGCCTGATCGATCGCTGGGAAAGGGAAGTGAACTCGCTGCCGCGCTGAGCGTCGCGAGGCCTGTCGTTCGACGGGCGCTCAGCGCGTGCCGAAGATGCGGTCGCCGGCATCGCCGAGGCCGGGGATGATGTAGCCGTCGGCGTCGAGGTGGTCGTCGATCGCCGCCGTCCAGCAGCGCACGTCGGGATGCGCCGCCGTCAGGGCGGCGATGCCTTCGGGCGCGGCGACGAGGACGAGGGCGCGGATGTCGGTCGCGCCGCGCGACTTGAGCAGCGCGATCGCCGAGTTCATCGAGCCGCCGGTGGCGAGCATCGGATCGAGGACGATCGCCGTGCGCGCGGCGAGGCCGCCGGCGAGGCGATCGACGTAAGGCTCGGGCAGCAGCGTCGCATGGTTGCGGGCGATGCCGACGACGCTCACCTTCGCGTTCGGGATCGTGTCGAGGACGCCTTCGAGCATGCCCAGGCCGGCACGCAGGATCGGCACGACCGTCACCTTCTTGCCGCTGATGCGATCGACCTCGATCGGGCCGCTCCAGCATTCGACCGTCACGCGCTCGAGCGGGAAATCGGCGGTCGCCTCGTAGGTCAGCAGGCGGCCGAGCTCGGCGGTGATCTCGCGAAAGCTCTTGGTCGACAGGCGCGCCTCGCGCAGCAGCCCGACCTTGTGGCGAACCAGCGGATGCCTGACCTCGATGACCGGCATGGGCGACCTCAGGCGTCGTTGGCGGCGGCAGGCGCGGCGGCGGCGCGCGCGCGGCGCTGCCGCGCCGCCTCGTACAGGCAGACGCCGCTCGCGACCGAGACGTTGAGGCTTTCGACCGCGCCCTTCATCGGCAGGTGGACGAGCTCGTCGCAGGTGCGTGCCGTGAGCTGGCGCAGGCCGCTGCCCTCGGCGCCGAAGACGATCGCAACCGGTCCGGTGAGGTCGAGGTCGTAGATCGAGCGCGGCGCGTCCTCGGCGGTGCCGACGACGCGGATGTCGCGCTCCTTCAGCTCGCCGAGCGTTCGCGCCAGGTTGGTGACCATGAAGTACGGCACCGTCTCGGCCGCGCCGCTGGCGACCTTGGCGACGGTCGCGTTGACGCCGACGGCGTGGTCCTTCGGCGCGATCACCGCGTGCGCGCCTGCGCCGTCGGCGACGCGCAGGCAGGCGCCGAGGTTGTGCGGATCGGTGACGCCGTCGAGGACGAGGACGAGCGCCGGCTCGCCGCTCGCCTCGGCCGCCTCGAGCGTGTCGTCGAGCGAGTGGCTGCGCGCGACCGCCTCGACGATCGCGACGACGCCCTGGTGCCGATCGTTGCCGGCGAGGCCGCGCAGGCGCTTGTCGTCGCTGTCGACGAGACGCACCTCGGCCGCTTCGGCGCGCGCCGTGAGCTGGCGCATGCGCTGGTCGCGCCGGCTCGCGTCGACGTGGACCTCGACGACCGAGCGCGGCGCCGTCTTCAGGCGCACGCCGACCGCATGGAAGCCGAACAGGAGGTGGCGCGTCATCGGCCGATGGTAGCGACCAGCCAGAGCAGGCCGATCAGCACCGGCTGGTGGACCATGTAGAAGCTGAGGCTCCAGCGGCCGAGGACGGCGAGCGGCCGAAGCGAGCGCGGCAGCGAGCCGGTCAGCAGCGACGACCGGTGCGCGAGCAGCCAGTCGGTCGCCGCCGCGCCCCACCAGACGACGCCGAGCCAGGGCAGGATCGGCGCGTAGTCCTCGGTCACCGGCAGGTGCGTGACGAGGCCGACCCAATTGGTCCAGCGGGTGTCGAAGAACGGATCGCCGACGAGCTTCGGCAGCAGGATCGCGACCAGGCCGAGCGGCCAGCGCCACGCGCCCCAAGACGATGTCAGGCGGGCGACGATCAGCATCACGGCGATGCCGTGGAGGACGCCGAAGCTGATGAAGCTGCGCGGGAACATCAGCCACGAGCCGAACGAGACGAGCAGCGCGCAGGCGGCGATCTGCGCCCAGCGGCGCCAGAAGCGCCGCCAGGTCTGATGCTGCGCCGAGGCGATCGCCTGGCCGGCGCCGACGCAGGCCATGAAGAGCGTGACGATGCAGGCGCGCTGCACGGTCCAGAACGGATCGCCGTAGAAATTCTGGTGGATGAAGCCGAAGTAGTTGAGGTCGAAGCAGAAATGGAACGCCGCCATCCAGACAATCGCGACGCCGCGCAGGGCGTCGAGGCGATCGAAGCGGGCGGGCCGCATCGCGGCCATGGCCGTGGCCGTGGCCGTGGCCATGGCGGTGGCGGTGGCGGTGGCCGTGACCGCTGCTGCCGTCTTCTTCATGCCGCGCCGCCGACGAGCCGCGCCGCCTCCGGCGCGCAGCGCGTCTTGTCGCTGAGGCGAGCGCCTTCGGTGAGGACGCGCGGCCAGCGGCGCACGAACGGCCACGCCGCGCGGGCCAGCGCCGGCCGCATCGCGACGTGGGCAAAAGCGGCGGCGAGGCGCAGGCGACGCCCGAAGCGACGCCGCCAGAGCGCCTCGTAGGCCGCGAGCGCACGGCGCTGCGCCGCCACCGCGCACGACGCGACGACGAGGTCGGCGCGCGCCGGGCCGACCAGCGCGGCGAGGACGAACGCCGACTGCAGCGCCATGCTGATGCCTTCGCCGACGATCGGATGCGCTTCGCCGGCGGCGTTGCCGACGCGAAAGAAGCCATCGCCGCCGGCGCGGCGATCGCCGAGGCGAATGCCGGGCCGTAGCGGCCCGCTCGCGAGCCATCCGCCTTCGCGCCCGGCGCCGGCGAGCGCCGCGGCGACGCCACTGCATTCGCGCCGCAGCATCGCCTCGAACGCGTCGCCGGCGCGCACTCCCGGCTGCGCCGCACGAATCGCCTGCAGACGATCGGCGCGGATGCAGCCGGCGAGCGTCGCGATGCCGTCGTCGGCGACGACCATGCCGCCGTAGCCGCCAGCGAAGGAGAGCACGGGAAGCAGGTCGGCGGCGATCGCGGCGGCGCGAAAGTTCGCCTTGAACGCGAACAGGTCGGAGGGCGCACGCGCCTCGCGCCTCGCTTCGCGCTCGCAAGGAAGCGGCTCCCACGAGCCGTGCGCGGCGACGACGAGGCCGGCGCGAAGCTCGATGTCGCCGCCTTTGCTGGCGACGGGCCGGACCTCGAGGACGAAGTCGCCCGCGCTGCCCGTGATCGACTGCAGCGTCCAGGGCTGGAGCCGGGTCGCGCCCGCGGCTTCGGCGGCGTCGGCGAGGAGCGTGTCGAGGTGCTCGCGGCCGAGCGCGCGGCCCCAGCGATGCGCGCCCTCGCCCGGCGGCAAGTCGGCGACGATGGTTTCGCCGCCGCGCATGAGCGCGACGCGGCGCAGCTCGGCGCCGGCGCGGGCATCGACCTCGGCGCCGACGCCGAGCGCGTCGAGGAGCGCGAGGTTGCTCGCGGCGATGCATTCGCCGCAGACCTTGCGGCGCGGGAACGCCTGCCGCTCGACGAGCGCCACCGACCAGCCGGCGCGCGCGAGCAGGATCGCCGCGGCCGAGCCGGCGGGGCCGGCGCCGACGATCGCGACGTCGAACCAGGTCTTCACGACGCCAGCGGCCGGCGCGCGGCGACGACGCAATGGGTGAAGAGGCCGTCGTCGTATTCGTCGAGCCGCCAGGCTGCTGCGTCACCGGGCCACGCCGCGCTCAACTCGCGGTCGATGAAGCCGGCGCGAACGCTCAGCACGCCGTCGTTGCGCGTCACGGCATTGGTGCCGAGGAAGAAGATCAGGTGGGCCGCCGCGAGCGCGAAGCGGCTGCGCCGCGGCTCGCAGGCGGCGAGCGCCTCGGCGCGGCGCGCGCAGCCGGCGAGCAGGCGCGGCAGCGAAGCGGCGTCGAAGTGATGGAGGAAGAGGTTGGCGACGACGAGGTCCCAGCGCTCGCCGTCGTCGCCCTCGGCCCAGTCGATGACGTCGGCGACGACCGGCCGCGCCTGCCAGCCGGCGGCGGCGTAGGCGGCGAGGGTCGCGGCGTCGACGAGCGGCTGGCGGTCGAGCAGGTCGAGCCGCGCGCCCGGCCAGCGCTCGCCGCGGTGACGGGCCACCTCGAGCATCAGCCGGCCGTCGCCGCAGCCGATCTCGACGATGCGGAGCCCCGCCCGTTTCTCGGGCAGCGCCCGCGCGATCGCCCGGGCGAGGATGCGGCGAGCGCCCATGAAGGCGTTGACGCGACGCAGATCGCGCCGCGAGCGCTGCGCCACCGGATCGTCGGGCGCGAGATGGTCGAGCGTTTCGGGCTCGAGGACGCGCGGCAGCATGGCGGATCGGCGCCGGCGTCACTCGACGCGCAGGAGGGCACCGTGGCAGCTGAAGCCGGCGCCGAACGACGACAGCCACCACCAGCCCGAAGGCGCGTCGTCGGCGAGGGCCGCGGCGAGAACGAAGTAGACGAAAGCGCTCGACAGGTTGCCGTACTCGCGCAGCATCGCCGCGCTGTAGCGGAAGGCGTCGCGGTCGAGCTCGAAGCGGCGCTCGAGCGCGAGCAGCACGTCGCGCCCGCCGGCATGCATGATCCAGGCGCCGACGTCGGCGCTCGTCAGGCGGTTGCGGTCGAGCACGGTCGCGAGGACGCGATGCGCGTAGTCGGCGGCGAGCGTCGGCACCTCGCGCGTCAGGATGTTGCGCAGCATGCCGTCCTTCTGCTCGAACATCAGCGCCTTGCGCTGCTTCGGCTCGACCAGCGAGGCGCCGTCCTTCCATTCGATGCGCCGCCCGTTGTCCGCGGGGATCGCCGAGAGCACCGCGGCGCCGGCGCCGTCGCCGAACAGGCAGGCGCTGATGAGGACGCCCGGATCGTTGTCGAGGTACATTGCCGCGCTGCTCACCTCGACGCAGACCGAGAGCACGTGGGCGGCCGCGCCCGAGTCGATCAGCGAGCGGCCGAGCTGCAGGTTCGGCAGCGCCGCGGCGCAGCCCTGGCCGACGAGATCGAAGGCCTGGACGTCGGCGCGCAGGCCGAGCCGCTCGACGACGTAGCCCGACAGACCGGGACAGAGGTAGCCGGTGCAGGTGCTGACGACGACCGCGTCGATCGCCGTGGCGTCGAGGAGCGCTGCAGCGAGCGCGCGCCGGCCCGCGTCGGCGGCGAGCGTCGGCGCGTGGGCGAGGAAGCGGCGATCGAGCGTGTCCGGGTCGATCGTGAACACCTCGTCGAGCGAATCGAGGGCGAGACGCCGCGCCTCGATGCCGTTGTCGCGCTGCAGGACCGTGCGGGCGATGAGATGGGCGCGGCTGTCGAGGCGCGCGAACCAGTCGGAGCGCTGGAACGCGGCGAGGCACTCGGCCTTGGTGTAGCGGGACGGAGGCGTGGCGGTGCCGAGGCCGCGAAAATACATGCGATGCGATGTCTGGAAGCGAGACGCTTCGCAGTATCACTGCAATCGCACGAAGGCCTCGGCAGGGCCAATGCCCCGTCCTGTCGCTAGCCGGCGAGCTGGCGAAAGCGCTCGAGCAGCCCCGACCAGCCGCCCTCGGATCCCAGGCCCGCGCGCGCCGCCTCGGCGCCGGCGCCGTAGCGTTCCAAGCAGCGATGCTCGAGGGTCACCTGCGTGGCGCCGCCCGGCTCGGCGTCGAAGCGCACCTCGACCTCGGTGACGAGCGCCGGATCGAACTCCCACTGCGCGTTGAGCTGCCAGGCGAGGACGAGACGGCGCGGCGGCTCCCAGGCCAGGACGCGGCCCCAGTCGCACTCGCTGCCGTCCTCGCCGCGCTCGTACCAGCGGCCGCCGACGCGCGGCTCGATCGTCACCGACGCCTGCGGCGATTTCGAGGCGAGGATCGAGTGCGTCGGGATCCACCAGCGGCCGATGCCGGTGCTGAAGACCTCGAACGCGCGCGCCGGCGTCGCCGCGACGCGGACGCTGCGGACGACGGGCTCGATGTAGGCGGATGCGGAAATAGTCGTGTTCATCGCGATGTTTTCCTTCTCGACGATCGGCGGGTTGAAGAAGACTTCGAGGCCGGTCGCTCGACCTCGGCCTTGAAGGCGGCGAGCGAATCGCTCCAGAAGCGGTCGAGCCAGCCGCGCAGCTCGCCGAGGCCGTTCGGGTCGACCTCGTACAGGCGGCGCGTGCCGTCGACCTCGTGGCGGACGAGGCCGGCCTCGCGCAGCGCCTTGAGGTGCTGCGACACCGCCGGCCGGCTGACGGGCAGGTCGGCGGCGATCTCGCCGACCGAGACCGGGCCGTCGCGCAGCCGCTCGAACACGGCGCGGCGGGTCGGGTCGGCGAGAGCGGCCAGGGCGCTTTGGTAAGTCATGGCTTACTGTAAGCGGTGGCTTATCCGCTGTCAAGCGCCTCATGCGCTCGAATGACCGTCATCGTCGGCCGCGATCTTCGTCACTTGCATGATGCAAGTTACTCGCGTACCATGCACCGATGCAACGCAAGAGCTTCGCCGACATGACCTGCCCGATCGCGCGAAGCCTCGAGCACGTCGGCGAGTGGTGGAGCATGCTGATCCTGCGCGATGCGTTCGGCGGAACGACACGCTTCGACGAGTTCCAGGAAAGCCTCGGCATCGCCCCCAACATGCTGACGCGCCGGCTTGCCGCCCTCGTCGAGGCCGGCCTTCTCGAGCGGCGCCGCTACAGCGAGCGGCCGCCGCGCGACGAATACGTCCTCACCGCGCGCGGCCGCGATTTCAAGCCGGTGCTGGTCGCGCTCGTCGCGTTCGGCAAGAAGCACTTCGCCGCGCCCGGCCGCACCGTGCCGCCGCGCTTCGCCCGCGTCTTCGCGCCGCGGCCGGCGCCGACATCGCGCCGGACGGTGAAGGCGGCGCGACCGTGAGCACGCTCGCCGCCGATCTGCCGCTCGCGATCGACGCCGAAGCCGTCCCGCCCGCCGCGACCGAAGCCGCGCCGGCCGCCGCGGCCGAAGCGATGAGCCCGCGCACGCGCCGACTGCTGCAAGGCGCGATCGTGCCGACCCTCCTGGCGATGGCCTGGCCGAACGTCCTCGTGATGACGGCGCAGGCGTCGACCGGCCTGATCGAGACCTGGTGGGTCTCGCGCCTCGGCACTGACGCGCTCGCCGGCATGGCGCTCGTCTTCCCCGGCTTCATGATGATGCAGATGCTCTCGGCCGGCGCGATCGGCGGCGGCATCTCGTCGGCGGTCGCGCGCG
>DASYKC010000042.1:0-25105 GCA_035995885.1 Caldimonas sp. | reverse complement strand
AGGCTCTTAAAGTCCCATGCCGAACTGCGCGAAACTGAGGCAAAACTGTCTTCCAAAGATCGCCGCCGGAGTAGGCTCGGCAGTACTTCGACGATAGGCTAGGAGTAGTTCTTAGGACCGGTTTGAGCTCCAGCTCATCCTTCGAGTGAGCCCTTGGCCACCAGCACGAATGCCAGGACGTCCGACGCGTCCCGGAAAGCCGGACAAGCCCTCGAGGATCAACTCCTCAAGGCTTCTTCTATTCCGTCGCCGTATAGCCGACCTGCTTGACGACGGCTCGCCATCGCTCGGTGTCGGACCGCATCAGCTCGGCGAACTGCTCCGAGGGCATCGTCCTCGTCTCGAATGCGAACTTGCCGAGGGTCTCGGCGACGTCGGCTTGCTGGAAGGCTCCCACGGTCGCGGCATGCAAGGCCCTGAACCGATCGTCCGGCGTGCGCGCCGGCGCGTAGAGGCCGAACCAGGTCAAGGATTCGATGTCCTTGAAGCCTGCTTCGCGAAAGGTCGGCACGTCGGGCGCAAAGCGCGATCGCGCCGGCGTGGAGATCCCGAGGAGCCGCATCTTTCCGCCCTGGGCCAGGGGAAGCAGGTCGGTCAGCACGCCGACGCACGAGGCGATCTGCCCGGCGGCCGTGTCTTGCGCCGCTAGGTTGGCGCCGCGGTAAGGCACATGCGTCAGCTCGACGTTGGAGGCCCGCGCAAACATCACGCCGGTGAAGTGCAGGGGCGTGCCGGCGCCGGAAGTGCCGAACGACGCAGATTGAGGATTGGCTTTGCACCATTTCGCAAAGTCGGCCAGTGTCTTGACCTCGGCCGGCACCACGGGGCCGACGGCGAAGGCGATCGGAACGGTCGCGAGCGTGGTCACCGGTCGAAAATCCCGGACCGGATCGTAGGCCAAGGCCTTGAAGACATGCGGATAGAGAACCATCATCGCGTCCGGCGTCACCAGCAGCGACTGGCCGTCCGCCGCCGAGGCCTTGATGTTCTCGACCGCGAGGCGGCCACCCGCGCCGGTCCGGTTTTCGACGATGAAGGGCATGCCTGCACCGCCGAGCTTTTGCGCCAACACGCGCGACAGGTTGTCGGCCGACGACCCCGGCGGAAAGCCGGCGCAGATGCGGCCCGGGTTGCCGGCCTGGGCCACGGCGCGGTCCGCACGGGCCACCATCAGCGTCGAGGCGGCGGCGGCAACGAAACGGCGGCGATCCAGCATGTCTCTGCTCCCTGGCTTTGTTCAGCGGCGTGAGTCGTCGTGCCGCACTAGAGGCCGAGTGCCGCAATGCCGGCCCGCGCGACTTGCGCGTCTTCGGACGGCTTGACCCCGCTCACGCCGACGGCGCCGATGCAGTGCCCGTTCTTCACGATCACCACGCCACCCTCGAGCACCCCGCGCAATTCGGGCGCGCTCAGGAACGCCACCCGTCCGCCGTTGATCATGTCTTCGAAGTGCTTGCTGTCGCGCTGCACCAGGGCCGCCGTGTTCGCCTTGGCCGATGCCATCTGCACCGTCGCCGGGGCGGCGCCGTCAAGTCGCTGCAGGCTCAGCAGGTACCCGCCGGCATCGACGACGGCGATGCTCACGGGCCAGCCGTTCTTGTGGGCTTCGGTCTCCGCGGCAAGGCCGACCGCCTTGACATCGGCGGCTTCGAGAACGTGCGAGCTCTTCATGGATTGTTTCGAGTGTTTTTGAAGGGAGACGAATGGGACGCCGACGCGTTTATGATGGCTGTCACCAAGTGACTTGGTGACTAGGGCAACTACCGGGGCTGCGTTGATTGCCGATCCAGTGACCCCCCTCCGATGGCAACCGACGAGGCGCTCGGTCCGCGGCAATGCGGCCGAGCACATCCACGGTGACTTGCGCGAGGCCATCCTCCGCGGAGCGTTTGCGAAGGGAGCGCGGCTGCCGACGGAAAAACAGCTCGCGGAGGTCTACGGCGTCAGCGGACCGACTGTTCGCGAGGCGATCCGGGCGCTGACGACAGCGAGGCTGATCGAGGTTCGCCACGGCAGCGGCGCCTACGTCACCGCGGAGTCGGACCAGCTGCTGGCGGTCTCCCTCAACTCGATGATCCGGGTGGAGCGCATCGGCGTCGGCGAAATTCTGGAGGTGCTGGGCGTGCTCCATGCCCATGCCGCAGAACGCGCCGCAACGGTCGCGAGCGACGAGGAGATTGCGCGCATGCAAGCGGCCCTGCATGCCATCGCCGCCGCCACCACCGTCGATGCCATCCCGAACGCCTTGGTCGACTTTCTCGGCACGCTGGCCGATGCGGGCAGAAATCCCCTGCTCGCCCTGCTGTGTCGCTTCCTGACCCGAGTGCAAGTCGATCTGACGGGCGAGCTGTCGGGGGCATCGCTCGAAGGCTGGCGCAAGATCGCCCTTCCGTTGAACCGGAAGCGGCAGCGACTGGTCGATGCGATACGGGCGCGCGACGCGAACGGCGCGCGCGTCGCTGCGCAGGTCTATCACGCCCAATCCATCAAGGTCATCGGCGCGCTGCCGCAGGCCGGAGCGGCGCGCCTGGCTGACGCCGGACTGTCCGATCTGCTGGGTTCGCTGCTCCGCCGAACCGGCGTCTGAGGATCTGCTGCCGGCCGCCGTCGTGCCGGGCCGCCTCCTCGGCCTTCTTCGCCTTCTCCGCCTTCTCCGCTTTCTGCTCTCCGCTTTCTATCTGCGACGCAGCTCGCCCGTCGTGCCGAGCCACCGCTTCGCGTCGTCGGCCAGCCAGTCGCGCGCCACCGAGTCGTCCTTGACATACGCGTCCAGGAACGCGGTGCTCACGTCCTGCGCGACGATCAGGCGAATCTGCAGCGCGTTCGACGACAGGCTGGTGATGGCATCGCCTTCGTCGGCGCCGGACCCCTGCCGGGCCCGGCCCGGCTTGGCGCCATCGCCGGCTCCGCCTCGCCTTCCGCCGCGACGGTGCGGGCCCGAGTCATCGCTGCCTGTCTTGACATCGCCGTCTTGCGCGCGTTTCGACGGCTCGGCATCGGGCCGCAGTCCCTTCGCGTCCGTGCTGCCGCTGAGCCCCGCGTGCGGCAGGCCTTGCAGCGACAGCAGGTACTTGTTCGAGCCTTCCATGTGGGCAAACGGTGCTTGGCGCAGGGAGATGCCGTCGACGAGGCCCAGTGCGTCGCCATCGACATCGCTGGTGACCGACATCACCGGCACTCGAATGTCGCGATAACGGGTGTCGATCGAGCCGGCAGCGGCGCTCGCGAACGGGCTCAACGCGATCACGGCACGGACCGGCAGGCGGCCGGACGCATCGTCGGCGTCGCGCACATGCTCGCCGGCCACCGTCATGGCGGTGTAGGCGCCTAGGTCGAAGCCGGCCACGGCCACCCGGGTCCAGTCGAGGCGCTGCCATACCGCATCGCCGGCGCGCGAGCGGCGCTGTCCCTCGCCGACCAGGTCTGCCAGCAGCTGCACTCGCCTGCTCATGACGTTGCCGGCGTAATGCTGGCGCCCGAGGGCTTTGAAGTCGCCGGCACGGGCGAGCTCGGACTTCCATGCGGTGGCGTCCTCGTCGAGCAGTTGAACCGAGACGACGGCGTAGCCGGCCGAAGCCCACGCCGTGCGCCACCGCTCGCCCGAGCCGCTGTTCTCCCCCAGCCCGGGGAGGTAGATCACGACCGGAGACACGCCCGGGCCGACCGGCGCGGAGAGGACGAGCGTGACGACGCGTCCGGACACCGTCCATGCATGGCTGGTCGTGCTGACCGATTCATGCTTCGCAGGGGCGTATCCCTTCGCTGCGAATTCGCGAGTCGAAGCTTCGCCGCCGCGCTGCCCCGGATGGCCGGCACAGGCGGACATCAGCAACAGCGGCAACGCGCATGCAATTGCGGCGATGCAGCGTCCGCCTACGGTCATGCGCCTGAATGACTTCTCCGCCGCCATCGACTCCACGCGTCTTCGCATCTCAGCCTCGCATCTTTCCGACAACGACCAGTCCGCTTCCCTTCTAGCGTCTGCATGTAAAGCCTTGATTTCCGACCGTCGCCCTCGGAGCCCGTGAATCCTCCGCGCCATCGCTGCGCGGCGGCCCGCGCATCGCCGCGCCGTCGAGCGCCACTTATGATGCCGACGCATCCAACGAGCCGGCGATGAAGGAACAATCGATAGCAGGACGCCGCGTCGGGCTGATCGGGCTCGGCGCGATGGGCTCGGGCATGGCCGGATCGCTGCGCCGTGCCGGCGCCGAGGTAGCCGTCTGCGATGCGCGCGACGGCATCGCCGCCGCGTTCGCCGCGCAGGGCGGAACCGCGTGCGCGACGCCGGCCGAGCTCGCGGCGCGCTGCGAGGTCGTCGTCTCGGTCGTCGTCAACGCGGCGCAGACCGAGGCCGTGCTCTTCGGCAGCGGGCCGGGCGAGAGCGGCGCCGCCGCCGCGATGCGCCCGGGCAGCGTCTTCGTGATGTGCTCGACTGTCGACCCCAACGTCTCGATCGCGTTCGAGCGCCGCCTCGAGGCGATGGGCCTCTTCTACGTCGACGCGCCGATCTCGGGCGGCGCCGCCCGCGCCGCGTCGGCCGAGATGACGGTGATGGGCGCGGCCCGCGATGCGGCGTGGGCGATCGCCGAGCCGTTCCTGCTCGCGATGGCGGCCAAGGTCTACCGCCTCGGCGACCGCGCCGGCAACGGCAGCAAGGTGAAGATCATCAACCAGCTGCTCGCCGGCGTTCACATCGCCGCCGCCGCCGAGGCGATGGCGCTCGGCCTGCGCGAAGGCGTCGACCCGGCGGCGCTCTACGACGTCATCACGCACAGCGCCGGCAACAGCTGGATGTTCGAGAACCGGATGGCGCACGTCCTCGCCGGCGACTACACGCCGCTCTCGGCCGTCGACATCTTCGTCAAGGACCTGGGCCTCGTCCTCGACACCGCGCGCGCGAGCAAGTTTCCGCTCCCGCTCGCGAGCACGGCGCACCAGATGTTCATGCAGGCGTCGACGGCCGGCTTCGCCAAGGAAGACGACGCGGCGGTGATCAAGATCTTTCCCGGGATCGAGCTGCCGGGCCGGACATGACGATCAGGCTCGGCTGCATCGCCGACGACTTCACCGGCGCGACCGACCTCGCCAACAACCTCGTCCGTGCCGGCATGCGCGTCGTGCAGACGATCGGCGTTGCCGACGACGGCGCGGCAATCGACGCCGATGCGGTCATCGTCGCGCTCAAGTCGCGCACGATCGATCCGCAGGACGCGGTGCGGCAATCGCTGGCGGCGTGCCGCTGGCTCCGGCGCGGCGGCGCGACGCAGATCTACTTCAAGGTCTGCTCGACCTTCGACTCGACGCCGCGCGGCAACATCGGCCCGGTCCTCGAGGCGCTGATGGACGAGCTCGGCTGCGCCTTCACGATCGCGACGCCGGCGTTCCCCGACAACGCGCGCACGGTCTTCAAGGGCCACCTCTTCGTCGGCGACGTGCTGCTTGCGGAAAGCGGCATGCGCGACCATCCGCTGACGCCGATGACCGACGCCAACCTCGTCCGCGTCCTGCAGGCGCAGCTCGCGCCGGCGCGGCCGGGCGGGCGGGCGGCGCGGCGCGTCGGTCTCATCGACCACCGCGCCACCGCCGCTTCGGCGGCGGCGATCCGCGCTCGCTTCGCCACGCTGCGCGAAGAAGGCGTCGCCATCGCGATCGCCGACGCGATCGACAACGACGATCTCCTTCGCCTCGGCGCCGCCGTCGCCGACCTGCCGCTGGTGTGCGCGGGCTCGGGGCTGGCGATCGGTCTGCCCGCCAACTTCGGTATCGCCGCGTCGGGCGCGGCGGCAGCGTTGCCCACGGTGCAAGGATTCGATGCGATCGTCTCGGGCAGCTGCTCGCAGGCGACGAACGCGCAGGTCGCCGAGTTCCTGCGCGGCGGTGGCGCGGCACGGCGCATCGATCCGCTCGAGCTCGCCGGCGACGACGGCGCGACGCTGTGCGCCGACATCGCGGCGTGGGCCGCGCGCGAGTGGTCGGCCGCGCCCGAGCGACCGGTGCTCGTCTACACCACCGCGCCGCCGCAAGCGGTCGCCGCGGCGCAAGCGCGCGCCGGGGCCCACGACGTCGGCGCGCGTCTGGAGCGCCTGCTCGCCGGCGCGGCCAGGGCGCTCGTCGAGCGGGGCGCGCGCCGGCTCGTCGTCGCCGGCGGCGAGACGTCGGGGGCGTGCGTCCAGGCGCTCGGCGTCGAACGCCTGCGCATCGGGCCGCAGATCGATCCCGGCGTGCCGTGGTGCCACGCCGCACCGGCGCTCGCGCCCGATGGCCTCCAGCTCGCGTTGAAGTCGGGCAACTTCGGCGCCGTCGATTTCTTCCGCCGCGCGTTCGCGGCACCGACATGAGCGACCCCGCCCCGCCGCTCCGAAAGGGACGCTCCGTCCGGCTCAGTGCGAGCGGGCGCAGCGCGAGGGCGCACCGATGAGCGAAGCCCGCCTCCGCGACGAGCTCTGCCGCGTCGGCCGATCGCTCCATGCGCGCGGCTACGTTCACGGCACGACCGGCAACCTGAGCGCGCGCCTCGCCGACGGCTTCCTCATCACCGCGACCGACGCCTGTCTCGGCGACCTCGAGCCGGCGGCGCTCGTCAAGGTCGACGCCACGGGCCAGGCGGCGGCGGGCGCGGCGCGGCCGAGCAAGACGCTCGCCTTGCACCGGCGCATCTATGCGGCGTCGGCCGAAGCCGGCTGCATCGTCCACACGCACTCGCGCGCGCTCGTCGCGCTGAGCCTGGCCATCGCCGCGAACGAGGATCGCGACGATTTCCTGCCACCGATCACGCCGTACTTCGTGATGAAGGTCGGCCACGTCCCGCTCCTCGCCTACGCGCGTCCCGGCGATCCGGCCGTCGCCGATCGCGTCGCCGCGGCGATCGAGCACGCCGACCGACTCGGCGTGCCGATCCGCGCGATCATGCTGGCGCGCCTCGGCCCCAACGTCTGGGCCGGCACGCCCGCCGCGGCGATGGCGCGGCTCGAGGAGCTCGAAGAGACGGCGCGCCTGTGGCTCGCCGCCGAGCCGAAGCCCCCGGCCTTGTCGGCCGAGCAACTCGACGAGCTGCGCCGGAGCTTCGGCGCGCGCTGGTGAAGGAGGAACCCGATGCCGCGCTTCGCTGCCAACCTGAGCATGATGTACACCGAGCACGCGTTCCTCGATCGTTTCGCGGCCGCGGCGCGTGACGGCTTTCGCGCCGTCGAGTTCCTCTTCCCCTACGAGTGGCCGGCCGCGACCCTCGCCGCGGCGCTTGCCGAGAACGGCCTGCAGCAGGTGCTCTTCAACGCCCCGCCCGGCGACTTCGCCAACGGCGAGCGCGGCGTCGCCGGCCTGGCGGGCCGCGAGGAGGAATTCAGGAGCGGCTTCGCACGCGCTCTCGACTACGCCGCGGCGCTCGGCTGCCCGCGCGTCCACGTCATGGCCGGGCTGGTCCCGGCCGGCGCCCGGCGCGAGGCGATGCGGCCGCTCTACCTCGCCAATCTCGCCTGGGCGGCCGAGCGTGGCGCCGGCGCCGGCATCGACGTGCTGATCGAGCCGATCAACACGCGCGACATCCCGGGCTACTTCCTGAATCGCCAGGACGAGGCGCACGCCGTCGTCGCCGAGGTCGGCGCCGCCAACCTCAAGGTGCAGATGGATCTTTACCACTGCCAGATCGTCGAGGGCGACGTGGCGATGAAGCTGCGCGCGTACCTGCCGGGCGGCCGGGTCGGCCACCTGCAGATCGCCGGCGTACCCGATCGCCACGAGCCCGACGCCGGCGAGCTGAACTACGGCTTCCTCTTCGACGTGATCGATTCGCTCGCCTACGACGGCTGGATCGGCTGCGAGTACCGGCCGACGGCGGCGACGTCGGCCGGCCTGGGCTGGCTGCGCAACGCCGGCCGCGCCGGCACCGGCTAGCGTTCCGTCGGGCAACCTCGGGTTTGCATTCGGGCTCGCGCTCAGCGGTCTTCGAGCTCGGGCTGCGGCAGGATCGAGATGCGCTTGGCGCCGGCCTCGGTCAGCAGGTCCGCGACGTTCCTCGCGGCCTCGCGCGAATCGACCTCGACGGTGACGACCATCGCTTCGTGCTGCACCAGGTCGTCGTAGTCGGTCGCATGGCGCTCGTCGGGCGGCGTCTGGAACAGCTCGCCGAGCAGCCGCGCGGCGTTGCCGAAGAATCCTCCGGTCGACAGCTCGTCGACCTCGATGGCGGCGGAGTTGAGGACGTCGGGGGCCGTGTCGGCGCGGATCGAGCGCGTCGCCGGGCCCGAGCCGCGCAGGAAGGCCACGGCGGCATCCGCGGCGACGCGGTCCTTGAAAGCGGCGACGACAGTCGGATTCATGGCATTTCCCGGCAGGTGGTCGCTCTAGGGCCGGCATGGCGCGTGCCCGCTCGTGGCCGGCGAGCGGTGCAGTGCTGCCCGGTCGACGGACGCAGCTGCGTTCTGCGCGACGATCGCGTCATGAGCGACAACGACTCCGTCCGCCTGTTCCTCGCCGCTTGGCCGAACGCGGGCGTGCGCGCCGAGCTCGCCGCTGCGCGCGGCGCGTGGCGCTGGCCGCCGGGCGCCAGGCCGGTCGTCGATGCCAATCTGCACCTGACGCTGCACTACCTCGGCGAGGTCGCGCGCGAGCGCGTCGCTGCGCTCGCGAGCGCGCTCGTCCAAGTGGACACGACGGCGATGACGCTGCAGCCGCAGGACGCCGAAGTGTGGAAGGGCGGGATCGCCGTGCTCCGAATCGACGCCGACCCGGCGTTACTCGCGCTCCACGCGCGCCTCGGCGACGTTCTCTCCGGCGCCGGGACCGCCCTCGACCGGCGGCCGTTCGCGCCGCACGTGACGCTGGCGCGCAAGGCCCGCGGCGCCGAGCCGCCGCGCGAGCGCGCCGACCTGGCGTGGCAGGCGAGCGGCTTCGCGCTCGTCGAATCGGTGCGCGGCCGGGTGGCGACGTACCGGGTCCTGCACACCTTCGGCGCGAGCTGAGCCGCGCCGCGGCGGCGCCTGGCTTGGCGCGCCGGCGCTCGGTCTCTGGTCGCGCCAGCGCTCAGCCCTTCGTGAACAGCGTCGCCAGAATCCCCGTCGACTTGGCCTTGCTCTCGTTCGCCGCGTCGGGCGCGGCGTCCGCGGCGCCGCCCGCAGGCACGAGCTCGCTCTTGCGCGCCTCCAGCTCGGCGCGCAGCGCCACCAGGTCCATGCCGCTGCGGCGGCACTTCGGGAACATCTCGGTGTGCTCCTCGACGACGTGGTGATCGATGTACTCGCCGAGCACGGTGACGCGGGCGTCGTAGTGATCGTCGTCGGGGTTGCCGCCTTCGATCTGCGCGATCAGCTCCTTCGCCGAAGCGTGCTCGATGTCGGCCTCGTCGAGCAGGTCGGCGTCGATGCCGGCGCGCCGCGCCGCCGGATAGAAGATCTCTTCCTCGATCGTCGTGTGCGCCTTCAGCATGTCGCAGATCGTCTGCGCGACCGGGCGGCGCTCGGCGGCCGCGGCTTCCTTCTTGGCCAGCTTCTCGTACTGCTTGAAGAGCGCGCCGACCTGGAGGTGGTCGTCGACGAGAAGGTCGACCGCGTCGGCTTCCTTCATCGTCCGCGGCGCCGTGTTGTCGGGCGTCTTCTCCGCCTTCGGCGGGTGCGGCGTGCCGCGGCTGGGCGGCGCTTTCTTGCGCGCCGGCGCGGCGTTGGTCTTCTTCATCGCCGGTGCGGCCGACTTCGCGCTCGTCGATGACGACGACTTGCGCGCGCGCGCTCCCGACGCCGGCGCGGCGCGCGAGCCGCCGCTCCGGGTCGCGGTCTTCTTCGCGCCCGAGCGCGCCGAGGCGCCGCTCTTGCCGGCCGATGTGGACTTGCCGGCCATCGCCTTGCGCGCCGGCGATGCGCGCTTCGAGGTCGCGTAGGCCACTTCGTACGGTTCGCCCTTGTTCAGCCGCTTGCTGTCGGGCGAGCCGCGCTTGCTCTTGTTGTCAGCCATCGTTCTTTCCTCCTCGGTTGGGCGGGCCGCATCGCCAGCGATGCGTCGGTGCGATGCACCGCTGCGAACCATAGGGAGCCGAGGAGGCAAGGGGAAGACGACTGCGTCTGCATCGAGTGCAAGCGAGTGGCTGACGAAGATGAAAGAAAAGGCCTACGGATACGTCGCGGCCGGCGTTCGAGGCGTCGCCGCGGCGACTCGCGCGCCGTCGGCGGAGGTCACGCCGGGCTGCTCGCGCATCGACATGCTCGGCTTCGTCGCGATGCCGCGCATCTCCGACGCCGGCCGCGGAAAGCCGGAGCGGTCGCCGTAGTCGCGGCTGCTCCGCATCGCCCGCTTCTTCTCCGGCGGCGCCTTGTCGGCGACCTTCATGTCGATGCAGGCGATGCCGAGCAGCATGGCGAGTGACGTCAGCGTGCGCAGCGGCCGGCGCTGCGTGAGCAGGCCGGTGCCGACGGTGGCGATATCGAGGGCGTCGCCGGCGACGCGGCCCCAGAGCCAGGGCGCGGGATCGCGCGAGGTCAGGATGCCGATGCCGGTGCCGATCTCGCGCAGGCCGTAGGCGCGCGTCAGCGTCGGCACGTTCGGCATGCCGGCGGCGCGCGCGACCTTGCGCGGCATCGCCAGCTCGGCCAGGCCGAGGCCGATGCTGAACCAGCCGAGGGCGCGCGCCGGGACGCGCATCGGACCGGCCGGCTTGTTGGGAAGAACGCGCAGCAGCGGATGCAGGGCGGTGGTGTTCATCGAAGATCTCCTTGGGGTTGGCACGCGTCGTCACGGATCGGAGCCGTGCCGCTCATGGCTTCAGGACGACCTTGATGCAGCCGTCCTCCTTGTCGCGAAAGGTCTTGTACATCTCGGGGCCGTCGGCGAGACCGGCGGTGTGGGTGATGACGAACGAGGGGTCGATCTGGCCGTCGCTGATCCGCTGCAGCAGGTCGTCGGTCCAGCGCTTGACGTGGGTCTGGCCGGTCTTGATCGTCAGGCCCTTGTTCATCAGCGCGCCGAACGGGATCTTGTCGACCAGGCCGCCGTAGACGCCGGGGATCGAGAGCGTGCCGGCCGGCCGGCACACGTACATCATCTCGCGCAGGACGTGCGGTCGATCGCTCTCGATCATCACCGACTGCTTGACGCGGTCGATCATCGAATCGACCGAGCGCAGCGCGTGCGCCTCCATGCCGACCGCGTCGATGCACTTCTCCGGGCCCTTGGCGTCGGTCAGCTCCTGCAGCCGCTCGAGGACGCTCTCCTCGTCGAAGTCGATCGCGATCGCGCCGCCGGCGCGCGCCATGTCGAGCCGCTCGGGGACGTTGTCGATCGCGATCACCTGCTTGGCGCCGAGCATCACGGCGCTCCTGATCGCGAACTGGCCGACCGGGCCGGCGCCCCAGACTGCCACCGTGTCGGTCGGCTGGATGTCGCACTGCGCCGCCGCCTGCCAGCCGGTCGGAAAGATGTCGCCGAGGAAGAGCACCTGCTCGTCGGTCAGGCCATCGGGAATCTTGACCGGCGCGACGTCGGCGTAAGGCACGCGAACGTACTCGGCCTGGCCGCCGGCGTAGCCGCCGGTGAGATGGGTGTAGCCGAAGAGGCCCGCGGTCGTGTGGCCGAAGGTGAGGTCGCCGAGATCCTTCTTGCGGTTGGTCCGCTCGCAGACCGACCAGTTGCCGCGCCGGCACTGGTCGCACTCGCCGCAGCAGATGGTGAAGGGGACGACGACGCGGTCGCCGACCTTGAGCTTCTTGTTCTCGGCGCCGACCTCGACGACTTCGCCCATGAATTCGTGGCCGACGATGTCGCCCGATTTCATTCCCGGCATGAAGCCGTCGAAGAAGTGGAGGTCCGAGCCGCAGATCGCGCAGCAGCTCATCTTGATGATCGCGTCGCGCGGGTGTTCGATCTGGGGATCGGGGACGGTGTCGTAGCGGATGTCTTCCTTGCCGTGCCAGCAAAGGGCTTTCATGGCGATGCTCCTGGAGATGTCGAGATCGCCAGTCGGCAATGGCCATGCCGGCGAACCGCGGTGCCGGAAGGCCTCGCTCCGCGGCGCCGGTCGACAATCGGTCGATGAACGACCTCTCCGCCTTTGCCGTCACCCGCAAGTGGCCGGCGCGCCATCCCGATCGGCTCCAGCTCTACTCGATGCCGACGCCGAACGGCGTCAAGGTCTCGATCGCCCTCGAGGAGACCGGCCTGGCCTACGAGCCGCATCGCGTCGCCTTCGACACCAGCGACCAGCGGTCGCCCGAGTTCACGTCGCTCAACCCGTACCAGAAGATCCCGGCCATCCTCGACCCCGACGGTCCCGGCGGCCGGCCGCTGGCGCTCTTCGAGTCGGGCGCGATCCTGCTCTATCTCGCCGACAAGACCGGCCGGCTGATGGCCGCCGACCCGGCCCGGCGCTACGAGACGATCCAGTGGGTGATGTTCCAGGTCGGCGGCGTCGGACCGATGTTCGGCCAGGTCGGCTTCTTCCACAAATTCGCCGGCAAGGAATTCGAGGACAAGCGGCCGCGCGATCGCTACGTCGGCGAAGCCAAGCGTCTGCTCGGCGTGCTCGAAGGGCGTCTCGCCGATCGTCCCTGGGTCATGGGCGACGACTATTCGATCGCCGACATCGCGATCTTTCCGTGGGTCCGCAACCTGGTCGGCTTCTACGGCGCGGGCGAGCTGGTCGGCATCGATTCGTACCCGCAGGTGCAGCGGGCGCTCGCGGCATTCGTGGCGCGGCCGGCCGTGCAGGCCGGCCTGCTGGTGCCGAAAGCCGAGTCTCTCTAGACCGCGCTGGGCTTTTGCGGCAAGGTCCTACAGAATCGCCGCCGGCGTCACGCTAGCGTGGCGCCGATCGACACTCTGGACCGAAGCCCATGAGCCCACAGATCGAACGACGTCGGAGCGACCGCCGGTCGACGGACGAGGAGCTGGCCCCGGAATACCTCGCCCTGCTCGAGGTCTGTGGCGGTGACATCCGGGCGAGCGACCGGGTCGTTCTCGCCGAGCGTCACCCAGGCGCACCGGCGGCGCAGGTCGGATCGCCCGACGACAGAGGCGCGGACGGGCGCGAGGCGGCGCTTTCTGCGCCGGATCGGCGCCGCGCCGGCCCCGCCTGAGCCGTCAGGCGGCGATCGCCGAGGCCGCTTGCGCGGCCAGGCACTTGTTGCACTTGCCGAGGCCCGGCAGGCGCGAATCGGGCTTGCCGTCGCCAGTCTTGAAGTTGGCCTGGCAGCGCCGGCAGACGTACATCTTCGAGCTCGACATCATCGGCTTGACGCCGGGCTCGCCGGAAGGCCGGGCAGCGACGTACTCGGCCTGCGTCTGGCGCAGCTTGAGGGCGGCATTGGTGGCGGAAGCGGCGGGAGTGGCGGTGGGCGCAGCGGCTGCGGGCCCTTTGGACGGGGAGGCGGAGCGACGGGTGGCCATGGGCAAGGTACCTGAAGAGAGTCGGCGGACGCCGAACGCACGCTGCAAGCGCCGTCCGCCAGGGGGCACTATTGTCCCAGCAAACGCCCGCCCTCGTACGAAGGGTTTGCCTTGCCCCCAGGCGGGGACGGTGCAAGAAGGCCCCGACGCGGGGCGGCGCCAAGCCCGGGGCCAGCGCGCAGTCAGCGCCGACTCAGGCCGTCGCTGCGCTCGAGATCGAGGGCGTCCTGACCGACCGTGACGAGCCCGGGCTGCGCCGCCTTGAGCGCGGCGCCGAAGGCGCTCGCTTCGCCGGCGACGGCGAGGCGCCGATTCGCGGCGCCGAGATTCGCCGCGGCATAGCGCTGGATGTCGGCAGCGCTGACCGCCTCGAGCTGACCGATGCGCGCCTTCAGCTCGGCCGGCGGCCGGTTCGCGACCACCAGGGCGCGGATCGCCGACGCCAGGCCGGCGGTCGTCTCGACGCTGCGGCTGAAGCCGCCGATCAGCGTCGTCTTGCGCGCCGCGAGCTCGTCGGCGCCGATCGGCTGGGTCATGAGCCGATCGATCTCTTCCTGGACCAGGCCGACGACCTCGGCCGCCGATTCGTTCTTGGTCTGCACCGAGACGCGGAAGAGCGCGGCCTCGCGGCGCGCGTCGAGGCCGCTGCTGGCGCCGTAGCTGAGGCCGCGCTTGATGCGGATCTCCTGGTTCAGGCGCGACGAGTAGCCGCTGCCTAGCACCGAGTTCAGCACCGCGCCGATCGCCCGCTCGCTGCCGGTGCGCTCGGGCAGGGGCAGCGCGAAGACGACGCCGGCCTGCCCCGACTTGCCCATGTCGATGACCGCGACCGCCGGCCCGGCGCTCGCCGCTGCCGCGACCGGCGGCGCCGGCGCCGGATCGGCAGGAGCCGCCCAGCTGCCGAAGTGGCGCCGCGCCAGCGCGAGGCCGGCCTCGGGAGCGATGTCGCCGGCCAGGATCAGGACCGCGTTGTCGGGCCGGAAGGTGCGCCGGTGCACGGCGACCAGGTCGTCGCGCGAGATGCGCGGCAGCGACTCCGGCGTTCCGCTCGCCGGGTGGCCGTACGGGCCGCTGCCATAGGCGAGCCGCTCGGCGACGAGGCCGGCCAGCGTCCCCGGGCTCGCGTACGCGACCTTGAGCTGGTCGAGCGTCTGCGTGCGGACGCGCTCGATCTCGTCGGCCGCGAACACCGGCTCGCGCGCGACCTCGGCGACGAGGCCGAGGGCGGCGTCGAGCTTGGGCGTCGTCACGGTGATCGAGACGAGCGCGCTGTTCCAGCCGGCGCCGCTGTCGAGCGAGCCGCCGAGCGCCTCGGCGGCGGCGGCGAGCTCGGGTGCGCTGTGCCGCTTCGTGCCCTGCGTCATCAGCGCCGCGCTCAGCGACGCCAGCCCCGACAGGCGCGGCGGATCGACCTCGGCGCCGGCGAGCACGACCAGCTCGGCGCTGACCAGCGGAATCCCCTCGCGCCGGGCGACGATGACGCGCAGGCCGTTGCCGAGCTTCATCTCGGCGGGCGCGGCGATCGCGAGCGGCCGCGGCGCGGCCGGCGGCGGCGGCGTCGTGTAGGGCTGGGCGACGGCGGCGCCGGCGGCGAGCGCCAGCGTCAGCGCGGCGCAGGACGGCGCGACCTTTTCGCGCATGCGGGCGAGCAAGCTCATTTCTTCGCGACCTCTTCCTGGCGATAGTCGATCGTCACCTTGCGCGCGTCGACGACGTAGCGGCGCATGACGCGCTGCACGTCGGCGGCGCTGACGCGCTGCAGGTCGTCGAGATCGGTGTTGACACGGCCGGCGTCGCCCTCCATCACGGCCGCGTCGGCGATCGCCGAGGCGAGGCCGAGGGGCGTCTGGCGCGATGTGAACGCCTGCGTGACGAGCTGCGTCTTGACCTTGGCGAGCTCGGCCGCGCTCGGCGGCGTCGTCGCGAGGCGCGTCACCTCGGCGAGCAGCGCCGCGCTCACGTCGGCCGGCGACTTGCCGCCGGCGGCGATCGCATAGGCGATCAGGAGGCCCGGGCCGGCGCGCAGGTCGGCGTTGAAGCCGGCCTGCGTCGCGATGCGCTGGCGGTAGACGAGCGACTGGTTGAGGCGCGACGACTCGCCCGACGCGAGCACCGCGGCGGCGACCTGCAGCGCTGCGTTGTCGGGGCTCGTCACCGGCGGCGCCAGCCACGACAGCGCGACCGCGGGCAGCGGCACCTGCGGGCCGGTGACCTTGGCGACGCGATCGGCCTGCCACGGCGGCTCGCTGGCGTCGAAGCGCGGCAGCGGCGCGGCGGGCCTGGGCACCGGCGCGAAGTACTTGTCGATCCAGGCGTCGAGCTGCTTCTGGTCGAAGTCGCCGGCGACGACGAGCGTCGCGTTGTCGGGCCGGTAATGACGCACGTGAAAGTCGACGACGTCTGAGAGCGTCGACGCCTCGAGATCCTCGATGCTGCCGATGCCCGGCCGCTTGTACGGATGCTCGAGGTACGACGCCGACGAGAAGGCGTTGAAGAGCCGACCGTAGGGCGAGGCGAGGACGCGCTGGCGGTACTCTTCCTCGACCACGGCGCGCTCCGACTTGAAGTTCGCCTCGTCGACCTTGAGGTTCATCATCCGCTCGGCCTCGGCCCAGAGGAGCGTCTCGAGGTGGTTCGACGGCACGACCTCGTGGTACTCGGTGACGTCGTCGCCGGTCGACGCGTTATTGGCGCCGCCGACGTCCTCGGTCAGGCGGTCGAACTGCTCGGCGCGCAGATTCGTCGTGCTCTTGAACATCATGTGCTCGAAGAGATGGGCGAAGCCCGAGCGGCCGGCCGGGTCGTCGCGGCTGCCGACGTGGTACCAGACCTGCACGCTCACCGTCGGGCTCGAGCGGTTCTCGACCGTGATCACCTGCAGGCCGTTGCCGAGACGACGCTCGCGGTAGACGACCGGGGCGACCTTGAGGATCGGTTGCGCCTTCGCCGTCGCCGTCGCCGTCGCCTTCGCCTTCGCCTCGGCCTTGTTCGCCTTGGCAGTCGCGGCGAGCGCGCCGGCAACGGGCACCGCGGCGGCGGCGAGGAAGACCAGCGCAGCGCCCGCGGCGCGCGCGACATCGTTTCGTTTCATCGCCGCGATGATAAGAGCCC
Source organism: Caldimonas sp. (assembly GCA_035995885.1). Classification (GTDB taxonomy): domain Bacteria; phylum Pseudomonadota; class Gammaproteobacteria; order Burkholderiales; family Burkholderiaceae_C; genus Schlegelella_A. Next base: position 8,626 of record DASYKC010000042.1, on the reverse strand, counting down.
GATGCATATGCATGCGACGAATGATTCGTTGGCCCCACGGCGCGCTCTGCCTAGGATGCGCCGTCATCGCGCGGCCCCTGCCGCGCTCCCGGAGCCCTCGTGAACCGATCCTTCCTCAGCCGCGCGCTCGCCGCCGCGGCGCTCGCCGCCACCGTCGCTGCCCAGGCGGCCGACGTGTCGCTCCTCAACGTCTCGTACGACCCGACGCGCGAGCTCTACCAGCAGTACGACGCCGCGTTCTCGGCCTACTGGAAGGCGAAGACCGGCGACGTCGTCACCGTCAAGCAGTCGCACGGCGGCTCGGGCAAGCAGGCGCGCTCGGTGATCGACGGCCTCGACGCCGACGTCGTCACGCTGGCGCTGGCGTACGACATCGACGAGATCGCCGAGAAGGCGAAGCTGCTCTCGCCCGACTGGCAGAAGCGCCTGCGCCACAACAGCTCGCCGTACACGTCGACCTACATCTTCCTGGTGCGAAAGGGCAATCCGAAGGGCGTTCACGACTGGGGCGACCTGATCAAGCCCGGCATCTCGGTCGTCACCGCCAACCCGAAGACCTCGGGCGGCGCGCGCTGGGGCTACCTCGCCGCGTACGGCTACGCGCTGCGCCAGCCGGGCGGCAACGACGCCAAGGCACGCGACTTCATCGCCCGCCTGTACCGCCAGGTGCCGGTGCTCGACTCGGGCGCGCGCGGCGCGACCGTGACCTTCGCCGATCGCGGCATCGGCGACGTCCTGCTCGCCTGGGAGAACGAGGCCCACCTCGCGCTCAAGGAGTTCGGCGCCGACAAGTTCGACATCGTCTATCCGCCGACGAGCATCCTCGCCGAGCCGCCGGTCGCGGTCGTCGACAAGGTCGTCGACAAGCGCGGCACGAGGAAGGTCGCCGAGGCGTATCTCGACTACCTCTATTCGCCGGCGGCGCAGGAGATCGCGGCGAAGAACTTCTACCGGCCGATTGACGACAAGGTCGCGGCCAAGTACGCGGCCCAGTTCCCGAAGATCGCCCTGTTCACGATCGACGAGGTCTTCGGCGGTTGGGCCCGGGCGCAGAAGACGCACTTCGCCGACGGCGGCGTCTTCGACCAGATCTACAGCGTGAAGTGACGAAGGCCGCGCGAGCGGCCTTCGTCAGGATGACAGCGGCGAGGCGTTCACGAGGCGATCGATTCGCGAACGAGGAGCGTCCCGCTGGTCCGGTTCGTCGCCGGGTCGACGACGAGAAGCGCACCGGCGACGCGATCGTCGGCGAAGCGGGCGATCGGCAGCGGCTGCTGCGTCTCGACGATCACCGCGCCGATCTCGTTGACGCCGAGCTCGTGCGCCTCGTGCGCGGCGAGCGTCGCGATGTCGAGCTTGCTGTCGATCGCGGCGATGCGGCCGTGCAGCCAGCGGTTGCCGTGGCGCAGCCAGTACTTGCGGCCGACGATGGCAGGCTCGGCGTCGAGCCAGGCGAGCGTCGCCCGAAAGCGCGCCGACGGCGCGACGCTGCCGGGCGCGGCGAGCCAGTCGCCGCGCGAGACGTCGAGCTGGCGATCGAGGACGACGCCGGCCGAGCGGCCGGCAGCGACGGATTCGACGCGTGTGCCGGCATCGTGCAGCTCGGCGACGCGCGCCGTCTCGCCGCTCGGAAACACCGCGAGCAGGTCGCCGACGACCACCTCACCGCGCGCGACCCGGCCCCAGAGGACGCGCGGGCGATGGCCGGCGGCGCCGTGGCCGGCGTCGGCGCCGACGTACTGCACCGGCACGAGCACCGCGCCGCGGGTCGCGTCGTCATCGTCGGCAAGCTGCTCGAGCAAGGAGAGGAGCGTCGGCCCCTCGTAGCCGGCGAGCGCGCTCGGCCGGCTGACGTTGTCGCCGTGCAGCGCCGAGATCGGCACGATGCCGGCCGGCACGAAGCCGGCGTCGGCGGCGAAGGCGACGAGCGCGGCGCGAACGCGCGCGAACGCCGTCTTTGCGTCGGCGACGGCGTCGAGCTTGTTGACGGCGAAGACGATGTGCGGCACGCGAAGCAGCTGCGCCAGGAGGGCGTGACGGCGCGTCTGCGGCAGGAGCTCGAGCGGCTCAGCCACGGCGAGCGGCGTCACCGCGAGGTCGAGCTTGGTCGCGTCGACGAGGACGACCGCGGCGTCGCTGCCCGCCGCCGCCGTGACCATGTTCCTCGTGTACTGCTCGTGGCCGGGCGCGTCGGCGATGATGAACTTGCGCTCGCGCGTCGCAAAGTAGCGGTAGGCGACGTCGATCGTGATGCCCTGCTCGCGCTCGGCCTCGAGGCCGTCGGTGAGAAGCGCCAGGTCGATCGCCTGGCCGCCTCCTGCGCGCGCCTCGAGCGCGTCGAGCTGGTCGGCGAGGATGGCGCGGTTGTCGAGGAGGAGCCGGCCGATGAGCGTGCTCTTGCCGTCGTCGACCGAGCCTGCCGTCAGGAAGCGAAGCGGCCGGCGTGCCGCTGGCGCCGGGTCGTCTTCGCGCAGGGCGAATCCCATCAGAAGTAGCCTTCCTTCTTGCGCCGCTCCATCGACGCGTCGGAGGTGCGGTCGTCCATGCGCGTCGCGCCGCGCTCGCTCACCGTCACGGCGAGCGTCTCGCCGACGACCGCGGCGGCATCGGCGGCGAGGCTTTCGACCGGGCAGGTGCAGGTCATGTCGCCGACGGTGCGAAAGCGGACCGCGACGCGCTCGACCGAGTCGTGCGGGCCGGGTGGCGTGACCGACGTCACCGGCACGAGCAGGCCCTTCTTGCGGACGACGTCGCGTTCGTGCGTGTAGTAGAGGCTCGGCAGGGCGATCCGCTCGCGCTGGATGTAGAGCCAGACGTCGAGCTCGGTCCAGTTGCTGATCGGAAACGCGCGCATGTGCTCGCCGGGTTTCAGGCGCGTGTTGAAGAGCGTCCACAGCTCGGGGCGCTGGTTCTTCGGCTGCCACTGGCCGAAGCCGTCGCGGTGCGACAGGATCCGCTCCTTCGCGCGCGCCTTCTCCTCGTCGCGGCGCGCGCCGCCGATGAGCGCGTCGAAGCGATGCGCCTCGACCGCCTCCATCAGCGTCACGCTCTGGTGGCCGTTGCGCGATTCGCCAGGCGCGGCGAGGCGGACGCTGCCGCGCGCGATCGAATCCTCGAGGTGGGCGACGACGAGCTTCTCGCCGAGCTCGGCGACGATCTCGTCGCGAAAGGCGAGCACTTCCGGAAAGTTGTGGCCGGTGTCGACGTGCAGGAGCGGGAACGGCAGGCGCGTCGTCCTGCTGCCTTCGAGCTTGAACGCCTTCTGCGCGAGGTGGAGGACGACGCACGAATCCTTGCCGCCGGAAAAGAGCAGCGCCGGCCGCTCGAACGCGGCCGCGGTCTCGCGCAGGATGAAGATCGCTTCTTCCTCGAGCGCGTCGAGCTGGGCGGTGTCGAACTCGGGCAGCGCCAGGCGGTCGAGGGGGGTCGGCGCGTTCATGCCGGGGCACCGATCGGGCTCGAGATTGCGCTTGCGCTCGCGGCAGCGGCGACGTGCAGGCCGCATTCCTTGGCGCCTTGCTCCCACCACCATCGGCCGGCGCGGAAGTCTTCGCCGACGGCGACCGCGCGCGTGCACGGCGCGCAGCCGATGCTCGGATAGAAGCGGTCGTGGAGCGCGTTGTAGGGAACGTCGTTGGCCTTCAGGTAGTGCCAGACGTCGGCCCAGCTCCAGTCGGCGAGCGGGCTCAGCTTGGCGCGGCCGGCGTCGTCGCTCGATTCGAAATCGACCTCGGCGCGCTCGTTCGATTGCTCGCGGCGCAGGCCCGTGACCCACGCCGTGCGGCCGGCGAGCATGCGGCCCAGCGGCTCGACCTTGCGCAGCGCGCAGCACGCCTTCCTCAGCTCGACGCTTTGCCGCATCGCGTCGTCGCCGTGGCGGCCGACGAAGGCGATCACCGCCTCGTGCACCGGCCGATAGCGTTCGACGCGAATGCCGTAGCGCTCGCGGATGTCGTCGATCAGCACCAGCGTCTCGCTGTGCAGCATGCCGGTGTCGAGGGTGGCGACGGCGATCGGCAAGCGATCGCGGCCGATCAGGTCGGTCAGCACCTGGTCCTCGGCGCCGAGGCTCGATGCCTGGACGATGCGGCCGGGATGCGCTTCGGCGGCGCGCGCGAGCAGTTCGCGTGCGTGCTCGACGCGGTCGTCGAAGCCCGAGGTCTTTCTCGCGTAGAGAGCCGTTGCGGTTGCCGTGTCCATGCCTTGTCCGTCCGGCACGAAGCCGGAGGGCGGACTCTACGGACGAGTCAGGCGGCGGCGAAGAACAGTTTCGGCGTTTGCTTCTGCGCCGCGCTCATAACGGCGCGGCGATTCAGCGCGGCCAGCTTGATTCGAGCGCGAGCTCGAAGTGCTCGACCTGCGGCGGCGACGCCAGGAACGGGCCGATGAACGCGCGCCATTCCGGGAAGAGCGGGCCCTGACGGAAGTCGACCGTGTGGTTCTCGAGCGCCTGCCACCAGATCATCAGCAGATAGCGGTCGGGCGAGTCGATGCCGCGCTGCACCTTGTGGGCGATGAAGCCCTTGGCGCGCGGCAGCACGGTCGCCAGGCCCTGGCCGATCGCGACCTCGAAGTCGGCGTTCCTGCCGGGCGTGATGCGGATGTCGGCGACTTCGAGAATCATCGGGGCCTCGGCGAAAGTGGAAGAAGGCGCAGCCAGTCTAAGGCGATCAGACGCCGAGGAAGCGCGCCAGCGCGGCGCGATCGGCGCCGATCGCCGCCGACGCGCCGGCGAGGACGACGCGGCCCTTCTCGAGGACGACGGCGTCGTCGGTGTGGGCGAGCACGGCGCGCGCGTTGCGGTCGACGATCAGCGTCGCGATGCCGGTGGCGCGGATCTCGGCGATGGTGCGCCAGATCTCGGCGACGACGAGCGGCGCCAGGCCCTCGGTCGCCTCGTCGAGGATCAGCAGCAGCGGGTTGGTGAGAAGCGCCCGGCCGATCGCGAGCATCTGCTGCTCGCCGCCCGAGAGCTGCTGGCCGCCGTGGCCGAGCCGCTCGCCGAGACGCGGAAAGGTGGCGAGGACGCGATCGATCGTCCAGGTCCGCTCGCCGCCCGGGCCGGCGCGCGCCGTCATCATCAGGTTCTCGCGCACCGAGAGGTTCGGGAAGATGCCGCGCCCTTCGGGAACGTAGCCGATGCCGAGCCGCGCCATCTTCTCGGGCGGCGCGCCGGTGACGTCGCGGCCTTGCCAGGCGACGCCGCCGGCAGCGGCGCGGACGTAGCCGAGCGCCGTGCGGATCAGCGTCGTCTTGCCCATGCCGTTCCTGCCGAGCAGGCCGAGCGAGCGGCCGGCCGGGATCGCCAGCGTCACGCCGCGCAGGACGTGGCTGTCGCCGTAGCGCGCGTGCAGCTCGTCGGTGGCCAGCAGCGTCGTCATGGCCGGCTCACTGCGTGTCGCCGAGATAGGCGAGCTGGACGGCGCGATCGCTGCGGATGCGCTCGGGAACGTCGCTCGCGATGACCTTGCCGTTGACCATCACGGTGATCCGGTCGGCGACGCGGAAGACCGCGTCCATGTCGTGCTCGATGAGCAGGATCGCGTGCGTCGTCTTCAGCGCGGCGAGGAGGGCGAGCATGCGGCCGGTCTCCTCGGCGCCCATGCCGGCGAGCGGCTCGTCGAGGAGCAGCGCGCGCGGCGCCGTCGCCAGGCACATCGCGATCTCGAGCTGGCGCTTGGCGCCGTGGCTGAGCGTCGAGGCGATGCGGCCGGCGTCGCCGGCGAGGCCGGCGGCGGCGAGCGCGCGCATCGCGACGGCGATGCCGCGCGCGTCGCTGGCGGCGCGCGCCCACACGCGCCACGGTCGCGGCTCGCTCGCCTGCGCGGCGAGGCGGCAGTTCTCGAGGACGCTGAACTCGGCGAAGATCGTCGTTCGCTGATAGCTGCGGCCGAGGCCGGCGCGGGCGCGCCGCGGCTGCGACCAGCGCGTCACGTCGTCGCCGGCGAAGCGGACGCTGCCCGCGCTCGGCGCGAGCTCGCCGGAGAGCATATTGACGAGCGTCGACTTGCCGGCGCCGTTGGTGCCGATGACGGCGTGGATCTCGCCGACCGAGAGATCGATCGAGACGTCGTCGACGGCGGCGAGGCCGCGAAAGCGGCGGCCGAGGCCGATCGCCTCGAGCAGCGGCGCCGACGCCATCGACTCGCGCGGCCCGGACGCATCGGCGAGCACCGCGCTCATGGCGACGGCCCCGCGCCGGCGCGGGTCGCGCTGCCCTGGACGAGGCCGCGGAGGCGCGTGCCGATGCCGATCAGACCGCGCGGCAGCGCAGCGACGAAGGCGATGATCGTCAGGCCGAGCGTGAGCTGCCAGTGCGACGCGAGCGGGCCGAGCAGCGCCTCCGACTGGAATAGCTCCTTCAGCACCGTGAAGGCGATCGCGCCGATCACTGCGCCGCGCAGGCTGCCGATGCCGCCCAGGATCAGCATCAGCAGCACCGCGCCCGACTCGTGCCATGACAGCAGCTCGGGGTTGACGGCGCCGTCCTTGACCGCGAGCAGCAGGCCGGCGAGGCCGGCGAGCGCGCCGGCGATGACGAAGGCGGCGAGCTTGTACGGCGTCGTCGCGAAGCCGGCGGCGCGCATGCGCTGTTCGTTGACGCGGATGCCGGCGAGCGCATGGCCGAAGCGCGACGCGAGCAGGAGGGCGATGAAGGCGTAGGTCGCGACCAGCGCGGCGAGCACGGTGTAGTAGAACGGCACGCGCTGGCCGAGGTCGAGCAGCGTCGTCCCGGCGACCCTCAGCACCGGCTTGGCGTACAGGAAGATGCCGTCGCTGCCGCCGCCGGCCTTGGTGTCGTGGACGACGAAGTACGCCATCTGCGCGAACGCGAGCGTGACCATGATGAAGTAGACGCCGCGCGTGCGCAGGCTGAGCGCGCCGACGACGAGCGCGTACGCGGCCGCGGCGGCGATCGCCAGCGGCACGAGCAGCGCCGGCGACGCGCCGCTGTCGCCCGAGGCGAGCACCGCGACGTACGCGCCGATGCCGAGGAAGGCGGCGTGGCCGAGGCTGACCAGGCCGGTCGCGCCGACGAGGAGCTCGAGGCTGAGGGCGAAGATGGCGTAGATCGCGATGCGGACGACGACGTCCTGCGCGTACGGCGAGAGGGCGAGCGGCAGCAGGCCGATCGCGAGCGCGGCGGCCGCCGGCACGAGCCAGCCGCCGGCCTCGCGTCGGCCGATGTCGGGCAGCGTGCCGACCTCGGCGCGAACGTCGCTGAGGGGCGCGTCAGAAGCCACGCTTCATCAGCCCTTCGGGACGCCAGACGAGGACGATCGCCATCAGCACGTAGACGCCGACGCCGCTCCATTCGGCGAAGAAGACCTTGCCGAAGGTGTCGACGAAGCCGACCAGGAGCGAGGCGATCAGTGCCCCGGTGATGGAGCCGATGCCGCCGATGACGACGATGACGAAGCAGATGATGAGCACGCTCGAGCCCATCCCCGGATAGACCGACGAGAGCGGCGCCGAGATCATTCCGGCGAGCGCGGCCAGGGCGACGCCGCCGGCGAAGACGATGCGGTAGAGGCGGCGGATGTCGACGCCGAGGCCGCGCACCATGTCGCGGTTGCTGGCGCCGGCGCGGATCATCATGCCGAGCCGGGTGCGGTTGACGACGGCGTAGAGCGCGAGGGCGACGACCAGGCACGCGGCCGAGGCGAAGACGCGGTACCACGGGTACTCCATCAGGCCGCCGAGGCGAAAGCCGCCGGCGAGCCACGCCGGCGCCGTGACGCCGTGGACCTCGTTGCCGACGAGGATGCTGCGCAGATCCTCGAAGACGAGGATGAGCGCATACGTCAGCAGCACCTGCTGCAGGTGGTCGCGCTCGTAGAGGAAGCTGAAGAAGACCCACTCGAGCAGGTAGCCGAACAGCGCCGCCAGCGCCACGCCGACGACCAGCCTCGTCAGGAACCAGTCGCCGAACCAGGGCGCGAGCGCGAACGCGAGATAGGCGCCGAGCATGTAGAAGCTGCCGTGCGCCAGGTTGATGACGCCCATGATCCCGAAGATCAGCGTCAGGCCGCTGGCGACGAGAAAGAGCAGCAGGCCGTACTGGACGGCGTTGAGGCACTGGACGAGAAAGGTGGCGGTGTCCATCGCCACCTCAGCCGTCGCGGCCGGAAGCGGCGAGGCGCAGCGCCACGGTCAGGCGAGGTCGCTCACAGCTTGCAGCCGCGCGCCGGATCGGCGAGCGCCTTCACCGCGATCGAGCGGAACTCGTTGTTGTTGCCCTTGACCTCGCGCAGGTAGATGTCCTGCACCGGGTTGCCCGCGGCCGAGATCGTGAACTTGCCGCGCGGGCTGTCGACCGCGGTCTTGCGCATCGCCGCCGAAAGCTGCTCACGCTTGGTGATGTCGCCGCCGACCGCCTTCAGGCCGCTGGCGAGCAGCTGCGCCGCGTCATAGCCCTGCACCGCGTAAACGTCGGGCTGCGCCTTGTAGGCGATCGCGTAGGCCTTGCGAAAGGCGTTGTTCCTCGGCGTGTCGAGGTCGTCGGCGTAGTGCAGCGTGGTCAGCATGTTCTGCGCCGACGCGCCTTGCGCCTCGAGGGTGCCGTCGGTGAGGAAGCCGGGGCCGTAGAGCGGGATCGTCTTGTTGAGGCCGGCCGCCGCGTAGT
>DASYKC010000041.1:0-111556 GCA_035995885.1 Caldimonas sp. | reverse complement strand
GAGGTCGACGATGCGATCGGCGGCGACGTCGGGCCACGGCAGCGCCGTTGCGGCCGCGACCGCGACGTGGACGACGGTCGCCGGCGCCGCGCCGAGCAGGCCTTCGAGATCGGCGCCGGCGCCGAGCAGATCGCGCTGCGCGAGATCGGTGAAGCGATGCACCTCGACACCGGCCGGCGCGGCCGTCGGCGCGAGGATGCGGCCGTCGCTGCCGCTCCAGCGCGCGATGAGGGCGTCGATGCCGGCGCCGATGTCGTCGCGGCCGTCGATGAGCGCGGCGATGTCGTCGGCGGCGCGCGCCTGGTCGGCGAGAACTTCCTGGAGCGCCGCCGACGACAAGCCGTCGGCGCCCGGTCGCCAGCCCTGCAGCGCGTCGACGACGACCTGCGCCGCCGGCAACGGCCCGGCCGGGCCGACCCAGGCGACGAGCTCGGCCGACGCCGTGCCGCGCGCGAGCGGCAAGCGCCAGGGATCGTTCGGCGACCCGGCGCCGAGGACGATGCCGCGGATGCCGTTGCGCGCGCCGGTGACGAGCGTCGCGATCGCGTCGAAGGCGCGGCCGATCAGCTCGTGGTCGCCGCGCAGCGCATCGCCGAGCCAGCGGCGCAGCGCCGCGGCCGGGTCGACGACGAGCTCGGCGAGGTGTAGGCGCGCGGCAACGGCACCCGCCGGCGCGACGCCTTGGCGGCGCCAGCCGACGAGGCCGATCAGGTCGTCGAGCCACGGCGGCGCGGCGGCGCTGGCGAGGGCGGCGAGCAGCTCCTCGAGCGCCGCCCAGTCGGCGGCCGGCATGACGACGCGGCCGCTGGCGTCGAGGCGCGGGATCGGCACCGCCAGCGCCGCGCCGATGCCGAGGTCGAGGGCCAGGCCGGGCGCATCGAAGGCGAGCTCGAGACCCGACGCCGGCAGCCAGCGCGCGACGAGGGCGACGTGCTGGGCGCGCAGCTTGAAGGCGCCGAGCTCGATCACCGCCTCGTCGCGGCCGCGCGCGCGCAGTTGCAAGGCGATGTCGATCGCGGCCAGGAAGCTCGCCCGCGGCGTCGCGAAATCGATGTCGGCCAGCGTCACCGCGAGGCTCGTCTCGATCCGCGTGCAGCGCAGGCCGATGTCGTCGACGACGAAGCGGATCGCCGGGCCGAACAGGAGCCGGTCGCCGACGGTCCACGCCTGCAGGACGACCGGACCGGCGAGGGCGATCCGCCACGGCACGCCGGCGCTGCCGCTGCCGGTGACGCCGAGCGCGGCGCCGGCGCGGTCGGCGAGCAGGTCGCGCAGCCCGCCGAGCACCGCCGGGACGGCGGCGGCGTGGTCGCGGACCAGGCCTTGCCAGTACGCGCGCACCGCGGCGAGCGGGTCCTGCAGCAAGGCGCCGATCGCGACCGGCGTGACGCCGGCCGGCGGACTCAGCCCGAGCAGCACGCGCACCGCGCTCGCCGCCGCGCCGAGGCGGTTCAGGACCTCGTCGGCGACGTCGGCGAAGACGGTGGCGCCGACTTCGGCGATCGCGTCGGGGCTCGACAGGTCGAGCGTCGCGTGGTCGTGGCCGGCGATGACGACGCCGTCGGCGGCGAGCAGGAGCGTCGGCTTGCGCGTGCCGTCGAGAGCGAAGCCGGCGCGCAGGCTGGCGACGCGAACGGCGGGCGGGCCGGCGACGTCGACGAGCGCCGTGCCGCCGGCCGCTGCGCTGACGACGAGGGCGAGCTGCAGCGAAGGCAGCGCCGTCGCGCTGCCGTTGCCGAGGTCGAGCGAGCAGAGCACCGCCTCGCCGCGCAAGCCGATGCCCGCCTGCGCCGGCCATTCGACGGCGACCGTCGGCGTGATTCGAACCAGCCCGGTCGCGCCGGGCGCGGCCGGAACGGCAATCGTCAGTCGCAGCGGCCCGAGCGCAAAGGCGACGCCGCCCGACGCGACGGCGCCGCCGAGCAGCGCCGCGAGCTGGGCGAGCCAGGCGTCGCGCGCGGCCGCCTGCTGCAGCACCTGGCCGAGCCAGTGCGCGAGGGCGACGACGCCGTCGCTCGCGAGGGCCTGCAGCGGCAACGGCGGCACGGCGCTGCCGTCGCGCAGGCCGACCAGGCCGGCGAGCGCGGCGAGCGGCCCGCCGGGCAGCGCGGCGGCTTGCGCGCGCGCCAGGCCGAGGACGAGGTCGAGCACCGACGACTCGAGCGAATCGAGGTCCGACGCAGCGAGGGTGAGGTCGCGCGGCGCCGGCGCGCCCGGCATCTGCAGGCCGCGCAGCGTCAGCGAGAACTCGGCCGGCGCGCCGCCGGCACCGGTCGGCACCGAGAGCGCGAGCGCGACGCCGCCGAGCCGCGCCTGGCCGGGCACCGCCGCCGCGGCATCGGTCGTGATGTCGAACGACAGCGTGGCGCGTGCCGCCGCGCTGCCGAGCAGGATCGGCGAGGCGACGCTGCGGCCTTCCTTGGCCGCGCGAAAGAGCGGCATGTGCGCCGCCAGCGACGCCTGCGGCGCGCTCGAGGCGACGCGGATGCCGACGCCGATCGCGACGAAGTCGGCGGCGCGATCGTCGAAGACGGCGCAGACGGTGACCGACGGATCGCTCGCCTGCGCGATCGGCAGCCAGACCGAGCCGTCGGGGCCGGTGCTGCGCTCGGCGCCGCCGAGCGCCTCGTCGACGAATGCGACCAGGGCGTCGCGCTGGCGCTCGCTCGCCAGCATCGCGCCGAGATGGGCGCCGGGATCGCCGAGCCAGCCCGGCTCGAACGCGCCGTCGTGGGTGAGGCCGATCGCCTCGGCGAGGTTGCCGAGGACGCCGAGGTCCGACGCGGCGACGCTCACTTCCGGTCCATCGCGTGGCGCGCCATCGGCAGCACCGTCAGGCCGTTCGCCGTCGCCGTGATCGCGACCGGCAGCAGCGGCGCGCCGTCCTCGTCGCGGCCCGACTCGGCGGCGATGTGCGTCGCCAGCTCGACGACGATGCGCCAGCCGAAGGCGACGAGGCGCTCGCCCCAGACGTCGACGACCGCCGCTGGCCCGCGCGGCCGCGGCTCGGTCGCGGCGACGAGGCCGGCCGGCCGGCCCGGCGCGCCGACGAAGAACGACAGGTGGACGAGGACGTCGCCGCTCTGGTCGCAGCGCACCGGCACGCTGAGCGCGACGATGCCGTCGCCGAGCTGCGTCTGCACGCCGCCGGGCAGGAGCAGCAGCTCGCTCGCGCCGTTGCGCCAGAGGACCGACGGCGCGCGATTGGCGACGGCGTCGTCGGCGAAGCCGCAGATCGCGAGGGCGGCGTTGCGGACCAGGCCGGGCAGGTCCTTGGCCGCGAACGTAACCTCGGCCGACGTCGTCCCGGCCGGCAACGGCTCGGGCTTGAAGAGCTTGGGATCGATGAGGCGCAGGCCGCTCACCAGCAGTCGCGGATCGAGCGCGAGGCGCGAGAGATCGGCCATGTGTTCGGCGAACGCCCGAAGCCGCGAAGGAAGACTCGATCGGCCTCGACTAGCGGCGGTCGTGCTTGTCGGCGTCGCGGCGGCGCTGGCGGACGCGCCGGCGTTGCCAGATCCAGGCGACGCCGGCGAGGGGGGCGGCGAAGAGCAGGAACTCGAACCAGCCGCTGCCGCCGTCGGGCGACAAGCCGAACACTTGCTCGATGAAATCCATGCCCCGTCTCCTCTTGTTCGCGCGGCTTCGTTGCCGGGGCGGCCGTCGGGCGACGACGACCGAGCGCCTTTTTACCCGCTGACGATCACCTTGCCAAGGGGCCGCGGCCTCGTCCTGATGGGGGCTAGCGCGGGCGCAGCGCGGCGAGATCGGGGCGCGCGATCGGCCGCACGCTTTCATAGGCGCGCGCCGCGCGCAGGACGAGCGCGTCGGCGAACATCGGGCCGACGAGCTGCAGGCCGATCGGCAGGCCGTCTCGCGTCAGGCCGCAGGGGATCGTGCACGCCGGTTGCTGCGTCAGGTTGAACGGATAGCTGAACGGCGTCCAGCCGAGCATCGCCGCCGGATCCATCGGGCTGTGCCCGGCCGGCCGCGCGTCGAACGCCGGCACGGCGACCGTCGGCGTGACGAGCAGGTCCCAGCGCTGCATGAACTGGCGCATGTGCGAGCCGAGCGCGCCGCGACGCAGCGTCAGCCGCTGGAGGTCGAGGGCGCTGTACTTCGCGCCGAGCTCGGCCTCGGCGCGGAAGTCGGGATCGGTGAGCGCCTGCTGCGCGGGAGTGAGCCCACTCCAGATCGCGTGCACGCCGGCGAACCACAGGCCGGTCGTGATCTCGAGCGGATCGTCGAAGCCGGGATCGACGGCCTCGACGTGCGCGCCGAGCGCCTGCAGCTGCGCCGCCGCGGCGGCGACGGCGGCCGCGACTTCGGCGTCGACCGGGGTGGCGTAGCCGAGCGTCGGCGAGAAGGCGACGCGCAGGCCGCGGATGCCGTCGTCGAGGCCGATCGTGTAGTCGCTCGCGTCGGGCGGCAGCGATGTCCAGTCGCGCGCGTCGGGGCGCTTCAGCACGTTCATCATCAGCGCCGCGTCGGCGACGCTCATCGTGTGCGGGCCGAGGTGCGCGACCGTTCCCATCGGCGAGAGCGGATGCGCGGGGACGCGGCCGAAGCTCGGCTTGAGGCCGAAGTTGCCGCAGAACGCGGCCGGGATGCGGACGCTGCCGGCGCCGTCGGTGCCGACCGAGAGCGGCCCCATGCCGGCAGCGACGGCCGCCGCCGTTCCGCCCGACGATCCGCCCGGCGTCTTCGCCGGGTTCCACGGGTTGCGCGTGATGCCGGTGAGCGGCGAGTTGGTCTCGCCCTTGCAGCCGAACTCGGGCGTCGCGGTCTTGCCGACGATCACCGCGCCGGCCTCGCGCAGGCGCGCCGTCGCCGGCGCGTCGACGTCCCACGGACCGGCCAGGTCGACCGTGCGCGAGCCGCGCAAGGTCGGCCAGCCGGCGGCGAGGATCAGGTCTTTCACCGACACCGGCACGCCGTCGAGCTCGCCGCGCGGCGCGTTGCGTTGCCAGCGGGCCTCGCTCGCGCGCGCCGCGGCGAGCGCGTCGTCGGGCGCCAGGTGGCAGAACGCGTTGAGGATCGGGTTCAGTCGCTCGATGCGGTCGAGCACGGCGCGCGTCGCTTCGACCGGCGAGGCATCGCCGGCGCGGTAGAGGGCGAGCAGCGTCAGCGCGCTGCAGTCGGCGAGGTCGGCGGCGACGGCCATGGGGTCTCCTGGTTTCATGCGGAAGCGCCGAGCAGCGCGGCGAAGGCGGCATCGGCCTGGGCGCCGTTGCCGTGCTGCACTTCGACCATCGGCGTGGCGGCGCGCCCGGCCGGCGTCAATCGGGCGAGCAGCGCCCGGTCGGTGCTCGCGTCGACGACGAGGACGGCGCGGCCCGCGTCGAGCCGGGCGCCGAGCTCGCCGAGCTCGAACTCGCAGCCGTGGCGCGCGGCCGTGAATCCGCGCAGGTCCATCACGACCGCGTCGGCGCGCTCGATCAGCGCGACGACGGTCGCCTGCCAGGTGTCATCGTGGCAGCAGAACTCGTTGATCCGATAGCGGCCGTCGCGGTCGGCGACGACGTCCATGGTCGCGAGGCGACGGCTGAGGTCGTCCTGCGAGGTGACGAACGACGCGTCGATGTTGCCGGTCGCGAAGCGCAGCACGTCGGCGGGGTCGACGGTGCGGGCGACGACGTCGGGCGCGGCGATCATCGTCACCGGCCCGAAGCGCTGCCAGCGCGAGGCGATGCGCTCGAACAGCGCCTCGGTGCGGCGCGTGTCGCCGAAGACGCGCAGAAGCAGCAGCGTGCGCCGCGGCGGCCGCGCCGCGCCGCCTGTCGCCCACTGCAGCGCCTGGCCGAGCAGGAACGGGAACAGGAAATAGGCGACGACGCTGACGGCGACGATCTGCAGCAGCGGCACCGTTCCGGGATGGGCGTTGACGAGCGTCAACGCATGGCCGGCGACGATCAGCAGCCACCAGCTGTGCGCGAGCAGCTGCGCATCGGAGAAGCGCTTCGCCTCGTAGCCGCGGGCGATCGCCTTCAGCCGCCACCACGCAAGCAGGCCGACCGGCAAGGCGAGGACGACGATGCCGGCGTCGATTCCCGGCCCGGCCAGGACCCAGCCGGTGCTCCAGCGCATGCCGACCAGCCACTGCGTGACGCGGACGCCGAGCAGCGGCGCGGTCGCGAAGACGAGGAGGCCGGCGAAGGCGAGCGGGGCGATGCCGCGCACGCGCCGCGTGCCGATCGCCAGGCCGAGCAGGATCGGCAACCAGAGCGTCGCCGCGGCGAGCTCGAAGAAGGCGACGAAGTTGAGGAGCTGGTCGAGCGACGGCGCCTTGCCGTAGAAGGGACGCTGCAGCATCGAGACGACGACGGTCGCGGCGGCGAGGCCGCACAGGGTCAGGAGGCCGATCCGGACGGCGCGCCAGAACGGCGTCGCCGTCAGCACGGCGAAGATCGGCACGGCGACGCTGCTCGTCACCGCCGCGCTCAGGAACAGGTGCGACGGCATTCGCGGCAAGTCGGCGAAGGCGATGTACTGCGCGGCCAGCAGCAGCGACGGCACGAAGACGGCGCCGAGCGCGGCGATGAAGATGCGCCGGCGCAGGCGCGCTTCCCAGGCGAGCGCGGCATCGACGCTGAAGCCGCTCGCCGCGGCCCGGGCCGGCGCGCGCGGCGGCGGCAGCGGCAGCGGCACGCCGAGGCGATGCCGCATGCCGGCGAGGACGGCGCGTCGATAGCGCCAGAGGACGAGCGGCGCGACGACGAGCGTCATCAGCATCACGTTCATGAAGTGGAACAGAAGCTCGCCGCCCAGCATGTGATCCACTCCGGCTGCCTCTGGCTACGATAGCGCGGAAGCAGTCCGATGGCCCCGTCGTCCCTCCGCTGGCGCGAAAGCTGGCGCGTCCTCGCCTATGCGGCGGCGCTGGCGCTCGCCTTCATCGCCCTCGAGCGGCTCGAGCTCGCGTTGTTCGCCGAGTTCGGCAGCGCCGCCGTGCTGGAGCGGATCGGCGCGACGTCTGCGCCTGACGACGAGCGCCTCGCCGGCGAGGCCGCGCAGCTCGCTGCGCGGGTGAGCGCGAACGGGGCGACGCTGCCGGCGGGGCATCGCCTGGCGACGTTTCGCCTCGGCTACGAGATCGGCTATGCGAGCGAGCTGATCGGCTCGTTCGCGATGTCCGACGCGCCGGTGCGGGCGCAGGCGGCGCCGATCGGCGCCGCGCACGTCGCCGTCGCCCAGGCGCAGGCACGCGCGCTCGGCCTCGGCGATGTCGCCGCGCTGCCGATGCGCAACGCGAAGGACTTCTTCGCGATCGTCGATCGCGTCGAGGCCGACGAGAACGGCCTGGGTACGCGCATCGAGGCGCGCCTGTCGCCGGTCCATCGCCATCTCTATCTGCTCGGCGCGCACGCCGGTGCCGAGGCGGCGAGGGTCGAGGGCAGCGGCGGCAGGCTCGCGCTCGCGCCGGCGTCGCTGATCCGGCGCCACGCGACCCTTGCCGGCATCGCGCCGGCGCTGTGGCAGCCGCTCGCCGCCGAGGCGCGGGGCGAGACGCCGGCGCAGGTGCTGGCGCGCTATCGCGCGGCGCTCGACGCGCTCGGCGCCGACCTCGGGCTGCGCGATGCGAGCGACGCTCGCACGCTTCCCGTCAGCGCCGCAGACGCGCCACGATGAATCTGTTGCCTTTGCCGCTGCCTCTGCCCATGTCTGAGCCCATGCCCATGCCGATGCCCATGCCGATGCCAACGTGCCCCTGTTCGCCATTGCCATCGCATCGGCCTTCGCCCTCGCGTCGCGCGTTGCTCGCCGGCGGCGGCGCATCGCTGTTCCTCGCCACGGTCGGTTGCGCGACGCGACCGGCAACGCCCGCCGCTGCTGCGGCGCTCGCACCGACCGGCCGGCTGCGTGCGTCGATCAACCTCGGCAATCCGGTCCTGGCGCGCCGCGACGCGGCGAGCGGCGAGGCGCTCGGCGTCTCGGTCGACCTCGCCCGCGCCCTCGCTGCCGAGCTCGGCGTTGCCGTCGACCTGCGCGTCGTCGAGGGCGCGGCGCGATCGGTCGAGGCGGTGAAGACCGAGCAGGCCGACGTCGGCTTCTTCGCGATCGATCCGCTCCGTGCCGACGGCATCCGCTTCACCGCCCCCTACGTCCTCATCGAGGGCGCCTACCTGGTTCGCAACGGCTCGCCGCTCACCGACAACGGCCAGGTCGACCGGCCCGGCACGCGCATCGTCGTCGCCCGGGGCAGTGCCTACGACCTCTACCTCAGCCGCGCGACCCGGTCGGCCGAGCTGGTGCGAACGGCGACCTCGGGCGCCGTCGTCGACGCCTTCCTGGCCCAAGACGCCGATGTCGCGGCGGGCGTGAAGCAGCAACTCGAGGCCGATGCCGCGCGCGTCGGCGGCGTCCGCCTCCTGCCCGGCCGCTTCATGGTGATCGAGCAGGCGATGGGCGTTCCCGCGGCGCGCGGCGACGCCGCCGCGGCGGCGCTCGCGGCGTTCGTCGAGCGCGCCAAGGCGAGCGGCTTCGTCGCCGCGGCGCTGGCGCGGCACGGCATCCAGGGCGCGCTCGTCGCGCCCGCGGCGCGCTCCTGATCGGCGAAAATCGGCGCGCGTCGGTCGCCTTGAAATCGGCCGCGCCGGTCCGATCTGAGCCGGTCGGGCCTGCGCATCCGCCGCGCCATCGCCGTGCCGTTCGGCACGCCTTCGCCCACGTCCCGCCTCCTTCTCTCCTTCCGTGCCGCTGCAAGACTTCCATCCCGCCGTCGCCACCTGGTTCAAGCGGACCTTTCCGGCTGCCACCGAGGCGCAAGCCGCGGCCTGGCCGGAGATCCGCGCCGGCCGCCACACGCTCGTCGCCGCGCCGACCGGATCGGGCAAGACGCTGACGGCGTTCCTCGCCGCGCTCGACAGTCTCGTCCGCGCCGGCCTCGCGCCCGGCGGCCTCGCCGATGAAACGACGGTCGTCTACGTCTCGCCGCTGAAGGCGCTCTCGAACGACATCCGCACCAACCTCGAGGCGCCGCTCGCCGGCATCCGCGACGAGCTGCGTGCGCTCGGCCTCGCCGACGTCGAGATCCGCACGGCCGTGCGCACCGGCGACACGCCGGCCGCGGAGCGACGCCAGAGCCTGAAGAAGCCGCCGCACATCCTGGTGACGACGCCCGAATCGCTC
The DNA here is from genome assembly GCA_035995885.1 of Caldimonas sp. Classification (GTDB taxonomy): domain Bacteria; phylum Pseudomonadota; class Gammaproteobacteria; order Burkholderiales; family Burkholderiaceae_C; genus Schlegelella_A. Next base: position 102,427 of record DASYKC010000041.1, on the reverse strand, counting down.
TACGTCCTGCTCGGCTCGGTCTCGGGCCGCTCGATGCTCGCGACCGTCCGCACCGTCATCGTCGACGAGATCCATGCCGTCGCCGCGAGCAAGCGCGGCAGCCACCTCGCGCTCTCGCTCGAGCGGCTGCAATCGATCGTCGAAAAGCCGCTGGTCCGCATCGGCCTGTCGGCAACCCAAAAGCCGATCGACGAGGTCGCGCGCTTCCTGGTCGGCGCCGGCGCGGTCGTCGACGGCAGGGCGGATTGCTCGATCGTCGACATCGGCTACGCCAAGCAGCGCGACCTCGCCCTCGAGCTGCCGCCGACCCCGCTCTCGGCGGTGATGTCGAACGACCAGTGGGAGCAGGTTTACGGCCGCGTCGCCGAGCTGGTCTTGCTTCACCGCACGACGCTGGTCTTCGTCAACACCCGGCGCATGGCCGAGCGCGCCGCGCGCCACCTCGGCGAGCGGCTCGGCAAGGAGGCGGTCGCGGCGCACCACGGCAGCCTCGCCAAGGAAGCGCGGCTGGAGGCCGAGCAGCGCCTGAAGCGCGGCGAACTGAAGGTGCTGGTGGCGACGGCGTCGCTCGAGCTCGGCCTCGACATCGGCGACGTCGACCTGGTCTGCCAGCTCGGCTCGCCGCGCTCGATCGCGACCTTCCTGCAGCGCGCCGGCCGCTCCGGCCACGCCGTCGGCGGCGTGCCGAAGGCGCGCCTCTTTCCGCAGTCGCGCGACGAGCTGGTCGAGTGCGCCGCCCTGCTCGACGCGGTGCGGCGCGGCGAGCTTGATGCGCTCCGCATCGTGCCGGCGCCGCTCGACGTCCTCGCCCAGCAGATCGTCGCCGAGACGGCGAGCCGCGAGTGGAACGAGGACGCCCTCTTCGCGCTCGCCCGCGGCGCCTGGCCGTACGCGCAGCTCGCGCGCGCCGACTTCGACGCCGTCGTCCGCATGCTCGCCGACGGCTTCACGACGCGCCACGGTCCGCGCGCGAGCTACGTCCATCGCGACGTCGTCCACCACGTCCTGCGCGAGCGGAAGGGCGCCCGCCTGGCCGCGCTGACGTCGGGCGGGACGATCCCCGAAAGCGGCGACTACGCCGTCGTCCTCGAGCCGCAGAGCAGCAACGTCGGCACCGTCAACGAAGATTTCGCGGTCGAGAGCATCGCCGGCGACATCTTCCAGCTCGGCAACACGAGCTACCGCATCCTGCGCGTCGAGCCCGGCCGGATCCGCGTCGAGGACGCGCACGGCGCGGCGCCGAGCATCCCGTTCTGGCTCGGCGAAGCGCCCGGCCGCAGCGACGAGCTGTCGTTCGCCGTCGCGCGACTGCGCGACGAGGTCGGCGCGCGGATCGGGCGCGACGGCCGCGAGGCGACGACCCTGGCGCTGATCGCCGAGATCGGCCTCGACGACGAAGGCGCGCGCCAGATCGTCGACCACCTGGCGCGCTCGCTCGCCGTCCTCGGCGCGCTGCCGACGCAGGAGCGCATCGTCATCGAGCGCTTCTTCGATGCCACCGGCGGCATGCAGCTGGTCGTCCACTCGCCGTTCGGCAGCCGCCTCAATCGCGCCTGGGGCCTGGCCTTGCGCAAGCGCTTCTGCCGCCGCTTCAACTTCGAGATCCAGGCGGCGGCGACCGAGGACGCGATCGTCCTCTCGCTCTCGACCAGCCACAGCTTTCCGCTCGACGAGGTGTCGCGCTATCTGCATTCGGCGACCGCCCTCGACGTCCTCGTCCAGGCGCTCCTCGACGCGCCGCTCTTCGCCGTGCGCTGGCGCTGGAACGCGACGACCGCGCTGGCGCTGCCGCGCTTCAGCGGCGGCAAGAAGGTCGCGCCGCAGCTGCAGCGGATGAAGTCGGAAGACCTGCTCGCCGCCGTCTTTCCGGACCAGGTCGCGTGCGCCGAGAACCTCGTCGGCGAGCGCGAGGTGCCAGAGCATCCGCTGGTCGCGCAGACGATGCACGACTGCCTCTACGACGCCATGGACGCCGCCGGCTGGCTCGATCTGCTGCGCCGGATCGAGGCCGGCGCCGTCGAGGTGATCGCGCGCGACGTGCCCGCGCCTTCGCCGCTCGCGGCCGAGGCGCTGAGCGCGCGACCGTACGCGTTCCTCGACGACGCGCCGCTCGAGGAACGCCGCACGCAGGCGGTCCAGAACCGCCGCTACGGCGACCCCGAGAGCGCGGACGACCTCGGCCAGCTCGACGCCGACGCGATCGCGAGCGTTCGCGACGAGGCCTGGCCGCGCGCGCGCAACGCCGACGAGATGCACGAGGTGCTGGTCGCGCTCGGTGTCGTCGCCGACGTCGAAGCGGCAGGAAACGCGGGCTGGGCGACCTGGCTCGGCGAGCTCGCCGCCTCAGGTCGCGCGACGCGGCTCACCATCGACGGCGCGAGTGCCGATCGACCCGGCCGCGATCCGCGCCGAGAAGGCCGCCGCGCCGACCTCGGCGTGTGGGTCGCCGCCGAGCGGCTCGCGCAAGTTCGCGACCTCTATCCGGGCGCGAGCCTGCAGCCCGTCATTGCTCTGCCGGTCGAGTACGGCGAAGGCTTCGCCAGCCGCGATGAGGCGCTGCGCGAGCTGCTGCGGGCGCGCCTCGGCGGCCTGGGCCCGGCGACCGCGGCGACGCTCGCGGCGCCGCTCGGCCTGGCCCGCGCCCACGTCGAGCACGCCCTGCTGGCGCTGCAGGCCGAAGGCTACGTGCTGCAAGGCCGCTTCACGCCGCTGCTTGCCGTCGCTGCCGATGCGGAGTGGTGCGAGCGCCATCTGCTGGCGCGAATCCATCGCTACACGCTGAAGCGCCTGCGCCGCGAGATCGAGCCGGTCGAGCCGCGCGACTTCGCCCGCTTCCTGTTCGACTGGCAGCGCGTCGGCCCTACCAGCCGCGTCAGCGGCCCCGACGCGCTCGCCGGCGTCCTCGGCCAGCTCGAGGGCTTCGAGGCGCCAGCGGCGGTCTGGGAGGCCGAGATCCTGCCGGCGCGCGTCCAGGACTACGCGAGCCCGTGGCTCGACGATCTCTGCACCGCAGGCCGAACGCTGTGGACGCGCCTGCGCCCGCTTGCCGGCGACGGCCGCACCGCCGGCACGTCGCTGCGCTCGACGCCGGTGCTGCTCCTGCCGCGCCGCGCCGCATCGCTCTGGACGCGGCTCGCGCCGGCGCGCGCCGACGACGCCGAGCTCGGCTCGCGCGCTCGCCTCGTCGCCGCGCATCTCGGCGCGCACGGCGCGTCGTTCTTCGACGAGATCGCCGACGCCGTCCGCCTGCTGCCGGTCGAGCTCGAGGACGCGCTCGCCGAGCTCGTCGTGCGCGGCCGCGTCAACTGCGACAGCTTCGCCGGCCTGCGCGCGCTCCTCGTCCCCGCCGCCAAGCGATCGTCGGCGCATTCGCGCCGGCGCCGCGGCGTGACGTTGCTCGGCATCGCCGACGCCGGCCGCTGGTCGCTGATCCGATCGCCTTCGAGCGCCGGCGACGATTCGCAACGCAGCGCGAACGCCGGCGCGGCGCCGCGCCGCGTCGATGGCGACGCGCTCGAGCACGTCGCGCGCATCCTGCTGCGCCGCTACGGCGTCGTCTGCTGGCGCCTGCTCGAGCGCGAGGCGGCGTGGCTGCCGCCGTGGCGCGATCTGGTCCGCGTCTATCGCCGGCTCGAGGCGCGCGGCGAGATCCGCGGCGGCCGCTTCATCGCCGGCCTCAGCGGCGAGCAGTTCGCGCTGCCGGAAGCGATCGCGCTGATGCGCGAGGTGCGGCGCCGACCCGCCGACGACGCGCTGGTGTGCATCGCCGCGAGCGATCCGGCGAACCTGCTCGGCACCGTCGTCCCCGGCCCGAAGGTCGCCCGCGTCGCCGGCGCCCGCGTCGTCTGGCGCGACGGCGTGCCGCTGGCGACGAGCGTCGGCGGCGAAGTCGAGCTGCTCGCGCCGGCGAGCGGCGCAGAGCTGCGCGCCGCGACCGACGCATTGCGCCACGGGCCGCTGTGGCGCTTGCCGGCGGCCGAGCCCCGGATCGAGGGCGCGCTGTCGTCCTGAGGGCTCGGCGCACGCTGTCATCCTGGGCGAAGCGAAGGATCGCGGCGGTCGACGAGATCCTTCGCTCCGCTCACGATGACGACGACTCCTGCGCGCCGCGCCGCACCAGGCGCGGATCGAAATGATCGCGCAGGCCGTCGCCGAGCAGATTCAGCCCGAGCACGGTGAGAGCGATCGCGACGCCGGGATAGACGGCGAGTTGCGGCGCCTGGAACAGCTGCTGCTGCGCCTCGTTGAGCATCCGGCCCCACGACGGCGTCGGCGGCTGGGTGCCGAGGCCGAGGTAGCTGAGCGCCGCCTCGGCGAGGATCGCGAGCGCGAACTGGATCGTGGCCTGGACGATCAGGATCGCGGCGATGTTGGGCAGGACGTGCTCCACCGTGATCCGCCACTCGCCCTTGCCGAGCGCGCGCGCCGCGGTGACGAACTCGCGCGAGCGGACGACGAGCGCGCTCGCCCGCGTGATGCGCGCGAACACCGGGATGTTGAAGATGCCGATCGCGACGATCGAGGTCACCAGCCCCGGGCCGTAGATCGCGGTCAGCATGATCGCCGAGAGCAGCGCCGGAAAGGCGAAGGTGAAGTCGGCGAGCCGCATGACGACCTCCTCGACCCAGCCGCGCCTGACCGCGGCGACGAGGCCGAGGGCGACGCCGAAGACGATGCCGATACCGACCGCGATCACGCCGACGGCGATCGAGACGCGGCTGCCGACGATGAGGAGCGAGACGATGTCGCGGCCGAGGCTGTCGGTGCCGAGCCAGTGCGAGGCGCTCGGGCCCTGCAGCTTGTGCGGGATGTCGAGCTCGGCGGCCGGGTGCGGCGTCCACACGAACGAGAGCAGCGCCAGGCCGACGACGATCGCCACCAGCGCGGCGCCGACGCGCAGGCTGGCGTGGTGCCAGCTCGTGCGCCGCGGCGCGCTCGCGCTCGCGCCACCGGCCGCGACCGGATCCGGATCGCTCATGTCGTCCGCGCCCGCGCCCGCAGGCGCGGATCGATGACGACGTAGAGCACGTCGACGACGAAGTTGATGACGACGACCGCCGCCGCGAGCAGCATGACGACGTTGCGGACGACGAGGAGGTCACGGTTGGCGATCGCCTGGAAGACGAGCCGGCCGAGGCCGGGCAGCGAGAACACGTTCTCGATCACGACCGTGCCGGTGAGCAGGTTGGCGAACTGCAGGCCCATGACGGTGAGCACCGGCACCATCGCGTTGCGGAGCACGTGGCCCCACAGGACGCCGCGCGGCGACTGCCCCTTGGCGCGCGCGGTGCGGACGAAGTCCTCGCGCAGGACGTCGAGCACCGCCGAGCGGACGATGCGGGCGAGGATCGCCGCCTGGACGACGGCGAGCGCGACCGCCGGCAGGACGAGCGCGCGCAGCGCCGGCGCGACGCCGCCGCCGTCGGCCGCGCTCCAGCCCGGAAAGCCGCCGGCCGAGAACCAGCGCAGCTTCACCGCGAAGAGCCAGATCAGGAGGATCGCGAACCAGAAGTTGGGCAGGGCGATGCCGATCTGGCTGACGCTCATGACGCCGATGTCGCCGGCGCGGCCGTGGCGCGCCGCGGCGAAGAGGCCGAGCGAGAACGCGAGGACGGTCGTCAGCGCCATCGCCATCAGCGCCAGCGGCACGGTGACGACGAGGCGCTCGCCGACGAGCTGGGCGATCGGCGTGTCGTAGGCGATGCTGGTGCCGAGCTCGCCGGTCGCGAGGCCCTTCATCCAGTCGACGTAGCGAACGAGCGCCGGCCGGTCGAGGCCGAGCCGAGCGGAGAGCGCCGCGACCGATTCGGGCGTCGCGCTCTGGCCCAGCATCACCTCGGCGGCGTTGCCGGGCAGGACGTCGAGGACGGTGAAGACGACGGCCGAGGCCGCCAGCAAGGTGAGCAGCAGGCTCGCGAAGCGCTTGAAGAGAAAGAAGCTGATGGCGGTGGCCCCCGCGCGCGCAAGGCGAGGTTCTTATGATGGCGCAAAGCCGCAGCAGCGGCCGGAGCGCCTCGCATGCCTGCCTCGACCTCGTCGATTCCCTTTCCGACCGATCGCCTGTTCGTCGGCGGCGCGTGGCGCGCCGGCGCGGCGGGCGCGACGCTCGCGCTCGAGGACCCGTCCGACGGCAGCGAGCTCGCCCGCATTGCCCGCGGCAGCGCCAGCGACGTCGACGCCGCCGTCGCCGCCGCGCGCGCCGCGCTCGACGGCAGCGGCGCGGCCTCGTGGGGCCGCCTGAGCGCGGTCGAGCGCGGCCGCGTCCTCGCCGCGATCGGCAAGAAGGTGCTCGACAACGTCGATCTGCTCGCCGACCTCGAGGTGCACGACGTCGGCAAGCCGCTCAAGCAGGCGCGCGCCGACGCGATCGCGCTGGCGCGCTACTGCGAGTTCTACGCCGGCGCGTGCGACAAGGTGCACGGCCAGACGCTGCCGTTCGCGAACGGCTACACCGCGCTCACCCTGCGCGAGCCGCACGGCGTCACCGGCCACATCGTGCCGTGGAACTACCCGATGCAGATCGTCGGCCGCAGCGTCGGCGCGGCGCTGGCGATGGGCAACGCCTGCGTCCTCAAGCCGGCCGAGGAGGCCTGCCTCACCGTCCTCGCCTTCGCGCGCCTCTGCGCCGAAGCCGGCCTGCCGGCGGGCGCGCTCAACGTCGTCACCGGCCTCGGCGAGGAGGCCGGTGCGGCCCTTGCGGCGCATCCCGGCGTCGACCACCTCTCGTTCACGGGATCGGTCGCGACCGGCGCGCTGGTGCAGATCGCCGCGGCGAAGAACGCCGTGCCGGTCACGCTCGAGCTCGGCGGCAAGAGCCCGCAGATCGTCTTCGCCGATGCCGACCTCGACGCGGCGCTGCCCTTCCTCGTCAACGCCGGCATCCAGAACGCCGGGCAGACGTGCTCGGCGGCGTCGCGCATCCTGGTCGAGCGGCCAGTGTTCGACGCCGTGCGCCGGAAGATGGCCGAGCGCTATCGGGCGCTGCGCGCCGGCCCGGCGGCGCGCGATCTCGACCTCGGTCCGGTGATCTCGGCGCGGCAAAAGGAAGGCGTCGACCACTTCCTCGCCCTCGCGCGCGACAGCGGCCTCGCGCTCGCCGCCGAGGGCGAGGTCGTCGCCGACGCGCCCCAGTGCGGCCACTACGTGCGGCCGACGCTCGTCGACGACGTCCCGCCCGAGCACGCGCTCGCGCAGGACGAGATCTTCGGCCCGGTCCAGGTCCTGATCGCCTTCGACGGCGAGGCCGACGCGATCCGCATCGCCAACGGCACCAAGTACGGCCTGGTCGCCGGCGTCTGGACGAAGGACGGCAGCCGCGCCCTGCGCATGGCGCGGGCGCTGCGCTGCGGCCAGGTGTTCGTCAACAACTACGGCGCCGGCGGCGGCATCGAGCTGCCGTTCGGCGGCGTCAAGCACTCGGGCCACGGCCGCGAAAAGGGCTTCGAGGCGCTCTACGGCTTCTCGACGCTGAAGACGATCGCGATCCACCACGGCTGACGCGGTCGGCCGGTCGCGTCACGACGCTCGACTCACGATTTCACGACAAGGAGCACGCATGCGGCTCGCAGGAAAGATCGCCATCGTCACCGGCGCGGCGTCCGGCTTCGGCGCAGGCATCGCCCGGAAGTTCGTCGCCGAAGGCGCGCGCGTCGTCGTCGCCGACCGCGACGGCGACGGCGCCCTTCGCGTCGCCGATGCGCTCGGCCTCGACGCGGTCGGCGTCCGCGCCGACGTGACCCGGGCCGACGACGTCGAGGCGATGGTGCGGACCGCGTTCGAGCGCTTCGGCGGCCTCGACATCCTCGTCAACAACGCCGGCATGGGCCACGTGCCGCAGCCGCTCGAATCGCTCGACGAGGGCGACTTCGACCGCATCCTCGCCGTCAACGTCAAGGCGATCTACCTGGCCGCGAAGGAAGTCGTGCCGCGCTTCAAGGCGCAGAGCCGCGGCGTCATCCTCAACATCGCCAGCACGGCCGGCGTCAGCCCGCGGCCGCGCCTCACCTGGTACAACGCGAGCAAGGGCTGGGTCATCACGGCGACGCGCTCGATGGCGGTCGAGCTGGCGCCGTTCGGCATCCGCGTCTGCGCGCTCAACCCGGTCGCCGGCGAGACGCCGATGCTGAAGACCTTCATGGGCGAGGACACGCCCGAGATCCGCGCCCGCTTCCTGGCGACGATCCCGATCGGCCGCTTCTCGACGCCCGAAGACCTCGGCAACGCCGCCTGCTTCCTGTGCAGCGACGAGGCGTCGATGATCACCGGCGTGGCGCTGGAAGTCGACGGCGGCCGCTGCATCTGAGGCCCCGGCCGCCTCTGGCATCGCTCTTGCAGCGCAGCATGCCCGGAGGCCCGGGCGGACCCGAATAGGCGTTTGCCGGGCGGCGAATAGGATCGCCGCAGATTGCCCTGCGCCCTGCGCCGGGCCGACTCCAGGAGACCCCGATGCGAGAAGCTGAACTGCGTGCCCTGATCGAAGACGTCCGCACCGAAAAGCTGCCGCGGCGCAGTTTCATCGAGCGCCTGGTCGGCCTCGGCCTGACGGCGCCGATGGCGGCGATGCTGTTGATGCACGCCGGCGTCGCCCAGTCGCAGCCGGCGCCCGTCTACAAGGGAACCAAGCGCGGCGGCGGCGGCGCGCTGAAGACGCTCTGGTGGCAGGGCCCGACCCTGCTCCAGCCGCACTTCGCCAACGGCACCAAGGACCAGGAAGGCTCGCGCGTCTTCTACGAGCCGCTCGCCGTCTGGGACAACGACGGCAACCTGGTGCCGATCCTCGCCGCCGAGATCCCGAGCATCCAGAACGGCGGCGTCCTCGAGGGCGGCAAGGTCGTCCGCTGGCGTCTGAAGAAGGGCGTCACCTGGCACGACGGCAAGCCGTTCACGGCCGACGACGTCGTCTTCACCTGGGAGTTCGCGCGCGACCCGGCGAGCGCCTGCGTGACGATCAGCGTCTACAAGGACGTGACGGTCACCAAGGTAGACGACTACACCGTGCTGGTCTCGTTCAAGAAGCCGACGCCTTTCTGGGCGACCTCCTTCGTCGCCGCCGAAGGGATGATCATCCCGAAGCATCTGTTCGGGCCGTACAGCGGCGCCAAGTCGCGCGACGCGCCGACCAACCTCAAGCCGGTCGGCACCGGGCCGTACAAGTTCGTCGATTTCAAGCCGGGCGACATCGTCCTCGGCGAGATCAACAAGAACTACCACATGCCGAACCGGCCGTTCTTCGACACCATCGAGATGAAGGGCGGCGGCGACGCGACCTCGGCGGCGCGCGCCGTGCTGCAGACCGGCGAATACGACTACGCCTGGAACCTGCAGGTCGAAGACGAGGTGCTCAAGCGCATGGAGGCCGGCGGCAAGGGCAAGGTGCACATCGTGCCCGGCGGCGACATCGAGTTCATCCAGGTCAACATCACCGATCCGTGGAACGAGGTCGAGGGCGAGCGCGGCAGCATCAAGAGCAAGCACTTCGCCTTCAGCGATCCGAAGGTGCGCGAAGCGATGGCGCTGCTCTGCGACAAGAAGAGCATGCAGGAGTTCATCTACGGCCGCACCGGGTTCGCGACCGCGAACTTCATGAACAACCCGCCGCGCTTCAAGTCGCCCAACACCAAGTGGGAATTCAACGTCGACAAGGCCAATGCCCTGCTCGATGCCGCCGGCTGGAAGAAAGGCGCCGACGGCATCCGCGAAAAGGGCGGCAAGAAGATGAAGTTCGTCTACCAGACCTCCATCAACGGCACGCGCCAGAAGGAGCAGGCGATCGTCAAGCAGGCGGCGCAGAAGGCCGGCATCGACCTCGAGCTCAAGTCGGTGACGGCATCGGTCTTCTTCTCGTCCGACGTCGCCAACCCCGACACGTACCAGAAGTTCTGGGCCGACCTGCAGATGTACACGACCACCATGACCGCGCCCGATGCCGAGCGCTTCATGGACCAGTACAAGTCCGACGAGGTCTCGCAGAAGGCGAACAAATGGTCGGGGCGCAACATCTGCCGCTACGTCAACCCCGAATACGACAAGCTCAACGCCGCGGCCTCGTCCGAGCTCGACCCGGTGAAGCGGGCCGCCATGTACATCAAGATGAACGACATGGTCGTCAACGACTTCGTCGTCATCCCGCTGATCAGCCGGCCGCGCGTTCGCGGCGGCAACCTGAAGCTCGTGACGACGCTTTCGGGCTGGGACCTCGACTTCTCCGCGCTGCAGAACTGGTACCGAGAAGGCGGAGTCGCCTGATCCCGAGCGGCTCCTGAGACCCTGCCGTGGGGCCCTACCTCCTGCGGCGCCTGCTGATCGCCTTGCCGAGCCTGCTCGGCATCAGCGTCGTGCTCTTCACCGTGCTCGCGCTCGCGCCCGGCGATCCGTTCTCGGAGATGGCGTTGAACCCAAACGTGCCGCCCGAGGTCCAGGCGAACCTGCGCCGCCAGTTCGGCCTCGACGACCCGATCTATCTGCGCTACTTCCGCTGGCTGCTCGCCATGCTGCACGGCGACTGGGGGTTCTCGTTCATCAGCCGCGTCGACGTCGACAAGCTGATCCTCGGCCGCCTGCCGGTGACGCTGGCGGTGATCGGCGCCTCGCAGGTGCTCGCGCTCCTGATCGCGCTGCCGGTCGGCATCTACTCGGCGGCGCGGCCGTACTCGTGGTTCGACCGCATCGCAAGCACGCTCGCCTTCGTCGGCTTCTCGCTGCCGACCTTCTTCACCGGCCTGCTCCTGATCCTGCTCTTCTCGATCAAGCTCGACTGGCTGCCGTTCGTCTTCCGCGCCGACATCCCGGGCACCGGCTGGGACTGGTGGTCGCAGCACATCAGGCAGGCGATCATGCCGGTGCTCGTCCTCGGCCTGTTCCAGGGCGCGAGCTGGACCCGCTACGTCCGCTCGGCGATGCTCGACGTGATCCGCCTCGACTACGTCACGACCGCGCGCAGCAAGGGCCTGCGCGAGTACGCGGTGATCATGAAGCACGTCGTTCGCAACGCCCTGATCCCGGTCGTGACGCTGGTGGCGTTGACGATGCCGCAGGTCTTCGGCGGCGCGATCGTCACCGAGCAGATCTTTCGCGTCCCCGGCATCGGCTCGCTCCTGATCGACGCGATCCTGCGCAACGACACGCCGGTGATCATGGCGGTGACGTTCGTGTTCTCGTGCCTCGTCATTCTCTTCAACCTGATCGCCGACCTGCTCTATGGCTGGCTCGACCCCCGCATCAGCTATCGCTAGCGAGGCGGCGCTGCCGTCCGCGCTGGCCGGCACCAGCGGCGGCGCGCCGCCGGCCGCGCCGAAGCGCCTGCGCGACGTCTCGCCGGCAGCCGAGGCATGGCGGCGCTTCCGCCGGCACCGGCTCGCCGTCGTCGGCCTCGTCGTCCTCGCCCTGATGGTGCTGATGGTCGCGGTCGGGCCGATCGTCTGGAAGGTCGCGATCAACGACATCGACTTCACCTCGCGCCTGCACACGCCGACCGCGAGCCACCCGTTCGGCACCGACGACCTCGGCCAGGACATCTTCGCGCGCATGCTCTACGGCGGCCGCATCTCGCTCGCCGTCGGCTTGGCGGCGATGCTGATGGCGATGCTCGTCGGCGTCACCATCGGCGCCATCGCCGGCATCTCGCGCGGCGCCGTCGACGCGGCGCTGATGTGGGTGACCGACCTCTTCCTGTCGCTGCCGCAGCTGCCGCTGCTGCTGATCCTGATCTATCTGTTCCGCGACGCGCTCAAGCAGGCGTTCGGCCCCGAGGTCGGCGTCTTCATCCTGATCGTGCTCGTCATCGGCGGCTTCCGCTGGATGCCGGTGGCGCGGCTGGTGCGGGCGCAGTTCTTCTCGCTGCGCGAAAAGGAGTTCGTCGAGGCGGCGCGCGCCCTCGGCGCGTCGGTGCCGCGCCAGGTCCTGCGCCACATCCTGCCCAACTCGCTCGGCCCGGTGATCGTCGCCGGCACGATCGACGTCGCCGCGGCGATCATCGCCGAGTCGACGCTCTCCTTCCTAGGCCTCGGCTTTCCGCCCGACATCCCGACCTGGGGCCGGATCCTGTACGACAGCAAGGAGTACCTCGACATCGCACCGCACTGGGCGCTTTTTCCGGGCACGGCGATCTTCCTCGCCGTGCTGTGCATCAACTTCGTCGGCGACGGCCTGCGCGATGCGCTCGATCCGCGCCGCGTGCTCTGATGGCGAGCCCGCCGCTGCCGCCGATGCTGGTCAAGTCGCGGTCGCGGTCGAGCGCGCAGCCGGCCGGCCTCGTCGACGCGGCGCCGCTGCTCCAGATCAAGGGCCTGAAGACCCACTTCAAGACCGACGACGGCTGGCTCCACGCGGTCGACGGCGTCGACCTGACGATCGACCGCGGCGAGACCGTCTGCGTCGTCGGCGAGTCGGGCTGCGGCAAGACCGTGACGGCGATGACGGTGCTGAAGCTGGTGCCGATGCCGCCCGGCAGGATCGCCGCCGGCCAGGTGCTTTGGAAAGGCCGCGACCTCGTCACCGCGAGCAACGACGAGATGCGCCGTGTCCGCGCCAAGGAGATCGCGATCGTCTTCCAGGAGCCGATGACCTCGCTCAACCCGGTCTACAGCGTCGGCGAGCAGATCGCAGAGAGCCTGCGCCTGCACGAGGGCCTGGGCCGCAAGGCGGCGATGGCGCGCGCCGTCGAGATGCTGGCGCTGGTGCGCATCCCGACGCCGCAGCGCCGCGTCGACGACTACCCGCACCAGTTCTCGGGCGGCATGCGCCAGCGCGTGATGATCGCGATCGCGCTCGCCTGCAACCCGCAGCTCCTGATCGCCGACGAGCCGACGACGGCGCTCGACGTGACGATCCAGGCGCAGATCCTCGACCTGCTCGCCGAGCTGAAGGAGCGCCTCGGCATGGCGATCATGCTGATCACGCACGCGATGGGCGTCGTCGCCGAGGTCGCGCAGCGCGTCGTCGTCATGTACGCCGGCATGGTCGTCGAGGAGGCGAGCGTCGAATCGCTGTTCGCGAACCCGCGCCATCCCTACACGCAGGGGCTGATCCGCTCGATCCCGCGCATCGACACCGCGGCGCTGCACAAGGTTCGCCTCGAGCAGATCCCCGGCACCGTGCCGAAGCTGATCGAGCCGGCCGAGGGCTGCCGCTTCGCGCCGCGCTGCAGGTACGCGGTCGCCGAGTGCGTCGTCGCGACGCCGGCGCTGCGCGAGCCGGTGCCCGGCCACAAGGTGCGCTGCATCTTCGACATCCTGCCGGACGGCGAGAAGGTGATGGCATGAATGCGCCGTTGCTGAGGGTCCGGGACCTCGTCAAGCGCTTCCCGATCACCGGCGGCTGGCTCGGCCGCGAGGTCGAGAGCGTCCACGCGGTGAGCGGCGTGAGCTTCGACCTGATGGCCGGCGAGACGCTCGGCGTCGTCGGCGAATCGGGCTGCGGCAAGAGCACGACCGGGCGCTGCATCCTGCGCCTGATCGAGCCGACCTCGGGCGAGGTCTGGTTCGACGGCAAGGACGTCACCCACGCGAGCAAGGACGAGCTGCGCGCCCTGGCGCGCGACATGCAGATCATCTTCCAGGACCCGTACGCATCGCTCAACCCGCGCATGACGGTCGGCGCGATCGTCGGCGAGGCGCTGACGATCCACAAGCTGACGAAGAGCCGCGCCGAATACGAGGCGCGCATCGTCGAGCTGCTCGAGACCGTCGGCCTCAACGCCGACCACATGCGCCGCTATCCGCACGAGTTCTCGGGCGGCCAGCGCCAGCGCATCGGCATCGCCCGCGCGCTCGCGGTGAGCCCGAAGCTCGTCGTCTGCGACGAGGCGGTGTCGGCGCTCGACGTCTCGATCCAGGCGCAGGTGATCAATCTCCTCGAGGACCTGCAGGGCAAGTTCAACCTCACCTACATCTTCATCGCCCACGACCTCTCGGTGGTCGAGCACATCAGCGACCGCGTCGCCGTGATGTACCTCGGCCGCATCGTCGAGATCGCGCCGGCGAAGCGCCTCTACACGCAGCCGCTGCATCCCTACACGGAAGCGCTGCTGTCGGCCGTGCCGATCCCCGACCCGCGGGTCAAGAGGAAGCGCGTCCCGCTGCAAGGCGACGTGCCGAGCCCGATCCGGCCGCCGTCGGGCTGCCACTTCCACACCCGCTGCCCGATCGCCCAGTTCCCGATCTGCAGCACGGTCGTGCCGGAGCTGAAGGAAAGCAGCGAAGGCCAGCGGGTCGCATGTCACTTCCGCGGATGAGCGCGATGAAGCGGGTCAGGGCAACGATCAGCGTCGCCGCGCCGCAGGCGTGCAGATCACGCGGCTCGCGAAGCGGATTCGCGAGTCCCGAATGCCGGAGCGATTGTTGAACCGAGCCCGGGTTTTTCTTCGTGTCGTTGCCGCCTTGCTGGCGAGCGCGACGATCGCCACCGCGGCCCGCGCCGAAGACGCAAGCCTTGGCGCTGCCCGCGTTCACTTCGGGAGCGTCGCCGAGGGCCAGGCGGTGCTCGGCCGCAGCGACGCCTGGGCCGAGGCGACGAGCGACTTCCAGCGCGCCGCGACGCTCGGCGTCGCGCCGCCCGTCTCGACCGAGCGGCTGCTCGCGTTCTCCGCCGCCACCGTGCAGCCCTGGCCGGCCGATCAGGAAGCGCGCTGGCGGCGCGCGCTGGCGACGCTGGCGCCGCGCTTCGTCGAGCTGCGCGTGCCGCTGCCCGACGAGATCCTGCTGATCGACACCGACGGCCGCGACGCCGCCGGCGCGCCCTACACGCGCGGCCGCGCGGTCGTGCTGCCGAGCGCATCGATCCCGGCGAACGCGACCGCCGGCGGCGACGCCGGCCTGCTCGCGCACGAGCTCTTCCACGTCGTCTCGCGCCACGACCCGGCGCTGGCGACGCGCCTGTACCTGACGATCGGCTTCGAGAGCGTCGCGCCGCTCGAGTGGCCGCCGGCCTGGCTGCCGCTGCGCATCGCCAACCCCGACGCGCCGTTCGACCGCCATGCAATGCGCGTCGCGATCGACGGCCGCGAGACGCTGGTGATGCCGGTCCTGGTCGCGCGGCGCAGCGAGCTCGCGGCGGGCGAGTCGTTCTTCAGCGTCATGGACGTGCGCCTGCTCGAGGTCACGAGCGAAGGCGGCCGGACGCTGCCGGTGCTGCGCGACGGCCAGCCGCTCTGGCACGCGCCCGAGCGCGTTCCCGCCTACCTCGCCCGGCTCGGCGGCAACACCGGCTACATCATCCATCCCGAAGAGACGATGGCCGACAACTTCGCCCTTCTCGTCACGCGCGGCCAGGCGCGCAACCCGGATCTGCTCGATCGCATCGAGGCCGTCCTGCGCGGGCGCTAGCGCTACCTCTTGACACAGGCCCGCGCGCCGCGGGCGCAAGATTTGCCGCCCGGCCGATCGCCGGCACGGCGGCGCCGAGCAACAGACGGAGAGTCGCGACGATGACGAGAACATCCCTTCGATCCGGCGCCGTGCCCGTGGCGCTTTGCGCCGCAGCCTTCTGCGCCGGCTGCGGCGGTGGCGGCAACGACAGCGCCGTCGTCGCCAACCTGCCGCCGTCGGTGGCGCTGGTCGCGCCGGGCAGCGGCACGCCGGGCAATGCGATCACGCTGACGGCGACTGCGTCGGATCCCGACGACAGCGTCGCCAAGGTCGAGTTCTTCGACGGCAGCACCCTCCTCGGCGAAGACACGACGAGCCCGTACACGCTGGCGTGGGCGCCGCTCACGGCCGGCCCGCACACGATCAGCGCGCGCGCGACCGACACGCGCGGCGCGGCGACGACCAGCACGGCGGCGACGGTGCTCGTCGTGCCGCCGCCGCCTGCCCTCGACGGCCTGGCGCCAACGGTCGCGCTGACGGCGCCCGCGAACCTCGCGGCTGCTCTCACCGGATCGATCGCGATCGCCGCCAGCGCGACCGACAACGTCGCCGTCGCCAGCGTCGAATTCCAGATCGACGGCGTCGCGATCGGCGCCGCCGCCACCAGCGCGCCCTACGCGACGACGCTCGACACGAGCGCGTTTCCGGCCGGCCAGCACGTCGTGCGCGCGCGCGCCACCGACACCTCGGGCAACGTCTCGACGTGGGCGGCGGCGCTGATCCAGATCGGCGGCACGACGACGCGGCCGAACGGCTTCACGCGCAACGAGGCGTGGCTCGCCGGCCTGACCAACGCGACAGCCTTCGCGCAGGCGGCCGACGGCCGCCTCTTCGTCGCCGAGCAGGGCGGGACGCTGCGCGTCGTCAAGAACGGCGCGCTGCTGGCGACGCCGTTCGCGACCGTCGCCGTCGACTCGGCCGGCGAGCGCGGCCTGATCGGCGTCGCCCTGCATCCGAGCTTCGCGACCAACGGCTGGGTCTACGTCTACTCGACGCGATCGAGCGCCGGCGTCGCGCACAACCGGATCAGCCGGTTCACCGCTGCCGGCGACGTCGCCGCGGCGGCCAGCGAGGTCGTGCTCGTCGACCTGCCCAATCTCTCGGCCGCGACCAACCACAACGGCGGCGGCATGCACTTCGGCGCAGACGGCAAGCTCTATGTCGGCGTCGGCGACAACGCCAACGGCGCGCAGGCACAGATGCTGGCGCTGCCGTTCGGCAAGCTCCTGCGCTTCAACGAAGACGCCAGCGTCCCGACCGACAACCCGTTCTTCGCGACGCAGGCCGGCCTCGGCCGCGCCGTCTGGGCCTATGGCCTGCGCAATCCATTCAGCTTCGCGGTCCAGCCGGGCACGGGCCGGATCCACATCAACGACGTCGGCGAGACGACCTGGGAAGAGATCGACGTCGGCAGCGCCGGCGCCAACTACGGCTGGCCGGGATCGGAAGGGCCCGACAACGTCGGCGCCGGCATCACCGCGCCGCTCTTCACCTACAAGCACGCCGACGCGGCGCCGCTCGGCTCGGGGCCGGGCGGCTTCTTCAAGGGCTTCGCGATCGCCGGCGGCGCGTTCTATCCGGCGACCGGCCCGTTCCCCGACGGCTACCGCGACCAGTACTATTTCGCCGACTTCGTCAGCCGCTTCGTCGGCCGCATCGATCTCGCCAACGGAAACGCCGCGTACGCGTTCGCGAGCCTGAGCGGCCAGCCGGTCGACTTGCTGGTCGGCATCGACGGCGCGGTCTACGTCCTCACGCGCGCCGGCGTGACGCGCATCAGCGCGCCCTGATCACGAGACGCGAATGCCGGGCGGCGGCTGGCGCGCCGTCTGGCGGCGC
Source organism: Caldimonas sp. (assembly GCA_035995885.1). Taxonomy (GTDB): domain Bacteria; phylum Pseudomonadota; class Gammaproteobacteria; order Burkholderiales; family Burkholderiaceae_C; genus Schlegelella_A. The sequence goes on along the minus strand of DASYKC010000041.1, from coordinate 85,226 downwards.
CGCCACGCCGCCGGCGGCGTGCCGTACTCGCGCCGGAATGCGCGGCTGAAGGCGGTGTCGGTCTGGTAGCCGACGTCCTCGGCGATCCGCGCCAGCGGCGCGTTGCTGCCCGAGAGCAGGTTGGCCGCGAGCAGCATGCGCCACTGCGTCAGGTACTGCATCGGCGAGCTGCCGACGAGGTGCTGGAAGCGCTCGGCGAGGACCGATCGCGACGTCGCCGCTTCGCTCGCCAGCTCCTCGAGCGTCCAGGCGTGCGCCGGGCGGCGATGCAGCGCGTTGAGCGCGGCGCCGACGATGCGATCGCCGACGCCGGCGAGCCAGCCCGTGCGGCCCTCGCCGTGCTCGTTCATGTACAACCGCAGCACCTCGATGAAGAGGACTTCGGCGAGCTTGGCGAGGACGCCGGCGCCGCCCGGCCGCGGCGAGCGGGCCTCGGCGAGCGCGTAGCGAACCGACGCCTCGAGCCAGACGCCGGCGTTCGAGCCGCGCACGTTGACGCGGACGAGCCGCGGCAGGCCGGCGAGCAGCATCTTGGCGAGGCGCGCGTCGCAGGCGAGGTAGCCGCAGACCAAGCGCGTCGTCGCGCCGCCGCCGCCGTAGGCGATCTGGCGCGGCCGGCGCGCGAGCACCTGGTCGAGACGGCCGCCACCGCTCGCCGGCGGCAGCCCCGGCTGCGACGACATCAGGTGGGCATCGCCCTGCGGAAAGATGACGGCGTCGCCGGCGATCAGCCGCACCGGCGCGTCGTCGCCGAGCTCGACGTAGCACTCGCCTTCGGTGACGAGATGGAAGATGACGACCTTCTCCGCGCTCGGCTCGAGCAGCGCTGCTGCCGTGTCGGCGCGCGGCGACTGGTAGCACCACGGCGCGGTGAAGCGCGCCTGGATGAAGATCGCGCCGACCAGGCGGACGACGCGAAGGGTCTCGGAGAGCGCGTCCATCGGGGCCGGTCAGTGCGCTTCGACGTCGACGTGCAGCGCCAACGGCGTCGCCTGGCGGACGGCGTTCGGCACCGGCGAGCAGCGGCAGCCGGCCTCGACGAGCGAGCGCAGCCGCTCGGGCGCGACGCCGGCAGCGCCGATCCGCACCGACATCTGCATGTCGCTCGGGCCGGCCGGGACGCTCGCGCCGCTCTCGTCGACGAGGCCGAGCAGGCCGCGCGTGTCGGAGCGGCTGCGCACCTTGACCTCGAGCGTGCGGAGCTCGATGCCTTGCGCCGCTGCCATGAGCGCAATCGACGTCGCCGCGCACGAGGCGAGGCCGGCGCGGAAGAGCCAGCCCGGCGTGATCAGGTCGCCGGTGCCGCCGAGCTCGGTCGGCATGTCGGTCGGCACCTCGGTGCCGTTGCCGTGACCGACGACGACGCGCGTCGCGCCCTGCCAGGAGGCGGTTGCCGGCGCGTCGTCGTGGAGCCCCATCGCGGGCCGGCGCTGCAGCGCCGACGCCACCCGCTCCATCGCCGCCGCCACGTGCTGCATCGTCATCGCTCGTTTCTCGCTTTGCCTGTCGGCCATTTTGACGGCGCGGGCGATGCGCGCCAAGCGAGCGCGGCCACGGCGGACGATGGGGCAGCATTTCAGGACGGCGCGGCACGGGCGAGCCGTTCCCGGCCGGCGCGCGGACGATCGGGCAGGCAAGGGCGACGGCGAGGCAGGACGGGCGCGGCCGCAGGCGCTGCAATCGGCTTTCCCCATCATCTCTGCCGGAGCGAGACGCCATGAATGCCGCCACCACCGACCTCATCGCGCTCAAGGGCCGCCAGCGGAGCGCCTGGGCGAGCGGCGACTACGCCGTCGTCGGCACGACCTTGCAGATCGTCGGCGAGTCGCTCGCCGAGGCCTGCGACCTGCGCACCGACGAGCGCGTTCTCGACGTTGCCGCCGGCAACGGCAACGCGACGCTCGCGGCCGCTCGGCGCGGCTGCCGCGTGACGTCGACCGACTACGTCGGCGCCCTGCTCGAGCGCGGCGCCGAGCGCGCCGCCGCCGAGCGGCTGACCGTGAAATTCCAGGAGGCCGACGCCGAGGCGCTGCCGTTCGACGACGCGAGCTTCGACGCCGTCGTCTCGACCTTCGGCGTGATGTTCGCGCCCGACCATGCCAGGTCGGCGGCCGAACTGATGCGCGTCTGCCGGCGCGGCGGCCGCATCGGCCTGGCCAACTGGACGCCCGAGGGCTTCATCGGCCAGCTCTTCAAGACCCTCGCCAAGCACGTGCCGCCGCCGCCCGGCGTGCAGTCGCCGGCGCTGTGGGGGTCGGAGGCGCACTTGCGCGAGCTGTTCGGCGCCGGCGCCGGCCTGGCGATCGCGAAGCGAACCTTCAACTTCCGCTATCGCTCGGCGGCGCATTTCATCGACGTCTTCCGCACCTGGTACGGTCCCGTGCACAAGGCGTTCGCGGCCTTGTCGGCGGAGCAGGGCGCGGCGCTCGAGCGCGACCTGACCGGCCTGCTCGACGGCCTCAACCGCGCCGGGCCGACGTCGCTCGTCGTTGCCAGCGAGTACCTCGAGATTGTCGCCACCCGTCGCTGACGTGGACGAGCGGCTGCAGCGGCGCGTGCAGCGATACGGCTGGGACCTCGCCGCGGCCGACTACGAGCGCCTCTGGCAGGCCCAGCTCGGCGCGGCGCAGGCGGCGCTGCTCGCGCGCGTCGCGCCGCGGCCGGGCGAGCGCGTCGTCGACGTCGCCTGCGGCACCGGGCTCGTCGCGCTCGCCGCGGCGGCTGCCGTCGGCGCCGCCGGCAGCGTCGTCGGCGTCGACCTCTCGGACGCGATGGTCGAGGCGGCGCAGCGCCGCGCCGGCGAACGCGGCATCGCCCACGCGAGCTTCGTTCGCATGGACGCCGAGGCGCTCGTGCTCGCCGACGCGAGCGTCGACGTCGCCCTCTGCGCGCTCGGCCTCATGTACCTGCCCGATCCGGCCGAGGCGGTGCGCGAGCTGCACCGCGTCGTCCGTCCGGGCGGCCGCGTCGGCCTCCTCGTCTGGGGCGAGCGCAGCCGCTGCGGCTGGGCGTCCGTGTTCCCGATCGTCGACGCCGAAGTGACGAGCGAGGTCTGCCCGCTCTTCTTTCGCCTCGGTCCGGCCGACGCGCTGGCGCGACTTTGCCGCGACGCCGGCTTCGCGGCGGTCGAGCAGGAGCGCATCGAAGCGACCCTGGTCTACGACGACGCCGAGGCCGCCTGCGATGCGGCCCTGGTCGGCGGCCCGGTCGCGCTCGCCTGGTCGCGCTTCGACGTCGCCACGCGCGCGCGCGTTCGCGCCCGCTACCTCGACACGCTCGCGTCCTGGCGAACGCCGCGCGGCGGCTATCGCGTTCCGGGCGAGTTCGTCGTCGTCGTCGCGGCGCGCGCCGATCACGCCGCCTGATCGGCGCGATCGCCGCCCGCTTCGGCCGGCGCCGACGGCGCTGCCGCGTGCATCGGCAGCAGCAGCGCGCCGATGCCGGCGGCGACGAGCGCGCAGACGGCGCCGACGCCGAAGGCGAGGCGGTAGCCGGCGTTGAGCGCGGCGATCTCGGCGGCGCCGCGCGCGCTCGCGATCTCGGTGTACAGCGCGGCCAGGCTCGCGAGCACGGCGAGGCCGAGCGCGCCGCCCATCATGAACGAGGTGTTGACGATGCCCGAGGCGAGGCCGGACTCGCTCTCGTCGACGTCGCTCATCGCCGCGAGCAGGAGCGGGTTGAAGGCGATGCCGGCGCCGAGGCCGAGCAGCAGCATGCCGGGCAGGACGTCGACGGCGACGCTGCCGTCGACCGGCGCGCGCGCGAACAGGGCGAGGCCGGCGGCGGCGCAGACGAGGCCGAAGACGAGCGGCCGGCGCAGGCCGAAGCGCGTGACGATGCGCGCCGACAGGCCGAGCGAGCACGCCGCCATGATGATGTTCGACGGCAGGAAGGCGAGGCCGACCTGCATCGCCGTGCAGCCGAGGACGCGCTGCAGGTAGAGCGCGGAGAGGAAGAACCACGCGAACATCGCCGCCGACCAGAGGATGCCGATCGCGTTCGCGGCGTTGAGCGTCGTCGAGCGGAACAGGCGCAGCGGCATCAGCGGCTGCTCGACGCGCGCCTCGATGGCGAGAAAGGTCGCGAACAGCACGGCCGCCGCGGCGAGCAGGCCGAGCGTTCGCGGCGAGGTCCAGCCGGCGCCGTTGGCGCCGACGATCGCGTAGACGGCGAGCATCAGCGCCGCGGTCACCGTCACCGCGCCGCCGACGTCGAGGCGCGGCCGCGCCGGCGCGGCGCCCGCTGGGGGCAACAGGGCGATGCTCAGCGCGACGACGGCGGCGCCGATCGGCAGGTTGACGAGGAAGACCCAGTGCCAGTCGTAGACGTCGGTGAGGACGCCGCCGAGCAGCACGCCGATCGAGCCGCCGCCGGCGCAGACGAAGCCGTACACGCCCATCGCCTTGGCGCGCTCGCCGGGCTCGGTGAAGAGGTGCATGAGGAGGGCGAGCGCGACCGCGTCGACGATCGCGCCGCCGATGCCCTGCACCGCGCGGGCGATGACGAGCGGCACCTGCGCCGTCGCCAGGCCGCAGGCGAGCGAGGCGCCGCTGAAGAGGACGATGCCGACGATGAAGACGCGGCGATGGCCGTAGAGGTCGCCGAGCCGGCCGCCGAGGAGGAGGAAGCCGCCGCAGGTGAGCAGGTAGGCGTTGACGACCCAGACCAGCGTCGTCTCGCTGAAGCCGAGGTCGCTGCGGATCGACGGCAGCGCGACGTTGACGATGGTCATGTCGAGGACGACCATCAGCACGCCGAGGCAGACGATGCCGAGGGCGAGCCAGCGGCGCGAAAGGGGGATCGAGTCGGTCATGTCGGAGCCCGGGTAGGCGCAGGACGGCAAAGTCGCCGATGCTAGTCGTGCGGCGGGTCGCGAATTCGACATGCTCCGGTGGCGGGTCGGTGGCCGCCCCCGGGTTTTTTCGCCGCCGTCGCCGTCGCCGCCGCCCTCGCCGACGCCGTCGCCGTCGCCGTCGCCGTCGCCGCGGCCGCCGCCGCGGCCAGCCGGCCAGCGTTGGTCGACCTCCCGCTAGGGCGACTGCGCACAGTCGGCGGCCGTGCCCTTGGCGAAGCGCCACTCGACCGACGCGGGCCGGTCCCGGATCGTTCCTTCGATGCGCGCGAGCAGCTCGTCGCCCTCGCGCCAGTAGGCGATGCGCGCCGGGAAGACGTGCTCGGGGTTGGCGAAGACGGCGCGCTGCGCGCTGCTCTCGACCATCGGGAACGGCACCGGCGCTCGGCCCATCGGCGCCGCCCAGTAAGTCCACGCGTCGTCGCTGCGCGCGATGCGCAGGATCTCGAAGCTCGCCTTGCCCTTCGACGTCGTCAGGTTGGCGCCGACCAGCATCTCGCCGCGCGGGCCGAGCCAGCGCTCCTCGACGATCTCGCCGGCCTGGCAGCGGCGCCAGTCGCCGGCGAGCCACGAGAGGTCGGGCGGCGGCGCGGCGCGCGCCACGCTCGCCACCCCGATCAACGACATCACGACGACGGTGCGCATCCGCATGAAGGTCTCCGGCAATTCGGGGCGAGGATAGTCAGCGCCGCGAGCCGTTGCTTGTAGCTTTGCGACACCTCAGGCGTCGCTCGCGCCCAGGCTCGTCGCCAGGCCGCGGCCGCTCGCCGCCCATCGCGACGGCGCGACGCCGAGGAGGCGACGGAAGTCGCGCGCCATCTGCGGGTGATCGAAGAAGCCCGCCGCCTGGGCGCGCTCCGACCACGTCGACCAGGGCGCATCGCGCAGCGCCGCGAAGACGCGGCGCAGGCGGACGACGACGCCGAGGGTTCGCGGCGAGACGCCGACGACTTCGGCGAAGCGGCGCTGCAGCTGGCGCTCGCCGAGGCCGGCGAGGGCGCAGAGCTCGGCGAGCGAGACGCGACCCTCGCTCGCCATGACGCGATCGACGCAGGCTTCGACCGCGGCGTCGCGGCGACCTTCGCGCAAGGCGATCTGCGCCGCGACGTAGCGGCTCAGCGCAGCAGCGCGCGAACGCGAATCCGCGCCATCGCCGAGCTCGGCGCGAAGCGTCGCGACCGCGGCGGCGCCGTGCAGCGCCGCGAGATCGAGGCGAAGGTCGTTGCATGCGGCGAGCGGCGCGCCGACGAAAGCCCACGCACCGGCCGGCTTGAAGCGAACGCCGAGGACGGCGACCGCGCCGCGCGAGCGCAGCACGAGCGGCCGCGTCAGCTGGCCGGCGAAGAGAAGCGGCGGCTGCACGTGCCAGGCGCCGCGGCCGTCGCGCTCGTCGTAGGGCCGGCCGCCGTGCGCGATCAGCTCGCAGCGGCCGTCGGGCGGGACCGCCTGCTCGACGCCGTCCTCGTCGCCTTCGAAGAGCCAGGTGCAGTGGACGTGGGCGGCCAGCGCCGGCTCGGGATCGTTCTCCTCGTAGCGCGGCGTCATCGGGTCGCGTCGTCAGCGCGCGAGCGCGTCGTCGAGCACCTCGACCCAGTGGCGTACCGGCGTCGTCGTCCCGCTCTGCAGGTGCTGGATGCAGCCGATGTTGGCCGAGACGATCGTCGCCGGCGCCAGCGCGTCGAGATTCGCGAGCTTGCGGTCGCGCAGCGCGTTGGCGAGCTCGGGCTGCAGGACCGAGTAGGTGCCGGCTGAGCCGCAGCACAGGTGCGCCTCGTTGTTGGCAACGCCGACGTCGAAGCCGAACGCGCGCAGGATCGCTTCGACGCCGCCGTGCAGCCGCTGCCCATGCTGAAGCGTGCAGGGCGGGTGGAAGGCGATCCGTTCCACCCGCCCGGCGGGTGACGGGGTCGCACCCCCTCCCCGCTCCCCCGCCGAGCGGGGGAGGGCCAGGCGAGGCCGGAGCGACTCGATCAGGTCGGGCAGCATCTCCGAGAGGTCGCGGGTCAGGTCGGCGATGCGGCCGGCCTTCTTCGCATAGTGCGGGTCGTGGGCGAGCGAGTGGCCGTATTCCTTCACCGTCACGCCGCAGCCCGAGGCGTTCATGACGATCGCCTCGACCGCGCCGCTCTGCACCATCGGCCACCAGGCGTCGACGTTCCTGCGCATGTGGTCGAGCGCGCCGTCGTGGTCGCTCAGGTGCAGGCGGATCGCGCCGCAGCAGCCGGCGTCGTCGGCGACCAGGGTCTGGATGCCGGCGGCGTCGAGCACGCGCGCGGTCGCGCTGTTGATGTTGGGCATCATCGCCGGCTGGACGCAGCCGAGCAGGAGCAGCACCTTGCGCGGATGCTCGCGCGTCGGCCAGCGCTGCGCGCTCGCGCCGGCCGGCGCCGGCACCTTCGCCTTCAATGCCGGCGGCAGCGCGGCGCGGAGGGTCTGGCCCAGCTTCATCGCCGGCGCGAACGCGGGCGAGGTCAGGCCCTCCTTCAGCGTCCAGCGCAGCGCGCGCTCGCCGGCCGGGCGCGGCACGCGCGCGTCGACGATGCGCCGGCCGATCTCGACCAGGTTGCCGTACTGGACGCCTGACGGACACGTCGTCTCGCAGTTGCGGCAGGTCAGGCACCGGTCGAGGTGAAGCTGCGTCGCCCGCGTCGGCGCATGCCCTTCGAGCACCTGCTTGATGAGGTAGATGCGGCCCCGCGGGCCGTCGAGCTCGTCGCCGAGCAGCTGGTAGGTCGGGCAGGTCGCGGTGCAGAAGCCGCAGTGCACGCACTTGCGCAGGATGGCCTCGGCCTCGGTCCCGTCGGCGGTGCCGGCGAATTCGGGAGCGATGTCGGTCTGCATGTCAGGGCCGCCCGGCTGCGCGAAGGACCTGACGCGCCGCCTCGGCGGGCAGCGAACGAAGAGAGCGAGGGGGCTTCATCGGATCGCGATTGTCGTCACAGGCCCGGGTAGAGGCGTCCCGGATTGAGGATGCCCTTGGGATCGAACGACTTCTTCAGCCGCTCGTGGATCGCGCGCAGCGGCGGCGTCAGCGGCGCGAACGCGCCGATCGATTTGTCGCGCGTGCGAAACGCGGTCGCGTGACCGCCGACCCCGGCCGCCGCCTCGCGCACCTGCGCTGCCGGCAGCGCGGTCGCGAGCCAGCGCTGGGCGCCATGCCACTCGATCAGCTCGTCGCCGGCGAGGCCGAGCAGCGGCGCGGTCTGCGGCAGCGACAGGCGCCACAAGGTCGCGTCCTGGTGCTCGATCGCGTCGTCGGCGGCGACGAAGAACGGATCGGTGTGGTCGCGCAGGCTCTGCCAGAACGGCGCCGCGGCGCTCGCCGCGATCGCTTCGCCGCCGAGCGTCCGCGCGCCCTCGTCGACGGCCGCGCCGGAGCCGCGCAGGCGCACGATCAGGCTGCCGTTCCACCACGCGCTCGCGTCGAGCGGCAGCGGCTTCGCGCCCCAGGCGTGCAGCAGGGCGAGCCCTTCCTTCGGCTTGCAGTCGAAGCGAAGCGTCGTCTCGGCCTCGGCGCGCGCCAGCACCTTGAGCGAGACCTCGACGATGACGCCGAGGATGCCGAGCGAGCCGGCGATCAGGCGCGAGACGTCGTAGCCGGCGACGTTCTTGATGACCCGGCCGCCGAAGTGCATCAGCTCGCCGCTGCCGCTGACGAGCGTGACGCCGAGCAGGTGGTCGCGCACCGATCCGGCGGCGGCGCGCGCCGGCCCCGAGAGGCCGGCCGCGACCATGCCGCCGACGGTCGATCCGGGCGCGAAGCGCGGCGGCTCGAACGCCAGGGCCTGGCCCTTCTCGGCGAGCAGCGCCTCGAGCTCGACGAGCGCCATGCCGGCCGGCGCGGTGACGACGAGCTCGGTCGGCTCGTGGTCGGCGGCGCCGACGAGGCCGCGCACGTCGAGGACGTCGCCGCTCGGCGCTTCGCCGTAGAAGTCCTTCGTGCCGCCGCCGCGGATGCAGAGCGGCCGTCCGAGTTCATGGGCAGCGCGAACGCGCTCGACGATCGCCCCGACGGCGGGATTCACGCCGGCGCCTTCAGAACCGCGGCAGCTCGGGAAACGCGAGCAGGCCGCGCTTGACGTGCATGCGGCCGTACTCCGCGCAGCGCGAGAGCGACGGGATCACCTTGCCGGGATTGAGCTTGCCGGCCGGATCGAAGGCGCGCTTGACGCCTTCCATCTGCGCGCGCTCGGCCGGCGAGAACTGGACGCACATCGACGCCAGCTTCTCGACGCCGACGCCGTGCTCGCCGGTGACGGTGCCGCCCATCGCCACGCTCAGCTCGAGGATCTCGGCGCCGAACGTTTCGGCGCGGTGAAGCTGGACGCTGTCGTTGGCGTCGAACAGGATCAGCGGGTGCAGGTTGCCGTCGCCGGCGTGGAAGACGTTGACGCAGCGCAGCCCGTGCTTCTGCTCCATCGCGGCGATCGCGATCAGCATGTCGGCGAGGCGCTTCCGCGGGATCGTCGAGTCCATGCACATGTAGTCGGGGCTGATGCGGCCGCTCGCCGGGAAGGCGTTCTTGCGGCCGCTCCAGAAGCGCAGCCGCTGCGCCTCGCTCTCGCTCGCCTCGATCCGCGTCGCGCCCGAGGCGCGCAGCACGTCGGCCATGCGGACGATCTCTGCCTCGACGGCGGCGGCGCTGCCGTCGCTCTCGCAGAGCAGGATCGCGGCGGCGTCGAGGTCGTAGCCGGCGTGGACGAAGCCCTCGACCGCCGCGGTCATCGGCTTGTCCATCATCTCGAGTCCGGCCGGCACGATGCCGGCGGCGATGATCGCGGCCACCGCGTCGCCGGCGCGGCGAACGTCGTCGAAGCTGGCCATGATGCAGCGCGCCGTCTCGGCGAGCGGCAGCAGCTTGACGGTGACCTCGAAGATCACGGCGAGCATGCCTTCGCTGCCGATCACCGCCGCGAGCAGGTCGAGGCCGGGCGCGTCGAGGGCATCGCTGCCGAACTCGACCGCCACGCCGTCGGCGGTGAAGCCGCGCACCTTGAGGACGTTGTGGAGCGTCAGGCCATACTTCAGGCAATGCACGCCGCCCGAGTTCTCGGCGACGTTGCCGCCGATCGTGCAGGCGATCTGGCTGCTCGGATCGGGCGCGTAGAAGAGCCCGTGCGGTTTCGCCGCCTCGCTGATCGCGAGGTTGCGGACGCCGCACTGCACGGTCGCCGTCCGCGCCGTCCGGTCGATGGCGACGATGCGGTTGAACTTGGCGAGGCTCAGCGTCACGCCGAGCGAATCGGGCAGGGCGCCGCCCGAGAGCCCCGTGCCCGCGCCGCGCGCGACCACCGGCACCTCGAGGCGATGGCAGATCGCGAGGACGGCGGCGACCTGCTTCTCGGTCTCGGGCAGGACGACGACGAGCGGCTGCTCGCGGTAGGCGGTGAGGCCGTCGCACTCGTAGGGCACGGTGTCCTCGCGGCGCCAGAGGAGCGCGTGCGCGGGCACCGCGGCGGCGAGCGCGCCGACCACCTCGGCCTGGCGCCGGCGGCGGTCGTCGCCAGCCGGTAGCGCGACGGTCGACGGCAGCGGCGCGTTCACGGACGAAGCGGCGCGATCAGGGGGCGGCCGGCGCGGCGCGGCGGCGCTTGACGGCGCGCTTCGCCGGCCGCGCGGCAGCCGGCGCGGCGGCCGCCGGCTTCGCGCCGAGGTCCCTGGCAGCGCCGGCGACCGCGCGCGCCGGCGCGCCGGCGACCTTCTTCATCGTCTCGGCGGCGGCATCGAACGACTGCTTCATCATGCCGCCGGCGAGCGACTTGGCGGCATCGGCGGCGCTGTCCTTCATCGCGTTCGTCGCGAGCTCGGCGAACTGGTTGGTGAGCGCGCCCCACCATTGCATCGGATCGACGGCAGCCGCCGACTTCTTCGCGGCCGCGGGCCTTTTCTCCGCCGCCGGCGCCGCCGGCTCGCTCGGCTCGCTCGGCTTGATCTTCAGCGACTCGCCCAGGTCGCTCATCTGCACGTTCATCGACTTCAGCGTCGTCAGCGTCATGCGCTGCACCTCGAGCGCCTGGATCGTCGCCGCGAGCATGCGCGCGTTCTGCTCGAGCCAGTACTGAACGGTGCGCAGCTCGCTGATGCGCTTGTCGAGCTCGGCCGGGTCGAGCGTCGGCGCGACCCACTGGCCGATTCCCGGCAGCGCGGCGCCGGCGTTCTTGACCAGGCTCTGCAGGAAGTCGAAGCCGGGAACGAGCTTGCCGAAGCCGGTGCCGTCGCTCATCGTGTCTCCTCGAGGATGTCGCCGATTGTCGCCCGAGCGGCAGCGCCGTTCGCCGTGCCGGATCAATGGCCGAAGCGGACCTGCTCGACCGCGTAGCCGCGCTGGCGCAGCAGCGCCGGCAGCCCGTTCGCGCCGATCATGTGCAGGCTGCCGACCGCCGCGAAGACCGAGCGGCCGTCGCCGTGCAGCGCGTCGATCGCCGCGGCGAGCAGCGGATTGCGGTCGTCGAGGAGCCGCTTCATCGAGGCGCGCTCGGCGGCGGTGTTGAGGCAGTCGCACCAGCGCTCGTAGTCTTCGAGCTCGGCGAGGTTGCCGTCGATCCAGGCGGTCGCCATGTGCGCGAGCAGCGGCCCGGAGCGGCCGGCGTCGAGCTCGTCGAGACCGCTCGTCACGAACTCGATCGTCGCCTCGTGGCTCGGCATGCGCAGCGCGGCGATCTGCGCTTCCGGCGTCTCGAGCGAGGCGGTCGTCTTGCCGAGATCGCGGGCGACGAGGGCGAGGACGAGGTCGATCGCATTCGCCGGATCGAGCCCGTCGCGCCGCGCCGCCAGCACCGCCAGCGCGGCGATCTGGAACTCGGGCGCGAACGTCCGCCACGGCGCCGCGTCGACGCACTCGGCGGCCATGCGCCGCTCCAGCCGCGCGACCAGCGGCGCGGGCAGGCGCTCGTCGGCCCGGGCGCTGGCCGCTTCGACGAGGCGTTTCTGGACGCCGGGATCGAGCAGGTCGAGCTCGAGCGCGAGGACGTCGCTCGCCTCGAGCGCCGCCGTCGTCGCCGGGCCGGGGAACATCCACGCCGGCCGCGCCGCGTGGATCGTCCCGTAGAGGTACGACGTGCGCCCGTCCTTGGCGATGCGCCAGAGGAAGCCGTGGTCCTCGGCTTGCTGCATGCCGGCCTGGAAGCGATCGGCATCGAGCGGGACCGCGGCGGGCGGACAGCCGGCCGGCGCGCTCGCGGTCTGCGCCTGGCCGCGCAGCGGCGCGAGCAGCGCCATGGCGGCGGCGAGTAGCACGGCGAGCCCGCGACGCGAGGCGATCACGATGCCGGCCCGCCCGCGCTGCCGGCGCCGAGATCGATGCGCAGCGAGCGGTCGCCCTGCTGCCAGTGCAGGCGGCCGAGGACCTCCATGCCGAGCAGCGGCGCGTCGAGGTTCGGCAAGGCGACCATGCGCAGCCGCTCGGCGCGGACGCCGCCGTCGAGCGCCAGGTCGGCGCGAACGACGCGGCCGGTGACCCAGCCGCCGGCGGTGCTCGAGCGCACCGTCTCCTCGCCGCTCAGGCGCAGCCGCTCGGCGAGCGCCGCCGGGATGGCGACGCCGCTGGCGCCGGTGTCGACGAGGAAGTCGACGCGCTCGCCGTTGAGCGTTCCCGGCCAGTGGTAGTGGCCGTCGTCGCTCTGCCGGATCTCGACGATGCCGCCGGCGGTCGTGAAGGTCGCCTTCAGCGCCTCGTGCCGGCGCCACTGATAGGCGACGAAGACGATCGCGCCGACGACGAGCCAGACGGTCGCGAACTTGAGCGTTCGCGGCAGGTCCTCGCTCATTCGCCGACCTTCGCGCTTCGCCGGGCGCCGGCCGCGTCGGAGCGGGCCCGGCCGTTCATGCCCGCGCCACCTTCTGGTCGATCGCGCCGAAGATCGACGCGCCGCCGGCGTCCTTCATCTCGATCCGGATCGCGTCGCCGAAGCGCATGAACGGCGTCTTCGCCGCACCGCTCTCGATCGTCTCGATCGCGCGCTTCTCGGCGATGCACGAGTAGCCGCGCGTCCAGTCCTTGTTGCTCACCGTGCCACTGCCCACGATCGAGCCGGCGCGCGCGTTGCGCGTCTTGCACAAGTGCGCGATCAGCTGGCCGAAGTGGAAGGTCATCTCGGCGCCGGCGTTGCAGAGGCCGGCGCGCGCGCCGTTCCAGGTGCTCTCGAGATCGAGGTGCAGGCGCCCGCCGTGCCAGGCCGCGCCGAGCTCGTCGGGCGTCACCGCGACCGGGCTGAACGCCGTCGCCGGCTTGCTCTGGAAGAAGCCGAAGCCCTTGGCGAGCTCGGCCGGGATCAGGTTCCTCAGGCTGACGTCGTTGGCGAGCATGACCAGGCGGATGCCGTCGATCGCCGCTTCCGGCGTCACGCCCATCGCGACGTCGCCGGTGATGACGGCGACCTCGGCCTCGAAGTCGATGCCCCAGTCCTCGCTCGCGGCGACGATGTCGTCGCACGGGCCGAGGAAGTCGTCGCTGCCGCCCTGGTACATCAGCGGGTCGGTCCAGAAGCTCGCCGGCATCTCGGCGTTGCGGGCACGACGCACGAGCTCGACGTGATTGACGAATGCCGAGCCGTCGGCCCACTGGTAGGCGCGCGGCAAGGGCGCCATGCAGCGTGCCGGCTCGAAGGCAAAGGCGTGGCGCGCCTTGCCGTGGCCGAGCGTCGTCGCCAGCTCCTCGAGCTGCGGCGACAGGAAGCCCCAGTCGTCGAGGACCTCCTGCAGGCGGGTCGCGATCGCGCTGGCATAGTGGGCGCTGGCGAGGTCGCGCGAGACGACGACGAGCTGGCCGTCGCGCGAGCCGTCCTTGTAGGTGGCGAGCTTCATTCGTGCGTGTTCCGGGACGAGTTCTTCCTGACGAGGATCGATTGTCGATGCTGGACCGCCGCGCCGCCGAAACTGCCGATCGTCGGCCGGTCGCGCCGCCGCCCGACCGCGAGACGCTGCGCGATCCCCAGACGCCGCGCGAGCGCGAGCAGCGCGGCGGCCGGCGCCGCGCGCTCGTCGCGTGCGCCGCGCTCGTGCTCGGGCTGCATGCGGCGTTCCTCGACAGCGTCGGGCAGGTCTCGCCGGGTGCGGTCGTCGCGCCGGCCGTCGCGCCGATGTCGGTGCGGGCGCTGCCCGGGGAGCTTCGGGCCGCCCCTGCCGAGGCGGCTGCGCCGGTGGCCGTCGCGCCGCTGGCGGCAGCGCCAGCGCCGGCGAGGCCTCGTCCTCCACGCCGGTCGCGCGAGCCGGCCGTGGCGATCGCTCAAGCCAAACCGGGCGTCAGCGATGAAGCCGGCACCCACTTAAGCCACGTTACTTCCGCCGCCGAGCCGGCGACGAGCGAGCCGCCTGCCGTCGCCATCGATCCGATGGTCGTCGTCGCGGTCGCCGAGCCGGTGGCGGGCGCGATCGTCGATGCGGCCGAAGCGCCGGTCGGCGCTCACGCGAGCGCCGCCGCCGGCACCGCGCCGCCCTTGCTGGCCGCCGGCGAGCAGCCGCCACCGCTCTACCGGACGCAGCTGCCGCCGTCGGTCGTCCTGCACTACCAGGTGCGGCGCGGTTTCCTGCGCGGCACCGGCGAGATCCGCTGGCAGGCGAGCGGCGACCGCTATCGGCTCGTCCTCGAAGCGCGCATCGCCGGCCTGACCCTCCTGACGCAGACCAGCGAGGGCAACTTCGACGCCCACGGCCTGGCGCCGGTGCGCTTCCTCGACGAGCGCGCGCGCCGGTCGGCGCAGGCCGCCAACTTCCGCCGCGACGACGGCCGGATCACGTTCTCGGGCGCGGCGGTCGAGTGGCCGCTCCTGGCCGGCAGCCAGGACCGCCTCAGCTGGATGATCCAGCTCGCCGGCATCGCCGCCGCCGATCCGCAGCTCCTCGTCGAAGGCGGCCGGATCACCATGATCGTCGTCGGCGCGCGCGGCGACGCCGGCCTCTGGACCCTGCGCTACGCCGGCCGCGAGGACATCGCGACGGCGTGGGGAACGGTGCACGCGATCAAGCTCGTCCGCGACGGCCGCTCGACCTACGACACCAGCGCCGAGGTCTGGCTCGACCCCGAGCGCTCGTACCTGCCGGCGCACGCGACCTTGCGCAACAGCTCGGGCGCGTCCGAGTACGACCTCCTGCTCGAGCGTGTCGATCCGCTGCCCTGAGCGCCCGGCCCCGGGCGGGGCCGGCTTGCAATCGGCGCCGGGGGCCGCAGGTGGGGTCTCAGGAGACTCGCCATGCACATGCTCTACAACTCGGACAGCTTCACCGTCGTCGCGGTCGACATCCCCGGTGCGCCCGGCGCGGCGGGAGCCGATTCGACCGACGAGCCGCGCGGCGGCTTCGAGATCGTCGACAAGTTCGCGCAAAAAGACATCTTCATCGAGGGTCCGATGGCGGCCAGCTTCCAGGCCGGCGTCGAAGCGCTGATGCAGAGCAAGCCGAGCGAGGAGGACATCGACGACTTCATCGGCCGGTTCGCCTCGCTGATGCCGCAGCCGCTCGTCATGCACTGACCGGCGCGGCCGCCGCGCCGCGCGACTTATTGCCGCATCGACCGCGCTGCCGTCACGCCGACGGCGCCTCGATGCCACCTCAAGTTCGACCTCGCGCCGTCGATATGGTGAGGCGCCGACGGTTCGTCGCTGCGCGGCGTTTTCACGGTCGAGAGGTGCATGGCAGCCGAGCTGGCGATCAATTCAGGGGCGGAGTCGGCGATGGCGACGGTGCTGATGCTCCTCCTCGGCCTGGCCGTCAGCACGCTGGCAGCCTACGTCGCGCTCGACCTCGCCCGCCGCGTCCGCGTCCTGCGCACCCGGGCCGGCATCCTCTGGCTGTCGGGCGCCGCATCGGCGCTGGCGATCGGCATCTGGTCGAGTCAGGTGATCGGCATCGCCGCCGACCCCCCGGCCTTCGCGATCGGCTACCACGGCCTCGGCACGATCGGCGTCTGGATCGCCGCGCTCGTCGCCAGCCTCGCCGGCCTCGGCGCCGTCAGCGGCCGGGTCGCGACGCCGGGCCGGGTCGGCTTCGGCGCCGTCGCGCTCGGCATCGGCGCCGTCGGCACGCACGCGCTCGCGCTCGCGCCGCTCGGCCTCGTGCCGGGAATCGAATGGCAGATCCTGCCGCTGGTCGCGGCGTTCGCCGGCGCCGCCGGCGGCTGCATGATGGCGCTCGGCGCGTTCTTCCGCGGCGGCGACCGCACCAAGCCGGCGACGTTCGGTTGGCAGACGACGTCGGCCTTCGTCTTCGGCGTCAGCCTGGTGGCGAGCCAGCAGCTCGTCCTCGGCGCCGCCGGTCTCGGCGAGCAGACCGGCTCGCTCCACGCCGAGCGGATCGCCTCGGCGACGCTGGTCCTGCTGGCGTCGGTCGGCTCGTGCGCGATCCTGATCGTCGGCCTGCTCTTCTCGGTGCTCGAGGCGCGCCTGCGCCGCTCGCTGCGCCGCGCCGAGACGGAGCTGGAACGGCGCAGCTTCCGCGACGGCCTGACCGGCCTGCCGAACCGGCTAATGTTCGACGGCATGCTCGCCCAAGCGGTGCAGCAGGTCGACGGCGCGCATCAGCGCCTGGCGGTCCTCTTCATCGACCTCGACGGCTTCAAGCCGGTCAACGAATCGCTCGGTCACGCCACCGGCGACCTCGTCCTGCGCGAGGTCGCGGCGCGGCTGAAGCGCTTCGCGCGGCCCGAAGACCGCGTCGCCCACCTCGGCGGCGACGAGTACCTGATGCTGATCGGCGCCGACCCGAGCGCCGAGGACGCGGCGATCTTCTCGGAGCGCCTGCAGACCTCGATCGGCGAGCCGTGCCGCATGAACGGCCGCGAGGCGATGGTGTCGAGCTCGATCGGCATCGCGCTCTATCCGGAGCACGGCCCGATCACGGCGCTGATCGCCAACGCCGAAGCCGCCATGCGTTCGGCCAAGAGCGGCGGCGGCGCCGGCTACGCCTTCTTCGAGCAGCGCATGACCAGCGGCGCGCGCGACCAGCTCGACCTGCTGCGCGACCTGCGCCGCGCCTTGAGCGACGGCCAGCTCCACCTCGTCTACCAGCCGAAGATCCACGCGCCGAGCGGAGAGATCACGGGTGCGGAGGCGCTGATGCGCTGGGAGCACCCGACGCGCGGCCTGGTCGGGCCGGACCAGTTCATTCCGATCGCCGAGCGCTTCGGCCTGATCGGCGCGATGGGCAACTGGCTGATCGAGGAGGCGTGCCGGCAGGCCGGCGCGTGGCGCGACCAGGGCCTGCAGATGCGCGTCGCGATCAACCTCTCGGCGCACCAGCTGCGCCATCCCGACCTCGCCGACCGCATCGACATGGCCTTGCGCCGCCACGACATCAAGCCGCAGCTCCTGACCTGCGAGATCACCGAGTCGGTGGCGATGGACGACGCGTCGAACGCGATCCGCATGGTCGAGCGCCTCAACCAGCTCGGCGTCAACATCTCGATCGACGACTTCGGTACCGGCTACTCGAGCCTGTCGTACCTGAGAAAGCTGCGCGCCGGCGAGCTCAAGATCGACAAGAGCTTCGTCCTCGACCTCGAGACCAGCGCCGACGCACGCGCCGTCGTCGACGGCATCGTCAAGCTGGCGCAGGCGCTCGGCCTGAAGGTCGTGGCCGAGGGCGTCGAGACCGAGGCGCAGCACCAGATCCTGCGCTCGTTCGGCTGCCACGAGCTGCAGGGCTTCCTGTTCGCCCGGCCGATGTCGCCGCGGGCGCTCTCGGCGTGGGCGATGGAAGACGTCGGCCCGCGCGCCCTCGAGTTCCGCGACTCGCTCTACCGCGCGACGGCGGCCGGCGCGCTGCACTAGGGTTTCCTACAATCGGGGCATGAAAAGCCTCGTCTACACCCGCGGCGCCGCCCTGGCGCAGATCCTGAAGGAGCGCATCGTCGTTCTCGACGGCGCGATGGGGACGATGATCCAGCGCTACAAGCTGAGCGAGGCCGACTACCGCGGCGAGCGCTTCAAGGATCACGCCAGGAGCCTGAAGGGCAACGGCGACCTGCTGCAGATCACGCGGCCCGACATCATCGAATCGATCCACGAGGCGTACCTGCGCGCCGGTGCCGACATCGTCGAAACCAACACCTTCGGCGCGACCTCGGTGGCGCAGGCCGACTACGACCTCGGGTCGATCGCGCGCGAGATGAACGTCGCCGGCGCGCGTTTGGCGCGCGAGGCCTGCGACAAGTTCACGAGCACCGACAAGCCCCGCTTCGTCGCCGGCGCCCTCGGGCCGACGCCGAAGACGGCGAGCATCAGCCCCGATGTCAACGACCCGGCGGCGCGCAACGTCACCTTCGCCGAGCTGCGCGATGCGTATCGCGAGCAGGCCGAGGGCCTGCTCGAAGGCGGCTGCGACCTGTTCCTGGTCGAGACGATCTTCGACACGCTCAACGCCAAGGCGGCGATCTTCGCCCTCGACGCGCTGATGGAAGAGAGCGGCGAGCGCCTGCCGGTGATCGTCTCGGGCACCGTCACCGACGCCTCGGGCCGCATCCTCTCGGGCCAGACCGTCGGCGCGTTCTGGCACAGCGTCCGCCACGCGCGGCCGCTCGCGATCGGCCTCAACTGCGCCCTCGGCGCGGCGCTGATGCGGCCCTACGTCGAGGAGCTCTCGCGCGTCGCCGGCGACACGTTCGTCAGCTGCTACCCGAACGCGGGACTGCCCAACCCGATGAGCGAGACCGGCTTCGACGAGACGCCGGAGATCACGTCGGGGCTGCTCGAGGAGTTCGCCAGGTCGGGCTTCCTCAACATCGCCGGCGGCTGCTGCGGCACGACGCCCGAGCACATCGCGATGATCGCCGAGCGCGTCGGCCGCTACGCGCCGCGCGTGCCCAACTTCCGCGACCTTGCGGCCGCGGCATGACGCAAGGTGTCGAAGAGGAAGAGGTTCCCCTCGGGGGAACCGCGCGAAGCGGGAGGGGCACCATCCTGTCGCCGGGCCGGCGGGATTCGTCGACGGCACCGCCGGCGATGAAACTCTCCGGCCTGGAGCCGGTGACGATCGGCGCGGGCTCGCTGTTCGTGAACATCGGCGAGCGCACCAACGTCACGGGCTCGAAGGCATTCGCGCGCCTGATCCTCAACGGCCAGTTCGAGGAAGCCCTCGGCGTCGCCCGCCAGCAGGTCGAGAACGGCGCCCAGGTCATCGACGTCAACATGGACGAGGCGATGCTCGATTCGAAGGCGGCGATGGTTCGCTTCCTGAACCTGGTCGCCGGCGAGCCCGAGATCGCGCGCGTGCCGATCATGATCGACAGCTCGAAGTGGGAGGTGATCGAGGCCGGCCTGCAGTGCGTGCAGGGCAAGGGCATCGTCAACTCGATCTCGATGAAGGAAGGCGAGGACGCGTTTCGCCACCATGCGAAGCTGGTGCGCCGCTACGGCGCCGCCGCGGTCGTGATGGCGTTCGACGAGAAAGGCCAGGCCGACACCTTCGCGAGGAAGACCGAGATCTGCGCGCGCGCCTACCGGATCCTCGTCGACGAGGTCGGCTTTCCGGCCGAGGACATCATCTTCGACCCGAACATCTTCGCGATCGCGACCGGCATCGAGGAGCACGACAACTACGCCGTCGACTTCATCGACGCGACGCGCTGGATCAAGGCCAACCTGCCCGGCGCCAAGGTCTCGGGCGGCGTCTCGAACGTGAGCTTCTCGTTCCGCGGCAACGACCCGGTGCGCGAAGCCATCCATACCGTCTTCCTCTATCACGCGATCAAGGCGGGGATGGACATGGGCATCGTCAACGCCGGCATGGTCGGCGTCTACGACGACCTCGACCCGGCGCTGCGCGAGCGCGTCGAGGACGTCGTCCTCAACCGCAGGAAGGACGCCGGCGAGCGCCTGGTCGAGATCGCCGAAAGCGCCAAGGGGCAGTCGCGTGACGAGTCGGCGCGGCTCGCCTGGCGCGGCACGCCCGAGCAGCCGAAGACGGTCGACGAGAGGCTCTCGCATGCGCTCGTCCACGGCATCACCGACTTCATCGTCGAGGACACCGAGGCCGCGTGGCAGGCGATCCAGGCCAGGGGCGGCCGGCCGCTGCACGTCATCGAAGGGCCGCTCATGGCCGGCATGAACATCGTCGGCGACCTGTTCGGCCAGGGCAAGATGTTCCTGCCGCAGGTCGTCAAGTCGGCGCGGGTGATGAAGCAGGCGGTCGCGCACCTCCTGCCCTACATCGAGGCCGAAAAGGTCGCGCTGATCGAGGGCGGCGGCGAGGCCAAGGCGAAGGGCAAGATCGTCATCGCCACCGTCAAGGGCGACGTCCACGACATCGGCAAGAACATCGTCACCGTCGTTCTCCAGTGCAACAACTTCGAGGTCGTCAACATGGGCGTGATGGTCGCGTGCCAGGACATCCTCGCCAAGGCGAAGGTCGAAGGCGCCGACATCATCGGCCTCTCGGGCCTGATCACGCCGAGCCTCGAGGAGATGCAGCACGTCGCCGCCGAGATGCAGCGCGACGACTTCTTCCGCATCAGGAAGATCCCGCTCCTGATCGGCGGCGCGACGACGAGCCGCGTCCACACCGCGGTGAAGATCGCGCCGCACTACGAGGGCCCGGTCGTCTACGTTCCCGACGCGAGCCGCTCGGTCGGGGTGTGCAGCGAGCTGCTCAGCGATGGCCGCGCCGCCGCCTACGTCGCCGAGCTCGAGGCCGACTACGCCAAGGTGCGGGCGCACCACGCGAGCAAGAAGCAGACGCCGCTCGTCTCGCTCGCCGAGGCGCGCGCCAACAAGACGAAGATCGACTGGGCGGGCTACGCGCCGCCGGCGCCGAAGTTCATCGGCCGGCGCGTCCTCAGGAACCAGGACCTCGCCGAGATCGCCGAGGTGATCGACTGGGGGCCGTTCTTCCAGACCTGGGAGCTCGCCGGCCCGTACCCGGCGATCCTCACCGACGAGGTCGTCGGCGAGTCGGCGCGGCGCCTCCTCTCCGACGGCAAGCGCATGCTGCGCCGCGTGATCGAAGGCCGCTGGCTCGGCGCCAACGGCGTCGTCGGCCTCTATCCGGCGGCGACCGTCGGCGACGACGACATCGAGATCTACCGCGACGAATCCAGGAGCGACGTGCTCTTCACCTGGCGCGGCCTGCGCGTGCAGAGCGTGCGGCCGGTCGTCGACGGCGTGAAATCGCCGAACCGCTGCCTCGCCGACTTCATCGCCCCCAAGGGCTCGGGCAAGAAGGACTACATCGGCCTCTTCGCCGTCACGGCCGGCATCGGCGTCGACAAGAAGGAGCGCCAGTTCGCCGCCGACCTCGACGACTACAGCGCGATCATGCTCAAGGCGCTCGCCGACCGCCTCGCCGAGGCGTTCGCCGAGCGGCTGCACCAGCGCGTCCGCACCGACCTCTGGGGCTACGCGGCCGACGAGGCGCTCGACGTCGCCGGCCTCGTCGCCGAGCGCTATCGCGGCATCCGCCCGGCGCCCGGCTATCCGGCGTGCCCCGACCACACCGTCAAGCGCGATCTCTTCCGCGCCCTCGGCGCCGACGAGATCGGCATGACGCTGACCGAGAGCCTGGCGATGCTGCCGGCGGCGAGCGTCGCCGGCTTCTATCTCGCCCACCCCGAGGCGAGGTACTTCAACGTCGGCCGCATCGGCCCCGACCAGCTGAAGAGCTGGGCCGAGCGCAACGCGAGCAGCGTCAACGCGGCCGAGCGCGCGCTCGCACCGCTGCTCTAGCGCGCCGGGCGCCGCCTAGCCGGCGCCGAGGGCGCGCCGGTACTGGATCGCCTCGCCGAGGTGCGAGGTCTTAATCGCGGCGCTGCCGTCGAGATCGGCGACCGTGCGGGCGACGCGCAGGACGCGATGGAAGCCGCGTGCCGACCAGCCGAGCCGCGTCGTCACGCGCTGCAGGAAGTGCGACGCGGCGTCGTCGAGAGCGCAATGGCGGTCGAGCGCCTCGCCGGCGAGCTCGCCGTTGGCGCGGCCCTGGCGATCGATCGCGCGCTGGCGCGCCAGGCGGACGCGGTGGGCGACGACGCTGCTCGCTTCGCCGTCGGCGGCGCCGGCGAGCTGCTTCGGGTCGACCGCGGGCACCTCGATCTGGATGTCGATGCGGTCGAGCAGCGGGCCGCTGATCTTGCCCTGGTAGCGCAGCACTGCGTCCGGCGTGCATCGGCATGCCATGGCGGCGTTGCCGAGCTGGCCGCAAGGGCACGGGTTCATTGCCGCGACGAGCTGGAACGAGGCCGGGAAGTCGGCCTGCCGCGCCGCCCGCGAGACGACGATGCGGCCGGTCTCGAGCGGCTCGCGCAAGGCCTCGAGCGCGGCGCGCGGAAACTCCGCCAGCTCGTCGAGGAAGAGGATGCCGCGATGGGCGAGCGACGCTTCGCCCGGCCGCGGCGGCGAGCCGCCGCCCACCAGCGCCGCCGCCGACGCCGTGTGATGCGGCGCGCGCAGGACGCGCTCGCCCCAGCGCGCTGCGCTGAAGGCGCCGGCGACGCTCAGGATCGCCGCCGACTCGAGCGCCTGGTCGTGCGAGAGCGGCGGCAGCAGGCCGGCGAGACGGCGCGCCAGCATCGACTTGCCGGTGCCGGGCGGGCCGACCATCAGCACGCTCAGCTGCCCCGCGGCGGCGACCTCGAGGGCGCGCTTGGCGGCGCTCTGGCCGCGCACGTCGACGAGGTCGTGGAGCGCCGGCGCGGCGACGCGCGACAGCGTGCGCGGCTCGTGCAGCGCGCTCGCGTCGGCGCCGGCGCCGGGCAGGAGGGCGCGGACGACGTCGAGCAGGTGATCGGCGCCGCGCACCGCGAGGCCGCCGACGAGCGCCGATTCGTCGGCGCTCGCCTGCGGCAGGACGAGCGTTCGCGCCGGCAGCGCCGGCGCGCGCTGCAGGGCGAGTGCCATCGCCAGCGCGCCGTGCACCGGGCGCAGCTGGCCGCCGAGCGAGAGCTCGCCGGCGAATTCGTAGTGCTCGAGGCGCGCTGCGTCGATCTGGCCGGCTGCGGCGAGGATGCCGAGGGCGATCGGCAAATCGAAGCGGCCCGATTCCTTCGGCAGGTCGGCCGGCGCGAGGCTGACCGTGATGCGCTTGTTGTGCGGGAACTCGAGCCCGCTCGTCTGCAGGGCGGCGCGGACGCGCTCGCGCGATTCCTTGACTTCGGTGTCGGCGAGGCCGACGAGGGTGAAGCACGGCAGGCCGTTGGCGAGATGGACCTCGACCGTGACGGCAGGCGCTTCGAGCCCGCGCAGGGCCCGGCTGTGGACGAGGGCCAGGGTCATGGCGGATTCTCCGGCGCGACCCGCGGCCGTCGCGTCCCTCGCAAGGGTGCACCGAGACGGGTTGCATCGCCTTCGGGTGGTGCTCTCGAGCCGGTCGCGTGCCGCACCCCTTGCGCCAAAGCGGGGCGCGGCGCGTGCGAGCGACGCTGGCACACATCCTGCGAAAACGATCACGAACATCCACCAAGCACCAGGAGTCCCGTCCATGAAGAAGAAGTCGTACGCCTTCGCGTCGGCCCTCGCCCTCGCTGCGATCACGGCCCAGGCCCAGACGACGCCGCCGGCCGCGCCCGGACCGCAGGCTGCCGCTGCCGCCACGCCGGAGCCGCCGGCCTCGCCCTTCACCGCCAACATCAGCGTGACCACGAACTACAAGTTCCGGGGCCAGGATCAAGGGACCCTGAGGTACTTCTCGCCGGCCATTCAGGGCGGCTTCGACTGGTCGCAGAACGGCTGGTATCTCGGCAACTGGAACTCGAACGTGTCGTTCGCCGGCAATATCGAGATGGACTTCTACGGTGGCTACAAGGGCGAGATCGCCAAGGACTTCGGCTACGACGTCGGCATCCTCCAGTACTTCTACCCGCAGCGCCAGCACCCCGCGGTGAACCCGAACACGACCGAGATCTACGGCGCCCTCACGTACCTGTGGGCGTCGCTGAAGTATTCGCACACCGTCTCCTCCGACTACTTCGGCATCGGCGAAGCCTTCCAGGGCAGCGTGCCGCTGACCTCCCGCCCGAAGGGCCGCAACACCGGCTACCTCGACCTCAGCGCCAACTACCCGCTGATCGACAAGCTGACGCTGAACGGTCACGTCGGCTACACGCGCTACGCGAGCGACCTGCGCAACGTCAAGGACGCCGGCGGCGTCACCATCGGCACGCCGAATTTCTACGACTTCAAGCTCGGCGTGACGTACGACCTCGGTTCGGGTTTCTCGGTCGCGGGTGCCCTCGTCGGCGCCAACAAGAGGAGCTACTACCACGACGCGAACAAGACGCGCGCGATCCTGACGGTCAGCAAGTCGATGTGAGTTCCGGCGGCGCGGTTCCTCACGGGCCGTGCCGGCGCCGATTTTCAAAAATGCGAGGGAGTGGGCAATGAAGATGGTGACCGCGATCGTCAAGCCGTTCAAGCTGGACGAAGTGCGTGAAGCCCTGAGCGCGATCGGCGTGCAGGGCGTCACGGTGACGGAAGTGAAGGGCTTCGGCCGGCAGAAGGGGCACACGGAGCTCTACCGCGGCGCCGAATACGTCGTCGACTTCCTGCCCAAGGTGAAGATCGAGGCCGCCGTCGACGACGCGATCGTCGACCGCGTCATCGAGGCGATCGAAGCCGCTGCGCGCACCGGCAAGATCGGCGACGGCAAGATCTTCGTCTCGCCGCTCGAGCAGGTGGTTCGCATCCGCACCGGCGAGACCGGCAAAGACGCGCTCTGAGGCCCGACAAGAACAACACCATGAACAAACTCCTCCTCGCCTTCCTCTTCGGCCTGCTCGTGTTCGTCGCGGGCGGCAATGCGTTCGCCCAAAGCGCCGCTTCCGGCGCCATGGCGGCCCCGGCCGCGGCGGCGACCGCATCGGCGCCTGCCGCCGCCGCCTCGGGCGCCGACGCCGCATCGGCGCCCGCCGCCGCCGCGTCGACGCCGGTTCCGAACAAGGGCGACGTCGCCTGGATGCTGGTCGCGACCGCGCTGGTCATCATGATGTCGATCCCGGCGCTGGCCCTCTTCTACGGCGGCCTGGTGCGCAGCAAGAACATGCTGTCGGTGCTGATGCAGGTGTTCGTCACGTTCTCGATGATCGTCGTGCTGTGGTGCCTCTACGGCTACAGCCTCGCGTTCACGGAGGGCAACGCCTTCTTCGGCGGCTTCGACCGTGTCTTCATGAAGGGCATGTACGACCCGCTGACCGGAACGATGGCGATGGCCGCGACCTTCAGCAAGGGCGTCGCGATTCCCGAGCTGCTGTACATGGCGTTCCAGGCGACGTTCGCGGCGATCACCTGCTGCCTGATCGTCGGCGCCTTCGCCGAGCGCATGAAGTTCTCGGCCGTCCTCTGCTTCATGGTCCTCTGGTTCACCTTCGCCTACGCGCCGATCGCCCACATGGTCTGGTTCTGGCCCGGCCCGGATGCGTACACGACCAAGGCGATCGTCGACGCCACCAACGCCAAAGCCGGCCTGATCTGGCAGTGGGGAACGCTTGACTTCGCCGGCGGCACGGTCGTCCACATCAACGCCGCGGTGGCCGGCCTGGTCGGCGCCTTCATGGTCGGCAAGCGCATCGGCTACGGCCGCGAGGCGTTCACGCCGCACTCGCTGACGCTGACGATGGTCGGTGCCGCGCTGCTCTGGGTCGGCTGGTTCGGCTTCAACGCCGGCTCGGCGCTCGAAGCCGGCAACAGCGCCGTCCTCGCCTTCATCAACACCTTCTCGGCGACCTCCGCCGCGGTGCTGGCCTGGTGCCTCGGCGAAGCGCTGTTCAAGGGCAAGGCGTCGATGCTCGGCGCCGCGTCGGGCGCGGTCGCCGGCCTGGTCGCGATCACGCCGGCTTGCGGCAACGTCGGCCTGCTCGGCGCGCTCGTCATCGGCTTCGTCGCCGGCTTCGCCTGCCTCTGGGGCGTCAACGGCCTGAAGAAGATGCTCGGCGCCGACGACTCGCTCGATGTCTTCGGCGTCCACGGCGTCGGCGGCATCGTCGGGGCGCTCCTCACCGGCGTCTTCAACTCGCCGTCGCTCGGCGGCCCGAGCTTCCCCGACAACTGGTTCACGGGCGAGCTGGTCAAGCCGGAAAACTACTCCATCGCCAGCCAGGTCTGGGCCCAGGGCAAGGCCATCCTGGTGACGATCGCCTGGTCGGGAATCGTCTCGCTGATCGCCTACAAGCTCGTCGACATGACGATCGGCCTGCGCGTCAGCGAGGAAGACGAGCGCGAGGGCCTGGACATCGCCGCCCACGGCGAGACCGCGTACCACAACTGACTTTCAGGGCCGCCCCGCGGCCCTGAAAGTCATCCTGAGCGCAGCGAAGGATCCATCCCTTTGAGCGCAGCGAAGGATCCGTCCCAGGGCCACCGACCGGTGGCCCTTTTTCTTGGCGCCGGCGGTCGCTTGCGTCGCCGGGCCGGCGCCCCATATGCCTAGAATCCCGGCTCCGCTCGCCGCCCCTTGCCGGCGCCGGGCCTCCTTCCCATGGTCCCCCACCTCATCACCGCCCTCACCGGCCCGATCAACGAGCTCGAGCAGCGCATGCTCGAGTCGCTGCCGGCGATCGAACGGTGGTTCCGGCTCGAGTGGATGGAGCACACGCCGCCGTTCTACACGTCGGTCGACCTGAGGAACGCCGGCTTCAAGCTGGCGCCGGTCGACACCAACCTGTTCCCGGGCGGCTTCAACAACCTCACCACCGAGATGCTGCCGCTGGCGGTGCAGGCGGCGATGGCGGCGATCGAGAAGATCTGCCCGGAAGCGAAGAACCTGCTCCTCATCCCGGAGAAGCACACCCGCAACTCGTTCTACCTGATGAACGTGGCGCGTCTGATGGAGATCTTCCACCAGGCCGGCCTGAACGTGCGCCTGGGGACGATCGACGAGTCGATCACCGCGCCGACCGAGGTGCCGCTGCCGGACGGCAGCACGCTCACCGTCGAGCCGCTGGTGCGGACCCGCAACCGCCTCGGCCTCAAGGATTTCGACCCCTGCACGATCCTGCTCAACAACGACCTCTCGGCCGGCATCCCGAAGATCCTCGAAGGCCTGCACGAGCAGTACCTGCTGCCGCCGCTGCACGCCGGCTGGGCGATCCGGAGGAAGACGAACCACTTCGCCGCCTACGAAGAGGTGGCGAAGAAGTTCGCCAAGCTGCTCGGCATGGACCCGTGGCTGATCAACCCGATGTACGCGCGCTGCGGCGAGGTGAATTTCTCCGACGGCTCGGGCGCCGAATGCCTGATGAGCAATGCCGAGACGCTGCTCGGCAAGATCCGGCGCAAGTACAAGGAATACGGCATCCAGGAGAAGCCCTTCATCATCGTCAAGGCCGACGCCGGCACCTACGGCATGGGCATCATGACCGTGCGCGACCCGAAGGACCTCGCCGACCTGAACCGGCGCTCGCGCAACAAGATGAGCGTCATCAAGGACGGCCAGGAGGTGAGCGAGGTCATCCTCCAGGAAGGCGTGCCGACCTACGAGCGCGTCAACGATTCGGTCGCCGAGCCGGTCGTCTACATGATCGATCGCTACGTCGTCGGCGGCTTCTACCGCGTCAACCCCGAGCGCGGCAACGACGAGAACCTCAACTCGCCGGGCGCGAGCTTCGTGCCGCTCGCCTTCGCCGGCTCGAACCAGCTGCCCAAGCCGGGCAGCAAGCCCGGCGCGAGCGCGCCCAACCGGTTCTACATGTACGGCGTGATCGCTCGCCTGGCGATGGTCGCCGCGAGCTACGAGCTCGAGGCGACCGACCCCAACGCCGAGATCTACGAGTAAGTCCCGCTTCGTGACCGCCGGCGCGGCTGCGAGCCACAATCACCGCCGGCCAACGCCCCGCTGCGCAGCGCGCCGCGGCCGGCTGCTTCCGTGAACCAGAACCGCTCCGTCTCAAGCACCGCCGCGCTCACCCTCGGGGCGATCGGCGTCGTCTACGGCGACATCGGCACCAGCCCGCTCTACGCCCTCAAGCAGGTCTTCGCCAACGGCCACGTGCCGCTGACGCCGGCCAATGTCTTCGGCGTTCTCTCGCTCGTCTTCTGGACGCTGACGGTCGTCGTCTCGATCAAGTACGTCGTCCTCATCCTGCGCGCCGACAACAACGGCGAGGGCGGCCTGATCGCGATGCTCGCGCTCGCCTCGCAGGCGGTGCGCGACCGCCCGGCGCTGCGCCGGCGCCTCCTCTTCGTCGGTATCTTCGGCACGGCGATCTTCTTCGGCGACGGCGTCATCACGCCGGCGATCTCGGTGCTCGGCGCGGTCGAGGGCCTGCAGGTCGCCGCGCCCGGGCTGCACACCTGGATCGTGCCGATCTCGCTCGTCGTCCTGACGGCGCTCTTCATGTTCCAGCGCCACGGCACCGAGCGCGTCGGCAAGCTGTTCGGGCCGGTGATGGCGGCCTGGTTCGTCGTCATCGCCGTCCTCGGCCTGGCCCACATCGGCGACAACCCGTCGATCCTGAAGGCGATGTCGCCGTACTACGCGCTCGTCTTCCTGTTCGCGCACTCCAAGGTCGCGTTCATCGCCCTCGGCTCGGTCGTCCTCTGCGTCACCGGCGCCGAGGCGCTCTACGCCGACATGGGCCATTTCGGCAAGCGGCCGATCCGCCTCGCCTGGTTCGGCATGGCCATGCCGGCGCTGCTGCTCAACTACTTCGGCCAGGGCGCGATGCTCCTCGCCGACCCGAGCAAGGTGCGGAATCCCTTCTTCGAGATGGCGCCTTCCTGGGCGCTCTATCCGCTGATCGCGCTGGCGACGTGCGCCGCGGTGATCGCCTCGCAGGCGCTCATCACGGCGGCGTTCTCGGTGACCAAGCAGGCGATCCAGCTCGGCTATCTGCCGCGCCTGCGCGTCCAGCACACCTCCGTCAAGGAGACCGGCCAGATCTACGTCCCGTTCGTCAACTGGGGCCTGTTCGCCGGCGTCGTCATTGCCGTCGTCCTGTTCGGCTCGAGCGACAACCTCGGCGCGGCCTACGGCATCACGGTGACGATCGACATGCTGATCACGACGACGATGACCTTCTTCGTCGTCCGCTATGCCTGGAAGTACGCGTGGACGCTGGCGATGGCCGCGACCGGCTTTTTCTTCATCGTCGACTTCACCTTCCTCGCCGCCAACATTGTCAAGGTGGTCGACGGCGGCTGGTTCCCGCTCCTCATCGGCGCCTTCATGTTCACGCTGATGATGACCTGGAAGCAGGGCCGAAAGCTCATGTCGAAGAGCCTGCGCGACGACGCGATCGATCTCGGCAGCTTTCTCGAGTCGGTGTTCCTCAGCCCGCCGACGCGGGTGCCGGGGACGGCCGTCTTTCTCGTCAGCGACCAGGGCCTGACGCCGAACGCGCTGCTGCACAACCTGAAGCACAACAAGGTGCTGCACGAGCGCAACCTCTTCGTCACCGTCAAGCACCACGAGGTGCCGTGGATCCACTCCGGCAGCTGCGCCGAGATGAAGGCGCTCGGCAACGACTGCTGGGAAGTGACGCTCAACTTCGGCTTCAAGAACGAGCCGGACGTGCCGACCGCGCTGGCGCGGCTGCGCGAGCACGGCTGCTCGGTCGACGACATGGACACCTCGTACTTCCTGTCGCGCGACATCGTCATTCCGACGCTCGGCGGCGGCATGGCCGACTGGCGCGAGAAGCTGTTCGCCGGCATGCATCGCAACGCGGCGGCGGCGGCCGACTTCCTGCGTCTGCCGACCAATCGCGTCGTCGAGCTCGGCTCCAAGGTGGAGATCTAGGCCATGGCGTCCGCCCCCAAGAAGCTTCTCTTCGTCGCCGACCCGCTCGAGACGTTCAAGACCTACAAGGACACGACCTTCTCGATGATGCGCGCGGCGGCGGCGCGCGGCCACGACCTCTTCGCCTGCGAGCCGAAGGACCTGGTCTGGGAACGCGGCGGCCGCGTCGGCGCACGCGCGCGGGCGATCGCGCTGGCAGCGCCGAGCAGCGCGGCGTGGTTCGTCGAGACCGCCGCGCCCGCGGCGCTGGCGCTCGCCGACGCCGACGCGGTGCTGATGCGGAAGGACCCGCCCTTCGACAGCGAGTACTTCTACGCGACCCACCTGCTCTCGCAGGCCGAGCGCGAGGGCGCGCGCGTCTTCAACGCGCCGCAGGCGCTGCGCGAGCATCCCGAGAAGCTCGCCATCCTCGAGTTCCCGCAGTACATCGCGCCGACGATCGTGAGCCGCGACGAAGCCGCGATCAAGCGCTTCCACGCCGAGCAGAAGGACATCGTCCTGAAGCCGCTCGACGGCATGGGCGGCATGGGCATCTTTCGCGTCGGCCCGGACGGCCTCAACCTCGGCAGCATCATCGAGACGCTCAACCGCAACGGCACGACGACGGTGATGGCGCAGCACTACCTCACCGAGATCAGCGCCGGCGACAAGCGCATCCTCGTCATCGACGGCGTGCCGGTGCCGCATTCGCTGGCGCGCATCCCGCAGGGCAGCGAGATCCGCGGCAATCTCGCCGTCGGCGGCAAGGGCGTGGCCCAGCCGCTGACGGCGCGCGATCGCGAGATCGCCGAGGCGATCGGTCCGGTGCTCGCCCGGCGCGGCCTCCTCCTGATCGGCCTCGACGTCATCGGCGACAGCCTCACCGAGATCAACGTCACGAGCCCGACCGGGTTCCAGGAGATCAGCGACCAGACCGGCTTCGACGTCGCGACGACGTTCGTCGAGGCGCTCGAGCGCGCGCTCGCCTGAGCCGACATCGCCTTCGGCGCCGCCGCGCCGGCTTCCTCCCATGGCCGTCCTCTCCCTCTCCAACGCCCACCTCGCCTACGGCCACGTCGCCCTGCTCGACGGCGCCGCGCTCGCGCTCGAGGCGGGCGAGCGCATCGGCCTGATCGGCAGGAACGGCACCGGCAAGTCGTCGCTGCTGAAGGTGATCGCCGGCCTCGAGAAGCTCGACGACGGGCTGCTGCAGCAGACGCAGGGGCTGCGCATCCGCTATGTGCCGCAGGAGCCGCAGTTCGACGACGCCGGCACGGTGTTCGACGCGGTCGGCGAGGGCGTCGCCGAGGCGCGCGTCGTCCGCGACGCCTACGAGGCGCATGCCGAAGGCGCGGACCTTGACGCCCTGCAGACGCGCATCGAGGCCCTCGACGCCTGGAACTGGGAGCAGCGCGTCGAGACGACGCTCTCGCACCTCCACCTCGACGGCGCGCGGACGATCGCCGAGCTCTCGGGCGGCACCAAGAAGCGCGTCGCCCTGGCGCGCGCCCTCGTCGCCGTCCCCGACGTGCTGCTCCTCGACGAGCCGACCAACCACCTCGACCTCGACTCGATCGCCTGGCTCGAGGAGCTGCTCGTCGGCTTCAAGGGCAGCGTCATGGTCGTGACGCACGACCGGGCCTTCCTCGACGCCGTCGCGACCCGGATCGTCGAGCTCGACCGCGGCGTCCTGCGCAGCTATCCCGGTGCATTCGCCGCCTACGAGGCGAGGAAGGTCGACGAGCTCGCCGCCGAGGCGAAGGAGAGCGCGCGCGCCGACAAGCTGCTCGCGCAGGAAGAGGTCTGGGTGAGGAAGGGCGTCGAGGCGCGGCGGACGAGAAGCGTCGGCCGCGTCCAGCGCCTGCAGGCCCTGCGCGCGCAACGGGTGGCCCGGCGCGAGTCGCTCGGCCGCGTCCGCCTCGAGGCCGACTCGGGAACGCCGAGCGGCAAGATCGTCGCCGAGCTGAAGCACGTGTCGATGACGTTCCCGCCGCCGCCGGGCCGGCCGGCGAGCGAATCGCGCCGGATCGTCGACGACTTCTCGGCGACGATCCTGCGCGGCGACAAGGTCGGTCTGATCGGCCCGAACGGCGCCGGCAAGACGACGCTGTTGAAGCTCATCCTCGGCGCGCTGCAGCCGACCTCGGGCTCGGTGCGCCAGGGGACGCGCCTCGAGGTCGCGTACTTCGACCAGATGCGCAGCGCGCTCGACCTCGACGCGACCCTCGCCGACAGCGTCAGCCCGGGCAGCGAGTGGGTTGAGACGGCGAGCGGCAGGAAGCACGTGATGAGCTACCTGTCCGACTTCCTGTTCTCGCCGGCGCGCGCCAACTCGCCGCTCAGAACGCTCTCGGGCGGCGAGAGGAACCGCGTCCTGCTGGCGCGACTGCTCGCACTGCCCGCCAACGTCCTCGTCCTCGACGAGCCGACCAACGACCTCGACATCGACACCCTCGAGCTGCTCGAGGAGCTGCTGCAGTCGTACGCCGGGACGGTGTTCCTCGTCAGCCACGACCGGCGCTTCCTCGACAACGTCGTCACCAGCACGATCGCCTGGGAGGGCGACGTCGCGCCGGGCCTCTG
Source organism: Caldimonas sp. (assembly GCA_035995885.1). Lineage (GTDB taxonomy): Bacteria > Pseudomonadota > Gammaproteobacteria > Burkholderiales > Burkholderiaceae_C > Schlegelella_A. The sequence goes on along the minus strand of DASYKC010000041.1, from coordinate 53,164 downwards.
GCGCGAGTACGAAGGCGGCTACGAGGACTGGAAGCTGCAGAAGGAGCGCGCCACGGCCTTGTGCAACGCCGCGCGGCCACAGGCGGGAACGGCCGCGAAAGGCGCTGCGCCGACGGCGCCGGGCCGTGGCGCGTCGACGTCGCAGGGCCGTGCCGCGTCGGCCCGGCCCGCCATCGCCGCGCCGGCCAAGCCGCGCAAGCTCGGCTACAAGGAGCAGCGCGAGCTCGACGCGTTGCCGGCGCGGATCGAGGCGCTCGAGGCCGAGCAGAAGGACCTCGCCGCGCTCCTCGCCAGCGCCGAGCTCTACGCCGAGGACCCGGTGCGCGCCGAGGCGGCGCAGATGCGCTACGCGCAGATCGACGACGAGCTGCTCGCCGCGCTCGAACGCTGGGAGGCGCTCGGCGCGCCGTGACGGCGGCGCCGTCGGCTATCCTCGCGCGTCGAAGATGCATCTGCATCTATCAGGACGCGGCCCGGAGGACGATCGATGCGCCGCTTCATTCTCCTTAGGGCTGGCGCCGCACCGGCCGCGCCAGCGTCGGCGAACGCGGCGCCTCTACACTGACCGCCCGGCAGCGCGTTCCGCCGCCGCACAGATCGAGATCCCGATGGCAGCGACCGCACCGAATTTCCCTTGGCAGCTCGCCGCGCGAACCGCGCGCATGAACCCGTCGGCGATCCGCGAGATCCTGAAGCTGACCGAGCTGCCGGGGATCATCTCGCTCGCCGGCGGCCTGCCGTCGGCGTCGACCTTCCCGGTCGAGGCGGTGCGCGAAGCGACGGCGCGCGTCCTCCGCGACACGCCGCGCGAGGCGTTGCAGTACGCGGCGAGCGAAGGCTTCCTGCCGCTGCGCGAGTGGGTCGCCGCGGCGATGGCGCGCCACGGCCTGGCGGTGAGCGCGGCGCAGGTCCTCATCACGACCGGATCGCAGCAGGGGCTCGACCTCGTCGGCAAGGTGCTCATCGACGCCGGCAGCCGCGTCGCCGTCGAGGCGCCGACCTATCTCGGCGCGCTGCAGGCGTTCGTTCCGTACGAGCCGGAGTTCGCGAGCGTCGCCTGCGACGGCGGCGGGCCGCTGCCCGACGAGCTCGCGAGGAGCGCGGCCGGGGCGCGCTTTCTCTACGCGCTGCCCAACTTCCAGAATCCGAGCGGGCGCTCGATCGATGCGCGACGCCGCGCCGATCTCGCCGGCGCCGCGGCCAGCGCCGGCGTGCCGATCGTCGAGGACAACCCGTACGGCGATCTCTGGTACGACGCGCCGCCGCCGGCGCCGATCGCGTCGCACTGGCCCGAAGGAACGGTCTACCTCGGCAGCTTCTCGAAGGTGCTCGCGCCGGGCTTTCGCCTCGGCTACGCGATCGCGCCGGCGGCGGTCTTCGCCAAGCTCGTCCAGGCCAAGCAGGCCGCCGACCTGCACACGCCGGGCTTCAACCAGCGCATCGTCCACGAGATCGTCCGCGCCGGCTTCCTCGACGCGCACGTGCCGACGATCCGCGACCGCTATCGCGCCCAGCGCGACGCGATGCAGGCGGCGCTGCTCGCCCACCTGCCGACCGCGGGACCGCTCGCCTGCCGCTGGCAGATGCCGGGCGGCGGCATGTTCTTCTGGATCGAGTTGCCCGAAGGCGTCGACAGCGAGGCGCTCCTCGTCAAGGCGGTCCGGCGCGGCGTCGCCTTCGTTCCGGGCGCGCCGTTCTTCGCCGGCGCGCCGCGCGCCAACACCCTCCGGCTGTCGTTCGTGACCGTCGGCACCGAGCTCATCGAGCGCGGCATCGCCGCGCTCGCCGCGGCGCTGCGCGACCTGCAGGAGGAGTCGGCGCGGGCGCGACCGGCGCGGCGCGCGCCGGGCCGCGCCGAGGTCGCGCCATGAGCCGCTTCGCCTTCACCCAGGTCGACGTCTTCACCGCGACCGCGCTGCGCGGCAATCCGCTCGCCGTCGTCCACGGCGCCGATTCGCTCGACGACGAGCGCATGCAGGCGTTCGCGCGCTGGACCAACCTGAGCGAGACGACGTTCCTGCTCGCGCCGACCGACGCGGGCGCCGATTACCGCGTCCGCATCTTCACGCCCGGCGGCGAATTGCCGTTCGCCGGCCATCCGACGCTCGGCAGCTGCCATGCCTGGCTCGAGCGCGGCGGCCGGTCGCGCGCGCCGGGCGAGGTCGTCCAGCAGTGCGCCGTCGGCCTCGTCCGCATCCGCCGCGACGGCGCCGTGCCGGCCTTCGCGGCGCCGCCGCTGGCACGTGCCGAGGTCGGTGCCGACGACCTCGACGCCGTCCTCGTTGCCCTCGGCGCCGGCCGCGACCGGCTGGTCGCCGCGCAGTGGCTGAAGAACGGCCCGAACTGGCTCAGCCTCCTCTTCGATTCGGCGGCGACCGTCCTCGCGCTCGAGCCCGACGCGGCACGGATGAAGCGCTTCGCCTCGGTCGGCGTCGTTGGCGCGCATCCGGCCGGCAGCGAGTGCGCGTTCGAAGTGCGCGGCTTCATCGGCCGGCCCTCGCTCTACGAAGATCCGGTGACCGGCAGCCTCAACGCCGGCCTCGGCGAATGGCTGATCGACTCGGGCCGCGCCCCGGCGCGCTACCTCGCCGCGCAGGGCACGCGCCTCGGCCGCGCCGGCCGCGTCGCGATCGCGCGCGACGGCGCGACGACGTGGGTCGGCGGCGCCACCGTCACCTGCATCCGCGGCGACGTCGAGCTGTGAGCGGCGGAGCGGCCGCGCCGGCGATCGCCCTCGATCACCTCGTCGTCGCCTGCCGCAGCCTCGGCGCCGGCCGCGCCTGGTGCGAAGCGACCTTCGGCGTCGCGCCGGCGCCGGGCGGCCGGCATCCGCTCATGGGCACGCACAACCTCCTCCTCGCGCTCGCGTCGGCGCGCTTCCCGAAGGCCTACCTCGAGCTGATCGCGATCGACCCCGACGCGCCTGCGCCGGCGCAGCCGCGCTGGTTCGATCTCGACGACAGCACGCTGCAGGCGGCGATCGCCGAGCCGCGCCTCGTCCACTGGGTCGCGCGCAGCGTCGACATCGAGGCGACGGTCGCCGCGCTGCGCCGTGCCGGCCACGATCCGGGGCGCATCGCCGCTGCCGAGCGGATGACGCCGGGCGGGGTGCTGCGCTGGCGGATCACGCTGGCCGACGACGGCCGCAGGCCGATGGCCGGGGCGATGCCGCTCTGGATCCAGTGGTCGGGGCCGCATCCGACCGAGGCGATGCCGGCGAGCGGCGTGACGATCGAGTCGATCCGCCTCGGCGGCGTCGGCGCCGAGCTCGCCGGCCACGTCGACGCCATCGCGCAGTCGGGCGACGGCTCGTCGCCGCTGGTCGCGGTGCTGGTCGGACCGAACGGTCGCGTGACACTGGCGGCGCCGGCGCCGGCGCCGCCGGGCGCCATCAGCGCCTGAAGCTCCAGGCGCGGACGAGGCCGCGCCACGCCGTCGCTGCCGCCGGGTCGAGACTGCGCAAGGTCGCGGCGTAGCGGCGGACGACGACCCACGCCGACACGAGCAGCAGCGCCGCGAGCGTGCTGGCGAGAACGATCAGGCTGCGCACCGGCCGCGACTTGTGGTCCGGGAGCAGGGCCACGTCGACCTGCTGCAAGGCCGGCCCTTCCTTCGCTTCGTCGAGTTTGGCGATCTCGTACTGGCGGACCATGCTCTCGAGCAGGGTTTCCTGCAGCTTCAGCTCGCGCCGCGCGCGCACGTAGTCGACCGCGGCCTCGGGGATCCGCCCGACCGGCATGTCGACCGCACTGCCGGGCGCGCCGCCCTGCGTCGATTCCATGCGCGTCAGCTCGGCGCGCAAGCCGCGCAGCTCGGAGTTGAGGCGCATCACCGCCGGGTTCTGCTCCGTCGCCGACGTGCGCAGGACGCGCAACTGGACCTCGCGCTCGCTGATCTGCGCGCGCAGGAGGGCCGCGTTGGCGATCAGCGCCTCGGCCTGTTTGTCCAGGACGATGACCCCCGATTTCTCCTGCACCGTCTGCAGCAGCTGCTCGGCCTTGATCAGGTTTTCCTTGGTGTCCTGCAGCTGCTTTTCGAAGAAGACCCGGCGCAGCTGCGCTTCGGAGACGGCGAGCCGGCCGAGCAGCTTGGTCACCTCGGCTTCGTGCGCATTGGCGAGGTCGGCGGCGAACTGCGGGTCCTTGTCGTCGACCTCGACGCTGATCACGCCGCTCTTCTTGTCGGAATTGACGCGGACATAGCTCGGCAACGCCTTGCGCAAGGCCTCGTAGCTGTCGACGTCGTAATGGGTCTTGAGGTTGAAGCGCTGGTCGAGCCCGCGCTGGACGCTGTCGCTCTTCAGCAAGGCCACGTACAGGTCGTCGGGCGTCTTCGCGGCCAGGCCGCCGGCGATTCCGCCGAGCGATCCGAGCGCGGCGAGCGCCGCCGCCGAGCCGCTCTGCTGCTGCGAGCCCGGCGCGAGGAAGGTCGTTCGTGCCGTGTAGATCGACGGCAGGAGCAAGGCGACGACGCACGAGACGACCGCCACCGCGGCGGTGACGCCGCCGATGAGGGCCTTGTTCTCGCCGAGCCAGGTCAGGATGTCGGTCAGCGAGATAGCCTGCGCGTCGTCCGGGTCGCTCTCGTAGAGCGCCTGCGCGGCCGCCTGCGGCGTGGTGGAGTCGGCGCTGAGCATGCGTCGGGTCAGTTGTTGATCGCGTGGATCGCGGCGATGCCGATGCCGAAGCCGGAGATGATCTGGGCGAAGTCCTTCAGGTTTCGCACCAGCGCGCGACCCCAGGTCTCGAAGTCGAGCTGGTTCGGCACGACCAGCGCGTCGCCCGGCTGCAGCACCTGCGACTCGAGACCGCCGCGGCCGAAGAAGCCGCGCCGGTCGACGGCGCTATTGACGGTGCCGTCGGCGCGCAGGATGAACATGTTGGCGGTGTCGGCGGCCTCGTCGGCGCCGGCCAGGCGCAGGTAGTCGCCGGCCGTGCGGCCCGGCTTCCAGACGAAGGCGTTGCTGTTGACGACGGCGCCGGCGACGGTGACGAAGCCCGGCCGCGGCGGCACGCTGATGCGGTCGCCGTGCTCGAGCGGCAGGTCGGGCAGGGCGTCGATCGAGCGGATCTCGGGCGTCAGCTCGAGCGCGATCCGGCCGTTGGGCTGGATGCGCGACAGGCGCGCCAGCTGCGCCTGCGTCGCCGCGTTGCTGACGATGGTCGTCGACGCGGCGCCGGTCGGGTCGTCGCGCCGGTTGGCGGCATCGCGCGCCGCCTGCGTCGCCGAGAGCGCCTCGAGCCGGCTCATCGCCGTGGCGAGGTTCTCGCGCTGGCGCACGCGCGTTTCCTCGCGGCTGAGGTCGAGGCCGTACACGTAGGCCTGCGGCGTGAAGCCGCCGGCGCGCGCGATCAGGCCCTTCAGCGTCTCGCCCGCCTGCAGCTGGTAGATGCCGGGCGCGTTGACCTCGCCTTCGAGCGAGACCAGGCGCGTCTGGCGCGCCACCGGGACGCGAACGTCCTTCTGGCTGTAGACGGTGACGACGTCGCCCGGCGCGAGGGCGATGTTGTTCGCCTCGTCGCCCTGCAGCACCGCCTTGCCGAGGTTGAAGGCGATCACCTGGGTGCTGAGGTCGGGCGTCAGCCGTTCGATCGTCGCATAGTCCCAGTTCAGCTCGTCGAAGAGCGCGGCGGGCGTGCGCCTGGCGCGCACCGCAGCGGCGCGATCGTCTTCGCGGATGCTGCCGCGATTGCTTCGCGCCGAATCGGTCGTCGTCCGGTCGTTGCCGGCGCGGTCCGAGCCCTGGCGGTCGATGCCGTCGCGCGAGTCGCCGCGCCGGTCGCTGCGGCCGTCACTGCGGTTGTCGCTGCGCGCGTCATTGCGCGCGTCGGCGCTGCCGCCGGTGCCCTGCGCGAAATCGGACGTGCTGCGGCCGCCGCGCGTCGCGCTGTCCGAGGCGCGATCGCTCTCGTCGCGCAGTCGCATCCGATCCTCGTCCTCGATCACCTGCACGAGCAGGTTCTTGCGCCGGTAGAAGTCGGGCGTGATGAGGGCGTCGCGGTCGGGGATGAGGTCGCGGATCCGCATCCCCGGCGTGAACGGATAGCGCAGCGGCTGGGCGACGTGGCCCTTCAGCGTCACGGCGTTGGCGAACTGCGGCGAGATCGCGAGCAGCGTGACGACGTCGCCGTCGCGCAGCGTCTTCTGCTGGCCGGCGGCGTCGAGGCGGAAGGTCTCGACGAAGCGGGTCGCGAGCGGCTGCGCCGGATCGATGCGCTCGAGCTGGACCCGATTCGGGTTGGCGAGCACCGGCGCGCCGCCGGCGTAGCGCAGCACGTCGCGGATCGGCTCCTGCGCGCTCTTCAGCTCGTAGATCGCGGGCGTGTCGATCGAGCCGGTGAGGGCGACGCGCGGCCCGGCCGGCTGGAAGACGACGACGTCGCCGGCGACCAGCTGCACGTCCTTCGACTTGTCGCCTTGGACCAGGAACTCATAGACGTCGAGCTCGGAGATGACCTTGTCGTCGCGGCGCAGCAGGATCTTGCGCATCGATCCGGCCGGGCTCGGCCCGCCCGCGGCGACCACCGCCGAGAGCATCGTCGACTGGCTCGACAGCGTGACGACGCCGGGTCGCTGCGCCGGGCCGACGACGAAGATGCGCAGGCCGCGCAGCTGGCCGAGCGAGACCGAGAGGTTGAAGTTGGTGAACAGGCGCCCGATCTGCGCGCGCAGGTTCTTCTCGAGGTCGGCGGCCTTGACGCCGGCGACGTTGAAGCTGCCGACCTTGGGCAGGTTGAGCATGCCGTTGCGATCGACGCTGCTGCGGTAGTCGACGTCGATCGAGCCCCAGGCGCGCGTCACGATCTCGTCGCCGGGGCCGATCGTGTAGTCGGCCGAGACCGGCACGTTGTCGAGCGACTGGAAGTTGTCGGCGGCGTCGGCGAAGAAGGTCGAGCCGAAGATCGGCAGCAGCCGCCCGGTCGCGCCCTCGACGAAGCGCTGGAACTCGTTCGGCTTCGGCAGCGGCGCCGGCTCGGACCGGCGCGGGAACGCGTCGTTCGGATCGCGGCCGTTGCGCGGGCTGGTGCCGTTGTTGGCGTTGCTGCCGTTGCCGTTGGGCCGGCCGCCGATCTGCGTCGCCGGGTTGCCGATCGTGGCGCCGGGCTGCGTGCCGGCGTTGCCGCCCTGGGGCACGTTGCGCTGCGGGTAGCCCGGCGACGTGAAGGTGCCGCCGGCGTCGGGCTCGTCGGCGGCTCGCGCGGGCAGGCCGACGGCGAGCGACATCAGGGCGAGGAGACCGGCCAGCGCGCCGAGGCGGCGAACCGGAAATCGAGAAAGGGACGACATCATCTGGGAGAAGCCGGCGCGGTCACGCGACGCGCGGAGCGCAATTCAGGCGCGCCGATGGTAGCGTCAGTTGCCGATCGCCGGCCGGAACCGCTTTGCGGTTATTGTCGGGTGTCGAGGAGAAGGGGAAGAGCGGCGGATGGCTCGTGTGGCGGCCAGGCGAGGCGCGAAGGCGCCCAGGATCGATCTGCGTCGGCCGGGAACGGTCGCCGAGCTCGCGAGCGCCGCGGCGATCTTTCGCGAGTACGCGGCGAGCCTCGACGTCGATCTCTGCTTCCAGAACTTCGAGGAAGAGCTCGCCTCGCTGCCGGGCGAGTACGCGTCGCCCGCAGGCCAGCTGCTGCTCGCCTACGTCGACGGCGAGCTCGCGGGCTGCGGCGCGCTGCGCCGCCTCACCGACGCCGACGACGCCGATGCCTGCGAGATGAAGCGGCTCTACGTGCGGCCGGCCTTCCGCCGCTTCGGCCTCGGCCGGCTCCTCGCCCAGGCGCTCCTCGACGAGGCGCGCCGCGCCGGCTATTCGGCGATCCTGCTCGACACGCTCGACGACATGGAGGCGGCGCGCGAGCTCTACGCCTCGCTCGGCTTCGTCGAGATCCCGCCCTACTACTTCAATCCGATCGCCGGCGCCCACTACCTGAAGGCGGAGCTCAAATGACCGATGTCGTCGAGCCCGGCGCGAGCACCGCGGCCGCGGCCGCAGCGCCTTTCGAGCTGCACGCCGGCGCGCTCCGCCTCGCCGTTCGCGCCGACCTCGGCGGCGCGGTCGCCGGCCTCTGGCACGGCGACACGCCGATCCTGCGCTCGACCGAGCCGGCGCAGCTCGCCTCGGCGCACGCGTCGGCGATGTTCCCGCTCGTGCCGTACTCGAACCGGCTCGGCTACCGGCGCTTCCGCTGGCGCGGCCGCGACCACGAGACGCGCGCCAACGTCGCCGGCTCGCCGCATTCGCTGCACGGCCTCGGCTGGCAGCGGCCGTGGCGGATCGCCTCGTCGAGCGCGCTCGAGCTCGTCCTCGAGCTGCGCCACACGGCCGACGCCGACTGGCCGTTCGCGTTCACGGCGCGCCAGTACTTCGCGCTCAACGCGGCGTCGTTCAGCGCTCGCCTGCAGCTCACCAACGACGACGACGCCGAGCAGCCGGCCGGCTTCGGCTGGCATCCGTACTTCGTCAAGCGGGCGCGCAGCCGGATGCACATCGAGCTCTCGGACCGCTGGGACGCCGACGCGACGCTGCTGCCGACGCGCAAGGTCGCGCAGCACGGCATCGACAGCGATCTCTCGCACCTCGACTTCGACAACTGCTTCGAGGGCTGGCGCGGCCCGGCGCGGATCCGCGACGAGCGCTTCTCGCTCCAGCTCGCGTCGTCGCTGCCCTACCTCGTCGTCTACACGCCGCCCGAGCGCGACTACTTCTGCGTCGAGCCGGTGAGCCACGTCAGCAACGCGATCCACATGGCCGAGCCGGCGCTGCACGGCCTGGTCGCGCTCGCCCCGGGCGCGACGCTCGACGCCTGGCTGCGGCTGGACGTCGGCGTGCTCTGAGCGATCGCGGCGACGTCGGCGCCGCGATCGCCGCGGCCTAGGGTGGGCGCGCTGCGAAGCGTCGCGTCGCGCCGACCGCCATCACGGTGAAGGCGTCGTCGCCGAGGCCGGCCTCGCGGGCGGCGCGGGCGAGCGCCTGCGGCGGCTCGTCGAGCGGCTCGTCGGTGAGCTGGAACGTGCCCCAGTGGATGCCGATCGAGCGCTCGGCGCCGAGATCGCGATGGATCTGCACCGCTTCGGCCGGATCGACGTGCTGCGCGCTCATGAACCAGCGCGGCTCGTAGGCGCCGATCGGGATCAGCGCGACGTCGAAGCCGCGGCCGGCGCCGTGGCGCGCGGCGAAGCGGGCGTGGATGTCGGCGAAATCCTTCGAGTACGCGGTGTCGCCGGCGAAGAAGGCCTGGAAGTCGGGCGCGAAGATCGCATAGCCGCCCCAGAGCGTCTCCATCCGGTCGCCGAGCGAGCGTCCCGACCAGTGCTGCGCGGGCGTGAAGACGATCTCGACCGCGTCGACCTGCGCGCTCTGCCACCAGTCGAGCTCGACCGCATTGGCGATGCCGATGCCGGCGAGCCAGGCCTTGACGCCGAGCGGCACGACGAAGAGCGGCGGCCCGCCGGCCTGGCCGGCGAGCGCCTTGACGCTCGCCTCGTCGAGATGGTCGTAGTGGTTGTGCGAGACGAGCACGGCGTCGATGTGCGGCAGGTCGGCGAGCGTCACGCCCGGCGCCAGGTGGCGCTTCGGACCGACGAAGCCGAACGGCGACGCGCGCTCGGAAAAGATCGGGTCGGTGAGGACATTGCTGCCACCGGCCTGGATCAGCGTGCTGGCGTGGCCGATCCACGTCACCGCAGGCACCATCGCCGCGCCGGCGCCGGCGTTGGCGCGCAGGAACGCGAGGTCGGCGGCGATGCGCGGCGTCTCCTGCCGGGGCGGCTTCGGCACGCCGGCGCGCGCCGCCTCGATGCGCCACTTCAGCAGGGCGCCGAGGCCCTTCGGCTCGAACTCGACGTAGTTGTTCTGGAAGCGGTCGCCGCGGTGATGGGCGGGCACGACGACCGCCGGCGGATCGCTCGCCCTCATCGCCGTCGGCGCTCCGGCTGCGACGACCACGACGACGACGACGATGGCGGCGATCCTGGCGAGACGAAAGAAGGCATGCGGCATCGGCGATCCGGAGCGATCATGGCATGCTCGCCGGCGTCGTTGCCGACGCCGCGCCCAAGCGCTGCCGCTGCGCCGGCGCGTGTCGGCGCGTGCGGGTTCATACGTATAATCTTGGGCTGTGCTGAAAGTCGCCCTGCCGCGCCCCTCCTTCGACGCGGTGATCCGCGGCGACGGGCGCGCGCCTTCGCGGCCGGGCTTCGACGACGAGGCCGATCAGCCCGCCGCCAAGCCGATGACGCGCAGCGAGGCGGAAGCTTTTCGCCGCGACCACCCGGCGCTCTCGCCCTGGCGCGTGATCGCGGCGCAGCTCGCGCTCGGTGCGGTCGCGGTGGTGATCGCCTGGCTCGTCGCGGGAACGATCGGCGCCGTCTCGGCGGCCTACGGCGCGGCGGTCGTCGTCGTTCCGGGCGCCCTGATGGCGCGCGGCGCGACCAGCCGCCTGTCGTCGCTCTCGCCGGTCGTGAGCGCGGTGAGCATGATGGGGTGGGGGTTCGTGAAAATGGCGGCCTCGGTCGCCATGCTGGTGCTGGCGGCGCGCATCGTTCCCGGCCTCGTCTGGCCGGCGCTGCTGGCATCGATGGTGCTCTGCATGCAGTCGTACTGGTTCGCGCTGCTCTGGCGCGTGCCCGCGCTCGGCGCCACGAACGGGATCGCGGAACGCTAGACCTGGACAAGAAAGATGGCCGCAGAAGAGCATGCCCTGACCCCCGGTGAATACATCATTCACCACCTGACCCACCTCGGCACCGGCAAGCCGAAGGGGCTGGTCGACTTCTCGGTCATCAACTTCGACTCGGTCTTGTTTTCGGCGTTGATGGGCGCGCTCGGCTGCTGGCTGCTGTGGCGCGCCGCGCGCAAGGCGACGTCGGGCGTTCCGGGCCGATTCCAGGCGGCGGTCGAGATCCTGTTCGAGCTCGTCGACAACGAAGCCAAGGGCATCGTCCACAACGCGACGAGCCGCAAGATGGTCGCGCCGCTCGCGCTCGTCGTCTTCGTCTGGATCTTCCTGCTGAACGCGATGGACCTGCTGCCGGTCGACATCCTGCCGTGGATCTGGGCCAAGCTGTACGCCCTGACCGGCCACGACCCGGAGCACGCCTACCTGCGCGTCGTGCCGACCGCCGATCTCTCGATCACGATGGCGCTCTCGGTCGGCGTCCTCATCCTGTCGCTCTTCTACAGCGTCAAGATCAAGGGGCTCGGCGGCTTCCTGCACGAGCTCTACACGGCGCCGTTCGGCACCGTCAAGGTCGGCGCCAACCCGCTCAGCTGGATCGGCTTCATCCTGCTCTCGGTCGCCAACGTGGCGATGCAGCTGGTCGAGTTCGTCTCGAAGACCGTCTCGCATGGCATGCGGTTGTTCGGCAACATGTACGCGGGCGAGCTGATCTTCCTGCTGATCGCGTTGCTCGGCGGCGCCTTCACGCTGTCGGCGGCCGGCCTCACCCTGGCGGCGCTGCACATCGTCGCCGGCCTGGGCTGGGCCATCTTCCACATCCTGATCATCACGCTGCAGGCGTTCGTGTTCATGATGCTGACCCTGGTGTACATCGGCCAGGCGCACGACTCGCACTGACCGCCCCGGCGACCAGCGCACCTCTTTCCTTTCCACTCTCAACAAAACTCTGGAGTCATCATGGAACTCATCGGTCTCGTCGCGGTCGCTGCCGGCCTCATCATCGGTCTCGGCGCGCTCGGCGCCTGCGTCGGCGTCGGCATCATGGGCAGCAAGTACCTCGAATCGGCGGCGCGCCAGCCCGAGCTGATGGGCGTGCTGCAGACCAAGGTCTTCCTGCTGCTCGGCCTGATCGACGCATCGTTCATCATCGGCACCGGCATCGCCCTCTGGTACACGACGGCGAACCCGTTCCTCGCCCAGCTGGCCAACCTGCCCAAGTGATCGCCGGGTCCGGCCGCACCGGTACCGACCACGATCATCATCCCGCCGAGGTCTCGACGTGAGCATCACCTCCACCCTGATCATCCAGTTGATCGTGTTCCTGCTTCTGGTCTGGTTCACGATGAAAATGGTCTGGCCGCCGATCGCCGCCGCGCTCGACGAGCGGGCCGCGAAGATCCGCGAAGGCCTCTCGGCCGCCGACAAGGCCAAGGCGGAGCTGGCGATCGCGAACAAGCGCATCGAGGCGGAGCTGTCGTCGGCGCGCACCGACGCGGCGCAGCGCCTCGCCGACGCCGAGCGCCTGGCGCAGTCGATGATCGAGGAAGCCAAGTCGCGCGCCAGCGAAGAGGGCAGCAAGATCGTCGCCGCCGCCCGCGCCGAAGCCGAGCAGGAAGCGGCGAAGGCGCGCGAGGCCCTGCGCGAGCAGGTCGCCGCCCTCGCCGTGCGCGGTGCCGAGCAGATCCTGCGGCGCGAGGTCGATGCGCGCACGCACGCCGACCTGCTCGCGCAGCTCAAGGCGCAGCTTTGAAGGGCCTCCCCTGACATGGCCGAGCTCGCCACCATCGCCCGACCGTACGCCGAGGCCTTGCTGAAGGCCGCCGCGAACGGCGACGCTGCCGCGCTCGCCGCGGAGGTCCGCGTCCTCGCCGAGGTCGCCGCCGATCCGCTGATGCACGATATCGCCGACAACCCGAAGGTCGACGCCGACCAGGTCTTCGAGCTGATCGCCGGCGTCGCCCGCACGCCGGCGGGCGCACCGCTGAGCGACAAGGCCAAGAACCTGCTGCGCACCGTGATCGAGAACGGCCGGCTCGCTGCACTGCCCGAGATCGCGGCGCAGTTCCAGGCGCTCGTCGATGCCCGCAGCGGCGTCTCGCACGCGACGATCGAAAGCGCCTTCCCGATCGACGCGACCCAGGTCGCCGACGTCACCTCGGCGATGGAGCGGCGCTTCGGCAAGAAGCTCGAGACCAGCGTCGTCGTCGTCCCCGAGCTGATCGGCGGCGTTCGCGTCATCGTCGGCGACGAGGTGCTCGACACCTCGATCCGCGCCCGGCTCGAGCAGATGAAGGCGGCCCTGACGGCATGAACCTCAACACCTACTCTTAAGGGCGGCTCCGCCGCCCGCTGTCATCTTATGAACCTCAATCCTGCAGAAATTTCCGAGCTGATCAAGAGCCGCATCGAAGGGCTCGCCGTCTCGGCCGACATCCGCAACGAAGGCACCGTCGTCTCGGTGACCGACGGCATCTGCCGCGTCCACGGTCTCTCGGAGGCGATGCAGGGCGAGATGCTCGAGTTCCCGGCCGCCCCCGACGGCTCGCCGACGTACGGCCTAGCCCTGAACCTCGAGCGCGACTCGGTCGGCGTGGTCATCCTCGGCGAGTACGAGCACATCTCCGAGGGCGACACCGTCAAGTGCACGCGTCGCATCCTCGAGGTGCCGATCGGCCCCGAGCTGAAGGGTCGCGTCGTCAACGCGCTCGGCGCGCCGATCGACGGCAAGGGGCCGATCAACGCCAAGCTGTCGGCGCCGATCGAGAAGATCGCCCCCGGCGTGATCGCGCGCAAGTCGGTCGACCAGCCGATGCAGACCGGCCTGAAGGCGATCGACTCGATGGTGCCGGTCGGCCGCGGCCAGCGCGAGCTGATCATCGGCGACCGCCAGACCGGCAAGACCGCGGTGGCGATCGACACGATCATCAACCAGAAGGGTCAGGACATGACCTGCGTCTACGTCGCCATCGGCCAGAAGGCGTCGTCGATCAAGAACGTGGTGCGCGCGCTCGAATCGACCGGCGCGATGGAATACACGATCGTCGTCGCCGCGTCGGCCGCCGAAAGCGCGGCGATGCAGTACGTCGCCGCCTACTCGGGCTGCACGATGGGCGAATACTTCCGCGACCGCGGCCAGGACGCGCTGATCGTCTACGACGACCTTTCCAAGCAGGCCGTCGCCTACCGCCAGGTCTCGCTCCTGCTGCGCCGCCCGCCGGGCCGCGAAGCCTATCCCGGCGACGTGTTCTATCTCCACTCGCGCCTGCTCGAGCGCGCGGCGCGCGTCAACGTCGACTACGTCGAAGCCTTCACCAAGGGCGAGGTCAAGGGCAGGACCGGGTCGCTCACGGCGCTGCCCATCATCGAGACGCAGGCCGGCGACGTCTCGGCGTTCGTTCCGACCAACGTCATCTCGATCACCGACGGCCAGATCTTCCTTGAGACCTCGCTCTTCAACGCCGGCATCCGGCCGGCCATCAACGCCGGCATCTCGGTGTCGCGCGTCGGCTCGGCGGCGCAGACCAAGGTGATCAAGAGCCAGTCGGGCGGCATCCGCACCGACCTGGCCCAGTACCGTGAGCTCGCGGCGTTCGCGCAGTTCGCGTCCGACCTCGACGAATCGACGCGGAAGCAGCTCGACCGCGGCGCCCGCGTCACCGAGCTGCTGAAGCAGAACCAGTACTCGCCGCTACCGATCTCGCTGATGGGCGCGTCGCTGTTCGCGGTGAACAAGGGCTTCATGGACGACATCGACGTCAAGAAGGTGCTGCCGTTCGAGAGCGGCATGCACACCCACCTGAAGACGAGCCACGCGGCGCTCCTCAAGAAGATCGAGGACTCGAAGCAGCTCGACAAGGACGGCGAGGCCGAGCTCACGGCCGCGATCACGGCGTTCAAGAAGTCGTTCGCCTGAGGCCTTCGGCAGCACCCGCAGCAAGGAACAGCCATGGCAGCCGGCAAAGAGATCCGCGGCAAGATCAAGAGTGTCGAGAACACCAAGAAGATCACCAAGGCGATGGAGATGGTCGCCGCCTCGAAGATGAGAAAGGCGCAGGAGCGCATGCGCGCCGCGCGCCCGTACGCCGAGCGGGTGCGTAGCCTCGCGGCCAACCTCTCGCACGCGACGCCCGAGTACAAGCATCCGTTCATGGTCGCCAACGAGGGCGCGAAGGTCGCCGGCTTCATCGTCGTCACGACCGACAAGGGCCTCTGCGGCGGCCTCAACACCAACATCCTGCGGGCGACGACGATCAAGCTGAAGGAGCTCGAGGGCCTGGGCGTCGGCGCCGAGGCGGTCGCGATCGGCAACAAGGGGCTCGGTTTCCTGAACCGGATCGGCGCCAAGGTCGTCTCGCACGCCACTCACCTGGGCGACCGGCCGCTGCTCGAAAAGCTGATCGGCCCGGTCAAGGTCCTGCTCGACGCCTACGCCGCCGGCCAGCTCTCGGCCGTCTACCTCTGCTACACGCGCTTCATCAACACGATGCGCCAGGAGCCGGTAATCCAGCAACTGCTGCCGCTCTCCGACGAGCAGATGCAGAAGGAAGAAGGCAAGCACGGCTGGGACTACATCTACGAGCCCGACGCCAAGGTCGTGATCGACGAGCTCCTCGTCCGCTACATCGAGGCGCTCGTCTACCAGGCGACCGCGGAGAACATGGCCTCGGAGCAGTCGGCGCGCATGGTGGCGATGAAGTCGGCGACCGACAACGCCGGCAGCGTGATCGGCGAGCTCAAGCTCGTCTACAACAAGACGCGGCAGGCGGCGATCACCAAGGAACTCTCGGAGATCGTGGCCGGTGCCGCCGCTGTCTAGCGGCGCCGCCGATCCACGGTCTGACGAATCAGTTGAAGCAAGGAACACAGAACATGGCTGACATGCAAACCGCCGCCGCCGCGCAGGGCAAGATCGTCCAGTGCATCGGCGCCGTCGTCGACGTGGAATTTCCGCGCAACGCGATGCCCAAGATCTACGACGCCCTGAAGATGGAAGGCTCGCCGCTGACGCTCGAGGTGCAGCAGCAGCTCGGCGACGGCGTCGTCCGCACCATCGCGCTCGGCGCCTCCGACGGCCTGCGCCGCGGCATGGTGATCAACAACACCGGCAAGGCGATCTCGGTGCCGGTCGGCCCGGCGACGCTCGGCCGCATCATGGACGTGCTCGGCAATCCGATCGACGAGCGCGGCCCGGTCGACCAGACGCTGACCGCGTCGATCCACCGGAAGCCGCCCGCGTACGACGAGCTCTCGCCGTCGCAGGACCTGCTCGAGACCGGCATCAAGGTGATCGATCTCGTCTGCCCGTTCGCCAAGGGCGGCAAGGTGGGCCTGTTCGGCGGCGCCGGCGTCGGCAAGACCGTCAACATGATGGAGCTCATCAACAACATCGCCAAGGCGCACTCGGGCCTGTCGGTGTTCGCGGGCGTCGGCGAGCGCACGCGCGAGGGCAACGACTTCTATCACGAGATGGCCGACTCGGGCGTCGTCAACCTCGAGAACCTCGGCGAGTCGAAGGTCGCGATGGTCTACGGCCAGATGAACGAGCCGCCGGGCAATCGGCTGCGCGTCGCGCTCACCGGCCTGACGATCGCCGAGTCGTTCCGCGACGAAGGCAAGGACGTCCTCTTCTTCGTCGACAACATCTACCGCTACACGCTCGCCGGCACGGAAGTCTCGGCGCTGCTCGGCCGGATGCCGTCGGCGGTCGGCTACCAGCCGACGCTCGCGGAGGAGATGGGGCGGCTCCAGGAACGCATCACGTCGACCAAGGTCGGCTCGATCACGTCGATCCAGGCCGTCTACGTTCCCGCCGACGACCTGACCGATCCGTCGCCAGCGACGACCTTCGCCCACCTCGACTCGACCGTCGTGCTCTCGCGCGACATCGCCTCGCTCGGCATCTACCCCGCGGTCGATCCGCTCGACAGCACGTCGCGCCAGCTCGACCCGAACGTCGTCGGCGCCGAGCACTACGAGACGGCGCGCGCCGTCCAGGGCACGCTGCAGCGCTACAAGGAGCTGCGCGACATCATCGCCATTCTCGGCATGGACGAGCTGGCGCCGGAAGACAAGCTCGCCGTGGCGCGGGCGCGCAAGATCCAGCGCTTCCTGTCGCAGCCGTTCTCGGTCGCCGAAGTCTTCACGGGCTCGCCGGGCAAGTACGTGACGCTGAAGGAGACGATCCGCGGCTTCAAGATGATCGTCAACGGCGAGTGCGATTCGCTCCCCGAGCAGGCGTTCTACATGGTCGGCGGCATCGACGAGGCCTTCGAGAAGGCCAAGAACATCAAATGACGCCCCCACGCTCACTTCGTTCACCGCCCCCCGAGGGGGCGCGGCCGGGCTTGGGAGCGGCCCGGCGCCCGGCCGATCACGTTCGCATGGAGTTCTGAGTCATGGCCACCCTCCACGTCGACGTCGTTTCCGCCGAGGAGAGCATCTTCTCCGGCGAGGCCAAGTTCGTCGCCCTGCCGGGCGAGATGGGCGAGCTCGGCATCTACCCGCGCCACGCGCCGCTGATCACGCGGATCAAGCCCGGTGCGGTGCGCATCCAGCGCGCCGACAACGACGAGGAGGAATTCGTCTTCGTCGCCGGCGGCATCCTCGAGATCCAGCCCGGCTCGGTGACGGTGCTCGCCGACACCGCGATCCGCGGCAAGGACCTCGACGAGGCCAAGGCGAACGAGGCCAAGGCCGCCGCCGAGGAAGCGATGAAGAGCGCCAAGAGCGACATCGATTTCGCCAAGGCGCAGGGCGAGTTCGCGGCGATGGCGGCGCAGATCGCGGCGTTGCGCAAGTACCGCGGCAAGTGACATGGCGGCCGCGGCCGCCATGTCGTCCTGAGCAACGCGAAGGATCTCCAGGTGCGCCGCTGCCGCGATCTTTCGCTCCGCTCAGGATGACGGCCGATCGCCGGGCGCTGCGTTGACGCTCGACATCTTCTTCGATCGCTACCTGCTGACGCTGCACGCGATCGTCGTCGCGCTCGGCCTGGTCGTCTACGTCGGCGTCGCGCGTGCGCTGCCGCAGCGGCGCGATCCGTCGGCGGCGATCGCCTGGGTCGTCGCCCTGGCGCTGCTGCCCTACGTCGCGATCCCGCTTTATCTGCTGTTCGGCAGCCGCAAGCTCCTCATGCGCGACGCGCCCGCGCTGCTGCCGCCGATCGCGCCGGCCGGCGCCGGCGACGACGAAGCTGCATCGCTCTGGGCGCGTCGCCTCGGCCGCTCGATGGGCCTGGCTCCGGCCGCGCCCTACGAGGCGCTGCAGATCCACGCCGACGGCGCCGAGGCGCGCCGCGCCGTGCTCGAGGTCATCGAGAGCGCGACCGCGACGCTCGACGTCTGCACCTTCATCCTCGCCCGCGACCGCCTCGGCGACGAGATCGCCGCGGCGCTGCGCAACAAGGCCGAGCAGGGCGTTCGCGTTCGCCTCCTGATCGACGGCATCGGCGCCTGGCTCGCCGGCCGGCTCGACATGCCGTCGCTGCGCGGCTCGGGCATCGAGGTCGTCAAGTTCGTGCCGCCGTTCCGCTCGATCCTGCGCGGCCGCGCCAACCTGCGCAACCATCGCAAGATGGTCGTCGCCGATGCGGCGCGGCTCTGGTGCGGCGGCCGCAACTTCGCCGCCGAGTACTTCGAAGGCGACCCGCTGCGCGGCGGCGAGGTCTGGCACGACCTCAGCTTCGACCTGCGCGGCGAGCTCGCCGGCCGCGCCGCCGAGCAGTTCGAGGAAGACTGGCGCTACGCGACGCGCCGCGGCAGCGGCGCGCACCTCGTGCCGGCGCCGTACCGGGTCGCGCCGCCCGACGCGTCGCTCGCGCAGCTCGTGCCGAGCGGCCCCGAGCAGGCCGACGACACCGTGCAGGCCCTGCTGCTGTCGGGCGCCTTCATGGCGCAGCGGCGCATCCTCGCCGTCACGCCCTACTTCATTCCCGACGCGACCCTGCTGATGGCGCTGACCCTGGCGGCGCGGCGCGGCGTGCAGGTCGACATCGTCCTGCCGCGGCGCTCGAATCACCGCCTCGCCGACGTCGCCCGCCACCGGCCGCTGCGCGACCTCGCCGCCGCCGGCGCGCGGCTCTGGTTCACGCCCTTCATGCTGCATGCCAAGGTGGTCGTCATCGACGAGCAGCTCGCCCTCGCCGGCTCGGCCAACCTCGATCTGCGCAGCCTCTTCCTCAACTACGAGCTGATGGTCGCCTTCTACGAGCCGGCCGATATCGCCCGCTTCGCCGCCTGGATCGGGCGCGAGCGCGCCGGCGCCGTTCGCTTCGAGCCGACCGAGCCCAACCTCCTGCGCGATCTCTCCGAAGGCCTGCTGCTCTGGCTGGCGTTTCAGCTCTGACCGCGACGAGGAGGTTGGATCGCGACCGAAGCCTGCACCGAGCGGGCTTTCGAAAGCACCTCGCGATCGTGGCGTCCGGCTGACGAACGGTCGTGCGCGGCTGACCGTCGACCCCGACCCGCCCGTAAGATTCACTCGGTGCCGTTGTCTGTCGAGCGAGCTTCATGAGGTTTCCCAACGCTTGCCTCGCGGCGGCCATCCTGACGATGTGCGCCGGTTGTGGCGGCGGCGGCGCGAGCAGCAACCTTCAACCTCCGGCGGCGGCGACGCCGCTTGCGATCGACACGAGCAACGCGACACGGGTCGCCGGGCTTGCTCCAGGTCTGGGCGAGGCGATCCTCGCGATCGGCCAGTTCGCCGCCGATGAGGTCGCGACGTTTCGCCGCCCCGGCGCTGGGCTTTCGGTCGTGTCGACCTGCCCGAACGGCGGCGTCATGACCGTGACCTTGATCGACCGGGACGGCGACGGTCTCGCAGGGCCGGGCGATCAAGTCACGGCGCTGGCCCGTGACTGCGCCGTGCCGGTACTCGCCGACGTCGTCAACGGAACGATGACCGTGGATCTGATCGTCGCGGCCGACATTCCGGCCGGCGGCCTCCGGGCGACCGTCGCGCTGGGCAGCGGCCTTTCCTTCGGCGCGACGCCGGCGACGTCGGCCGGCTTGGTGGCCCTCGGCTCGCTGCAGATCGATCGCTTGTCCGACGACCTGCAGATCGACTTGCGGGTGCGCAGCACGGCGGCCGACGACCTGCGCTTGATCGTGCCTGCCGGCGCCACCTCCACGGCCACCGAATCGGTCAAGCAGTTCGACCTGCGCAAGATCCTCGACTATGCGACTGCGCGCTCGACGGTCACGCTCGCTTATCGCTACGAGAGCGACCTGCTCGGCGGCAGCATCACCGTGAGCACGCCCATGCCCCTGCTCGCCAACCTCAACACCTTTCCGGAGGTCGGACGCATCGATGCGGCGGGCGTCAACGGCAGTCGGGTCGTCCTCAGACCGAATTTCGTCACCGCCAGTTCGATGTTCACGAGCGCGCTCGACGCCAACGGCGACGCGATTGCCGAGCGAACCGACTCGCTGTCGTGGACCGACAGCACCTCGGGCTACCTCTGGTGGGACGGCACGACGGCGCTGAGCTGGAGTGGCGGCGACCAGGTCATCTCGCCGCGCAGCTTTTCGACGATCGATTTCTTCGCGTCGCTCAACTTCGACTGGAAGACATCGACGACGACGCCGTTCAGGCTGCAGTTCAGCCGGCCGCTGGCCGACACCACGCCTGCGCTCTTTGCGCGGCTCATCGACGCCGGCAACCCGTCGGGGCTCGACCCGACCTTCGTCGACATTGCGACGACGGTCGAGCGCCATGGGGCGCTCCTGCTCGTCCGGCCGACCCTGCCGCTTCGCCACGGCCACAACTACTTTCTCCAGCTGTCGGCCGACAACATCAACTTCAACAGCGCGGTGACCGTTCAGGACGCGATCGGCAACGCGTCGTCGAACTTCTCGTGGCCGAGCATGTTCAAGACGCCGGATACGCTGCATGCGATCGCATCGGCCGACGCGCCGCTGCTGCTGACCGCGGCCGACGCGATCCAGCTGAGCGGGCAGGCGTCGGTGGGAACGCCGAAGCCGATCGCCTCGTACCGATGGACCCAGCTTTCGGGCGTGCCCTTGACCTTCGCGACGCCCAATGCCGCCAACACGAGGCTGACATGGGGCGTCCCGGTGCCGACCGTGGTCGCCGATGCCGTGGTTCGGCTCACCGTGACCGACGCGAGCGGCGACACCGACAGCGTTCAGCTCACCGTGCGAGCCGGCAACTCGGCCGGATCGGCGCACGTCCTGTATTTCCGCAGTGCCGCGGGCGACTACATCGGCCAGGGGCGAACGGAGGTGTACGTCGACCAGGATCTCTCGTACAGCGACATGCTGTCAACGCCGTCATATTACAGCGGCTACCACCAGGGCCTGCCCGTGTGGTGGACGCTGCAGCTCGCGACGGGCGACGGATCGCCGCTGCACGTCGGCGCGTACGAGGACGCCATCCGTGCGCCGTTTCGAGGCAACCAGAACGGCATCGACTTCAGCGGCAGCGGTCGTGGCTGCAACCAGACCGTCGGCCGGTTCGACGTGCTCGAGATCGCGACCAATGGCGCCGGCGCGTTGACCAAGCTCGCGGTCGACTTCGAACAGCATTGCGAATCGCCGACCGCGCCCGCGCTTCTCGGCAGCTACCGGTTCAATAGCAGCATCGCCCTCAGGCGCTAGCCGGTCAGCCGAGCGAACGCAGCGCCGCCTGGACGATCGCCTCGGCATCGACCTCGAAGTGGCGCCGCAGCGCGGCGCGCGTGTCGCTGCGGCCGAAGCCGTCGGTGCCGAGCGTGACGCAGCGCCGGCCCGGCGGCAGGAAGGCGCGGATCTGCTCAGGGACGGCGCGGACGTAGTCGGTGGCGATGACGATCGGCCCGCGCGTCGATGCGAGCTGCTCGCCGACGTAGCTGCGCGCGACGCCGGCCGTGCCGTGGCGCCACGCCGCTTCGGCGGCGATGCCGTTGCGCGCCAGCTCGCTGAAGCTGGTCACGCTCCAGACATCGGCGGCGACGCCGTGCGCCGACTCGAGGACGGCGGCCGCCTTGACCGCCTCGCCCAGGATCGCGCCCGCGGCGAGCAGCTGGACGCGGCGCACGCCGTCGTGGCCGCCGGCGCGGAAGCGGTACATGCCGCGCAGCACGCCTTCGTGCGCCTCGGCCGGCAAGGACGGCTGGGCGACGTTCTCGTTCATCGCCGTCACGTAGTAGAAGACGTCCGTCTGCTCCTCGAGCATCTCGCGCATGCCGCGGTCGACGATGACGGCGAGCTCGCCGGCGGTCGCCGGGTCCCAGGCCTTGCAGTTCGGCACCGTCGCGGCGACCAGGTGGCTGGTGCCGTCCTGGTGCTGGAGGCCTTCGCCGGAGAGCGTCGTCCGGCCGGCGGTCGCGCCGATCAGGAAGCCGCGCGCGCGCTGGTCGGCGGCGGCCCAGATCAGGTCGCCGACGCGCTGGAAGCCGAACATCGAGTAGTAGATGTAGAACGGCAGCATCGCCAGGCCGTGCGTCGAGTACGCCGTCGCCGCCGCCGTCCACGACGACAGCGCGCCCGCCTCGGTGATGCCTTCCTCGAGGATCTGGCCGCTCTTGTCCTCGCGGTACGAGAGGATCGATCCCGAGTCCTCGGGCTGGTAGAGCTGGCCGAACGGCGCGTAGATGCCGACCTGGCGGAACAGGCTCGCCATGCCGAAGGTGCGCGCCTCGTCGGCGACGATCGGCACGACGCGCGGGCCGAGCGCCGCGTCCTTCATCAGGTTGCCGAGGACGCGGACGAAGGCCATCGTCGTGCTCATCTCCTTGCCGTCGGCGTGAAGCGCGAACGCCGACGTCGCCTCGAGCGCGGGAACGGCGACCCGGTCGCAATCGCTGCGCCGCGCCGGCAGCGGCCCGCCGAGGGCGCGCCGGCGGCTCTGCAGGTAGCGGATCTCGGCGCTGTCGTCGGCCGGCTTGTAGAAGGCGAGCGATTGGGTGTCGGCGTCGCTCATCGGCAGCGCGAAGCGGTCGCGGAAGGCGATGAGGCCGGCGCTGTCGAGCTTCTTCGCCTGGTGCGTCGTCATGCGCCCCTGCGCCGCCTCGCCCATCGCGTAGCCCTTCATCGTCTTGGCGAGAACGACGGTCGGCCGGCCGGCGTGGGCCACCGCCGCGGCGAAGGCGGCGTGGATCTTGACCGCGTCGTGGCCGCCGCGGCGCAGGCGATCGATGTCCTCGTCGCGCAGATCGGCGACCAGGAGCCGAAGCTCGTCGTTCTGGCCGAAGAAGACTTCGCGGTTGAAGGCGCCGTCCTTCGCCGACAGGGTCTGGAACTGGCCGTCGACCGTGTGCGCGAAGGCGCGCATCAGCGCGTGGCCATGGTCCCGGGCGAAGAGCACGTCCCAGTCGGAGGACCACAGGCACTTGATCACGTGCCAGCCGGCGCCGGCGAACACCGACTCGAGCTCGTCGACGATGCGGCCGTTGCCTCGTACCGGGCCGTCGAGGCGCTGCAGGTTGCAGTTGATGACGAAGGTGCAGTTGTCGAGCTGCTCGCGCGCCGCGATCGAGAGCGCGGCGATCGACTCGGGCTCGTCCATCTCGCCGTCGCCGAAGAAGCCCCAGACACGACGCTGCTGCGCCGTGTCTTCCCCCGAACCGCGGCGCTGGGTCGGGCCGCTGCCGGGCGCGAGCAGGCCGCGGTGCTGCAGGTAGCGCATGAAGCGCGCCTGGTAGATCGCGTTGATCGGGCCGATCCCCATCGAGCCGGTCGGGAACTGCCAGAAGTCGGGCATCAGCTGGGGATGCGGATACGACGTCAGCCCGCGCGCGCCATGCGCCGGCGCGACCAGCTCCTGGCGGTAGTGGGCGAGGTCGTCGGCCGAAAGGCGACCTTCGAGGAAGGCGCGCGCATAGACGCCGGGCGCGGAGTGCGGCTGGAAGAAGACCAGGTCGCCGAGCTGCGCCTCGCCCTGCAAGGCGCCGTTCGGCGTCATGCTCAGCGCGTCGCTGCGGGCGCGAAAGAAATGGTTGAAGCCGACCTCGAACAGGTCGGCCGCCGACGCATAGCTGGCGATGTGGCCGCCGAGCTCGGCCGAGCCGCCGCTCTCGACGCGGTTGGCGCGCATCACCATCGCCAGCGCGTTCCAGCGCATCAGCGCGGCCAGGCGCTGCTCCATCGCCAGGTCGCCGGGAAACGGCGTCTGGTTCTCGAGCGCGATCGTGTTGACGTACGGCGAGACCAGCGACGGCTGCCAGTTGACGCCGCGCCGGCGTGCGTGGGCGAGCAGCGCGTCGAGGAGGAAGCGGGCGCGCGCCGGGCCGTGCGCGCTCGTCAGGGCGTCGAGCGCCTCGCACCACTCGGCGGTCTCGGCCGGGTCGACGTCGGCGCCGGCCTGGCCCAGGATCGCGCCGATGTGGCGGGCGAGCGAAAGATCGGTCATGGCGCGATTCTGCCGGCGGCCGGTGCAGCGCCGCGGCGCCTCACGCCGTCTTCAGCAGCGGCGCGGCGAAGAGCGACTCCATCTCGCGCCGCGTCCGGTACGCCGGCGTCGTCGTGTCCACCGCCACGTCGGACCACGACAGGCTCTGGCCCTTCTTCACCGCGCGCGTGACCTTGACGTCGTGGGCGAGGCCGAGCGGCAGGCCGCCGAGGCGCACCGACGTCGCCGCCGGCAGCAGCTTGCCCCAGACCGTGTAGCCGCCTTCGCCGTCGAGCAGCTCGCCCGGCTGCAGGTCGCGCTTGGCGGTGGCGACGACGTCGGCGTTCCAGCACGTCGCGACGCCGGTCGCTTCGCCGCGCAGCGCGACGCTCGCCACCGACATGCCGACCTCGAGGCCAATCAGGTGCCAGCGCTTGTAGAGCGTGAAGTAGCGCCCGCTCGGGTCGGTGTGGGCGTTGTATTCCTCGAAGCAGTTGCGGATGTACTCGGTCTCGCCTTCGACCGTGACCCACACGCCCATGCGGATGTCGTACGGGATCTTGCGGCCGTTCGCTTCGAGCGACGAAATCACCTCGACCATGCCCTTTCTCTCGAGGACGCCGCCTTCGGCGATCGGCCGCGTCACGAAGGGGATGTCCTCGACGCTCGCCGGCGGATAGAGGAGGCCGTTGCTCGGCACGGTAAGCCCGGTCGCGTTGGCGACCGCGGTCGATTCGATCGACGGCTTCGAGCCGTCGAGAAAGCTGTTGAACATCTTCGGGTTGAGGCCGCCGCGCTCCGCCTGCTCGGGCGTGAGGCCGTAGTGGCCCCACACCGTCTCCGGCGTCGACTCGCAGAAGTGGGGCAGCCACTTGTGGCCGCGGCCGGCGGCGGTGACCGGAAAGCCGCAGGTGCGGGCCCAGTCGACGAGGTCGCAGATCAGCGCCGGCTGGTCGCCGAAGGCGAGCGAATAGATCACGCCGGCCTCGGCGGCCTTCTTCGCCAGCAGCGGGCCGCAGAACGCATCCGCCTCGACCGTGACGTTGACGACATGCTTGCCGTTCGCGTAGGCGAACAGGCAGTGCTCGACGGCGGCGATCGGGTGGCCGGTGCACTCGACGATCACGTCGATCGCGGGATGCGCGACGAGCGCTTTCCAGTCTTCGCCGACGTGCGTCGTTCCGCTCCCGATCGCGGCGTCGAGGCTGGCGGCGCGCGTCTGCGCATCGCTCCAGCCGACGCGGGCGAGGTTCCGGCGCGCCGCATCGGGCGCGAGATCGGCGATGCCGACCAGGTGGACGCCGGGCGTGCGCGGGATCTGCGCCAGGTACATCGAGCCGAACTTGCCGGCGCCGATGAGGCCGATGCGGATCGGCTTGCCGTCGGCCTCGCGCCGCTGCAGCTGGGCGTGAAGGCTCATCGGCAAGCCTCCGCGTTTGCCGCTGCGGCATTCGCCTTGAAATCGGCCCGGCGGCTCATGCCGCGACTCTCAGCTCATCGGCCGACGTCGCGAGCGCGCTCGCCGGCATGCCGTCCTTCCACGGCAGCTCGACCGGGTAGTCCTTCAGCAGGCAGTCGTCGGGCAGGCACTTGATCGGCGTGAAGTCGCGGTGGGCGATGTACTCCGGCCGCTTGAAGCGGCGGATGTGGTTGCTGACCGCGCACAGGCTCAGGTACACGCTGACCCGGTGCCACGGCGACAGGTTCGATCCCGACGCGTGGACCAGGCAGCCGTGGAACAGGATCATCGATCCGGCCGGACCTTTCGGCGCGACGATGCCGCCCTGCTTGCCGCCTGCCCGCTCGACGAGCTGCGCGATCAGGCCGTCGTCGATGGTCCAGAGCGGATAGCTCGTCGTCGTCAGGTCGTGCTTGGCGTCGACAACGCCGCGCTTGTGGCTGCCGGGGATGAACATCAGCGGCCCGTTGTAGTCGTTGACGTCGTCGAGGAAGATGGCGACGTTCATGGCGCGCTCGGCCGGCATCCTGTCGTCGTTGAGCCAGGTGCCGTAGTCCTGGTGCCACTGCCAGACGTCGCCGTCGAAGGCCTGCTTGCCGTTGATCTTGAACTGGTGCATGTAGAGCGCCTCGCCGAGCAGCTCCTGCACCGGCCCGACCATGCGCGGGTGGCGCGCCAGCCGCGCGAAGGGCGCGCTGTAGAGATGCGCCGCAAAGTTCGTCCGCACCGCGTCCTTGCCTTTCTCGCGCACGTTGTACGCCTCGCGCCGGCTGTAGAGCTCGGGAACGGCGGCCGTGAGCGTCCTGGTCTCTTCGCCGCTGAAGAGGCCGGGGAAGAAGAGGTAGCCGTCGCGATCGAACTGCGCGTGCTGCTCGGCGGTGAGCTTCATGAGAGGTCTCCTGGATGCGGGTCGCGAGCCGGGCGGGGTCCATGAGGCCGGCTCGTCGAAGTCAGCCTACAGAATAGCGCCGCCAGCGCGACTGTCTATTCGGCCGTGCCGACGCCGAACAGCCAGGCGGCGGCGGAGAACGTCGCGAACGCGAGCACCGTCGAGGCCATGATGATCCGCGCGATCCGTCCGTTGTCGGCGCCGTAGCGCTCGGCGAGCAGCGACGCGTTGCTCGCGCTCGGCAGCGCCGCGGTGAGGGTGAGCACCATCAGGCCGAACGGCGAGACCGGCGCGCCGAGCGCGCGCGCCGCGCTGCCGATCGCGAACACCAGGGCGGGGTGGACGAACAGCTTGATCAGCGCGACCGGCAGGTACTGCGCGACCGGCGTCCGCGTGTGGACGTGCTGGCCGGCGCGCCAGAGCACGGTGCCGATCGTGAAGAGCGCCACCGGCGTCGCCGAATCGCCGAGCATGCGGACGATCTGCGCGATCGGCCCGGGCAGCTCGCGGTTCGTCGCCGCGAAGCCGGCGCCGAGGGCGATCGCCCACGGCAGCGGATTGGTGAGGGCGCTGCGCAGCGACAGCGCCGCCGCCTTCGCCGGCGCCCGTCGTTCGTCGGCGGCGCCGGCGCGGTGGCTGTGCGACTGGGCGAGGGCGAGGCAGAGCGTGCTGGTGACGACGAGGTCGACCAGGATCGCGCCGATCACCGGGCCGGCGGCGGCGTCGCCGAGCAGGGCGACCAGGAGCGGCACGCCCATGAAACCGGCGTTCGGGAAAGCGGCGACGAGGGCGCCGAAGGCGGCGTCGCGCAGGTCGACGCCGCCTGCGCGGCCGGGGCGGCGCAGCGTCAGCGCGATCGTCAGGGCGATGATCGCGAGGGCGGCGATGACGTAGGTCGCGAGGAGCGCCGGGTCGGCGAGGCGGCCGACGGCCAGGCTCGAGCCGAAGCGGAACAGCATGCACGGCAGGGCGAAGAACAGCACGTACGCGTTCAGGCCCGGGATCGCGCTTTCCGGCAGCCAGTGCGCCCGCGCGGCGAACCAGCCGAGGAGGACCAGGGCGAAGAACGGAATGGTGACGGCGAAGATCGCCTGCATTGCGCCAAGTATTGCAATTGCGACGGAAGCCGGACCGGGGACGTCACCGAGGGGGATTTCGGGGTCGCTTAAGCTTGCCGTCTTTCCATCCGCGTGCCTTCCATGTCAGCGATTCATCCCGGCCCGGTGCGCCGGTTCTTCCGCGGTGCCTGGCGCGTCGTCGACGTCAGTCGGCGCGTCGTCCTGAACCTGCTCTTCCTGGTGATCCTGATCGCCATCGTGTTCGCCCTCGCCAGGAGCGGCCTCGCGCCGCTGGCCGAGAAGACCGCGCTCGTCCTCCGCATCGACGGCACGATCGGCGAGCAGAAGAGCGGCAACCTGCGCTCGACCGCGCTCGAGCAGGTGCGCGGCGAGGCGATCCAGAAGGTGCAGCTGCGCGACATCCTGAGCGCGCTCGACGCGGCGGCGGACGACCCGAAGATATCGAGCCTCGTCATCGTCCTCGACGAGATGCGGCCGACGGGCTTTTCGACGCTGCGCGAGATCGCCGCCGCGGTCGACCGCTTCAAGAAGAGCGGCAAGAAGGTCGTCGCCTGGGGCTCGGGCTACGACCAGCGCCAGTACTACGTCGCATCGCACGCCGACGAGGTCTACCTGCACCCGCTCGGCATGGTCTACATCGCCGGCTTCGGCAGCCTGCGCAATTACTACAAGGAGGCACTCGACAAGGTCGGCGTCACCGTCAACGTCGTCCGCGTCGGCACCTTCAAGAGCGCGGTCGAGCCGTTCATCGCCAACGCGCCTTCGGCGGACGCGCTCGAGGCCGACAAGGTCCTCTACGGCGGCCTCTGGCAGACCTACGTCGATGCGGTCGAGAAGGAGCGAAAGCTCCCCTCGGGGTCGATCGTTCGCGGCATCGACGAGGCGCCGCAGCGCCTCGCCGCGGTCGGCGGCGACGCCGCCAAGCTGGCGCTGAGCGAGAAGCTCGTCGACGCCCTCAAGACGCGCGACGAGCTGCGCGCGATCATGATCGAGCGCGGCGCCAAGGACGACGACGAGAACACGTTCCGCCAGATCTCGTTCGACGACTACCTCGGCCACGTCAAGCCGCGCCTTACCGGCGATGCGATCGGCGTCGTCGTCGCCGAGGGCGAGATCGTCGACGGCCAGGCGCCGGCGGGAACGATCGGCGGCCTGTCGACCGCGAACCTGATCAAGAAGGCCCGCGACAACAAGGACGTGAAGGCGCTCGTCCTGCGCGTCGATTCGCCCGGCGGCAGCGTCTTCGGCTCCGAGCTCGTCCGGCGCGAGCTCGAGGTGACCCGCGCCGCCGGCAAGCCGGTCGTCGTCTCGATGGGCAATGTCGCTGCGTCGGGCGGCTACTGGATCTCGACCGCGTCCGACGAGATCGTCGCCGACGCGGCGACGATCACCGGCTCGATCGGCGTCTTCGCGCTGCTGCCGACCGCCGACCAGACGCTCGCCAAGCTCGGCATCCACCCGGCCGGCGTCGGCACGACGTGGCTGCGCAACGCCGACGACCCGCGCCTGCCGCTCGATCCGCGCCTGGCCGACCTCGTGCAGAAGAGCATCGACCATGTCTACGTCGACTTCACGACCAAGGTCGCGGTCGCGCGCAAGACCACGCCCGAGAAGATCGACGCCGTCGCGCAGGGCCGCGTCTGGACCGGCGCGCAGGCGAAGGAGCGCGGCCTGGTCGACACCATCGGCCAGTTCAGCGACGCCGTCCGCTCGGCGGCGACGCGCGCCAAGCTCGGCGACAAGCCGCGCGTCGTCTACATCGAGCGCGATCCGGGCAAGTTCGCGCAGCTCGTCAACATGCTGAGCGGCGAGGTCGCGAGCCTGGTCGGCGCGCAGCTCGATGCGCGCATCGGCGCTGCGGTCGGCGTCGCGCCGGCGCTCGTCCACGGCGCCGCGCGCGACCTCGGCTGGGTCGCCGAGATCACCGAGCGCAGGAAGCCGTTCGCCGCCGTCGTCCACTGCTTCTGCGGCGAAGCCAACTGAGCACCGACCGGTCGCCGACCGCGACCCTCAATCCGGCGCAGCTCGAGGCCGTCCACCACCTCGGTGGCCCGTGCCTCGTCCTCGCCGGCGCGGGGTCGGGGAAGACGCGTGTGATCGTCCACAAGATCGCGCGCCTGCTCGACGCCGGCTACGCACCGGGCGAGATCGCGGCGATCACCTTCACCAACAAGGCGGCGGCCGAGATGCGCGAGCGGGCGCGCGCGCTGGTCGGCGGCCGCGCCGCGGCGAAGCTCGCGATCAGCACCTTCCACTCGCTCGGGGTTCGCCTCCTGCGCGAGCACGGCAGCCGGCTCGGCCTGCCGGCGAACTTCAGCATCCTCGACAGCGACGACGTCCTCGGCGTCCTGAAGGAAGCCGGCGGGACGACCGACAACGCGCTCGCCCGCCGCTGGCAGTGGGCGATCGGCGCCTGGAAGAACCGCGGCCTCGCCTCCGCGGCGGCCGAGGCCGAGGTGCTCTCGGGCGAGCACGAGGGCAGGAGCGCCGAGGACGCGCTCGTCGCCGTGCGCGTCATGCAGCGCTACGAGGAGCGCCTCGCCGCGTACCGCGCCGTCGACTTCGACGATCTCATCGTCCTGCCGGCGCGCCTGCTCGCCGACGACGACGAGGTGCGCGAGGCGTGGCGCGCGCGCCTGCGCTACATCCTCGTCGACGAGTACCAGGACACCAACGGCGTCCAGTACGAGCTGATGAGGCTGATCGCCGGCGAGCGCGGCCTCTTCACCGCCGTCGGCGACGACGACCAGAGCATCTACGGCTGGCGCGGCGCGACGGTCGAGAACCTGAAGCGCCTGCCGGCCGATTACCCGAGGCTGAAGGTGATCGCGCTCGAGCAGAACTATCGTTCGACGGGCAACATCCTCACGGCGGCGAACGCGGTGATCGGCCACAACCCGAAGCTGTACGAGAAGAAGCTCTGGAGCGAGCTCGGCGCCGGCGAGCCGGTCGAGGTCGTCGAGTGCGACGACGAGGTGCACGAGGCCGAGCGCGCGCTAGCGCGAATCGAGTCGCTGCGTGGCGCCGGCGCGGCGAACGCCGACATCGCGATCCTCTACCGCGCCAACCACCAGGCGCGCATCTTCGAGCAGGCGCTGCGCAAGGCCGGCATCCCGTACAAGGTGTCGGGCGGGCAGAGCTTCTTCGATCGCGCCGAGATCCGCGACCTCTGCGCGTGGCTGCGCCTGATCGTCAACCTCGACGACGACCCGGCGTTCCTGCGCGCCGTGACGAGCCCCAAGCGCGGCATCGGCCACCAGACGCTGGCCGCGCTCGGCGCGTTCGCCGGCCGCTGGAAGTCGAGCCTCTTCGAAGCGCTCTTCGCCGGCACGCTGGCCGATGCGCTGTCGAGCCGCGCCATCGCCGGACTGCACGAGTTCGGCCGCACCGTGAACGAGCTGCAGGAGCGCGCGCGCGAGACGACCGGCAGCGAGGACGCGAAGGCCTTGCTCCTCGCCTGGCTGAAGGACATCGGCTACGAGGAGCACCTGCACGAAGGCGAGGAATCGCCGCCGCTCGCCGCCGCGCGTTGGGCCAACGTGCTCGACTTCGTCGACTGGATCGCGCGCCGCTGCGGCGGCGGCGGCGCAGCAGCGACCGGCGACGAGGAGCCGGCGCAGAGCGTGCTCGATGTCGCCCAGACGATCTCGGTCATCATCAGCCTGGCCGAGCGCGGCGACGACGAGAACGTCGTCACGCTGTCGACGCTGCACGCGGCCAAGGGCCTCGAGTGGCCGCACGTGATTCTCGCCAGCGTCAACGAGGGCCTGCTGCCCTTCGCCGGCGACGACGAGGAGGCGAGCGCGGCGCGCCTCGAGGAAGAGCGCCGCCTGATGTACGTCGGCATCACGCGGGCGCGGGCGACGCTGGCGGTGAGCACGCTCAGGCGCAGGAAGCGCGGCCGGCAGATGCAGGCGGCGCTGCCGAGCCGCTTCATCGCCGAGATGAAGCTCGACGAGGCGCGCCACGTCGAGAATCCGCGGGCCAAGCTGCTCGCCTTGCGCGCCGCGGCCGCGGCGCGGGCCGAGGCGGTGCGGCAGGCCGCGGCGACGGCGCGCGCCGATCAATGACGAGGAGACGCCATGGCCATCGAGATCGACCCGCTGGAAACCGTCGAGGACCTGCGCGAGGACAGCGCCGTCCACAAGAGCAACGCCCGCCTCAACGCGATGGTCGCGGTGATGGTGGCGCTGATCGCCACCTTCCTCGGCATCTGCAACGTCAAGGACGACAACATCGTCCAGGGCATGCAGGCGGCGCAGGCCGAGAAGATCGACCTCTGGAACTTCTACCAGGCGCGCAACATCCGCGAGGAAATCGCGCTCGCCACCATCGAGCAGATGACGCTCGCCCGCGCCGGCCGGCCGGAAGCGGAGCGCGCCGCCTATGAGGCGGCGATCGCCAAGTACCAGGCGATCGCGGCGAGCCAGAACGCGAAGAAGGCCGAGGTCAAGGCGCAGGCCGAGCAGGCGCAGAAGACCTACGACGCGCTCAACTTCCGCGACGACCAGTTCGACCTCGCCTCGGCAGCGATCGCGATCGCCATCGCGCTCTTCGCCGTCACCGCGTTGACGCACCAGTGGTGGCTCTTCTTCCTCGCCCTCGTGCCGAGCGCGTTCGGGGTGGTGATGGGGCTGTCGGGGCTGCTCGGCTGGGCGGTGCATCCGGACGTGCTGATCAAGCCGCTGACGTGAGCGAAGGGGCGATGTGGTCGACCTGTCCTGGAACAACGTCGCTTGCCCGTCAGTTCTCGATCGCGCGTGCGGCGACGCTCGAAGAAGGCACTGATGGCCGGTCGGCCGGCTCTGGCAACCACGCGATCAGTTTCGACCGCAACTGGGCCACGGTGTACGGCTTCGCCAGATAGTCGTCCATGCCGGCAGCCAGGCACTTCTCGCGATCTCCGGCCAGCGCGTTCGCAGTGACGGCGATGATGGGGACGGGCGGTTTGGAGGCGGCGAGCTCGGCTTGCCGGATGCGGCGGGTCGCCTCGTAGCCGTCCAGATTCGGCATCTGACAATCCATCAGGATGACGTCGAAGCGGTGCGCCTCGGCCGCGCGGTGCGCCACTGCGCCGTCGGCAGCGAGCGTGACCTTCAGTCCCATGAGGGTGAGCAACTCTGCCGCGAGCATCGCGTTGAATTCGTTGTCCTCGGCCAAGAGCACGGACCCTTCCAGCGGTTGATTCGCGGCAGCAGGTCGGCTTCCGCGCCGCGCCGGTGACGAAGCAACGTTCGCAGGTACGAAGGATTTGCAGATCTCGACCGGGATGCTGACGCGAAAGGTACTGCCGGCGCCGACCTCGCTCGCCAGCGTGATCTCTCCGTCCATCAGCTCGACCAGGCGGCGGACGATTGCCAGGCCGAGTCCCGTCCCGCCTACCTGGCGGTCGCTGCCATCGTCCACTTGATAGAAGGGCTTGTAGATCGCCCCGCGCCGCTCATCGGCGATGCCGATCCCGGTGTCTGCCACGGAGATTTCGAGCGTGGCGGCCGGATACGGCACGCCTTGCCGATGCATGAGCTCGACGCCGACGCTGATGCGCCCGGCCGGAGTGAACCGGATCGCGCTGTCCAGCAGGCGAGCGACGATCTCGTCGACCAACAGTCTGTCGACGCGGACGACGTCCTCGGAGCCGACGAGGTCGAGCCGGAGGACGAGGGCCAGCCCTCGGTCCGCCGCGGCTTCTCGTGGCGCAGGACGACCCGCCGGAGGGAGTCGCTCAGACTGACCGGGGCGCGGTTCGGCGTTAGCCCGTGTTGCGTCCAGCGGGTGTACTCGAGGATGCTGTTCAAAGTGCCGAGCAAGGCATTCCCGGATCGACGGGCTCGCTCGATCAGTCCCGCCAACTCGGTGGTGGCGGTCCGGCTCGCGATCTCGAGGGTCTGCATGACTCCGTTCATCGGCGTTCGGAATTCATGGCTCATGTTCGCCAGGAAGCGCAGCTTGATTTCGTTGCCTTCCTCGGCTTGCGCGCGGGCGGCTTCGAGCTCTTTGGCGTAGATGTTCCTCGAGAGATTCTCGCGAGCGAGCCAGAACAACGACCGTTCGTGACGCTCGACGGTCTCTCGCAGCGAAAAGGCGGCGAGGTTGACGAAGGTGAGATGGAACACCAGTCGACCGAACGGATACCAGTCGAACGTCGGCAGGCGAAGCGCGGTGCCGATGCCGATGAAGCAGCCGACGAGGACGATCAAAGCGGTGTTTCGCGCCGTCAGGCGGCTTGCGCCGTAGATGACGATGGCGCCGGTCGTCAAGGAGCTGTTGAGGCTCCAGTAGATGTCGGCGTTCGAGCTGTTGCCGTGCAGCGCGATCGGCACCAACGCCGCTCCCAGCATTCCGACGGACATCACGAAGTTGACGAGCGGCGTGTAATGGCGAGCGACAAACTGGCGCTTGAACGTGATGAGGGCAGTCCGAGGACATACAGGAAGCAGATCGCGATCCGCGCAGCGGTCATGCCTGGCAACGCCGGAACGGTGCCGTGGACGAGGTCCATCGCCAAGAAGCCGGCAAAGCCGATGATGCCGAGAATGAATGCCAGCTCGAGGTAGTGCAGGCTCGGCTCTTGGTAGGCGCCGCGAAAGTCGCGCTCGAGCTGCGAATCGACGTCGACCTTGTGGCGAAAGAAGAGGAAGACGTTCTTCAAGAAAACCGCCCCGTCGCCCGCTGCGTCGGCAACATTGCCAAGCTGCTCTTCGAGCGGCGACTATGGCATGGGACGGCACGAGCGGCCATGCCGCTCGGCGGGCGGCTACATTCCCTTGAACAACCCCGCGTAGCTCCGGCTCACCTCGAGCTTTTCCGGGTGACCGCGCACGGCGACCAGCTGGCGGCCGCGCAGGTCGCGGGTGACGCCGGCGATCGTTCGCGTGTTGACGAGCGTCGAGCGGTGGATCTGCCAGAAGACGTCGGCGTCGAGCTCGTCGACGAGCTCCTTGATCGGCTTTCGGATCAGCGCCTCGAGCGTCGCCGTCTGCACCCGCGTGTACTTCTCGTCGGAGATGAAGAAGAGGACGTCCTGGACCGGGATCATCTGGATGCTGGCGCCGACGGTCGCCTGGATCCAGCGCAGCCGCGGCGCCGAGCCCGGGTTCATCTTCGCGTTGAGCTTCTGCAGCAGCTGCTGCATGCCGCTCGCGTCGGGCGCCTCGCCGGCGCTGCGGTCGGCGAGGCGCTTCCTGACGCGGTCGACCGTCACCTGCAGGCGCTCGCGCTCGGCAGGCTTCAGCACGTAGTCGACGACGCCCTGCTCGAACGCCTCGATCGCGTACTGGTCGTAGGCGGTGATGAAGACGATCTCCGGCCCGCGCCAGGGCGCGGCGTCGCCGTCGCCGCGCGCTTCCGGGTCGTCGGCGTCGTCGTCGACCGGCAGCTGGGCGATCGCGCGCGCCGCTTCGATGCCGGTCATGCCGGGCATGCGGATGTCGAGGAAGACGAGGTCGGGATGGAGCTTCTCGGTCAGCGCGACCGCCTCGGCGCCGTTCTTCGCCTCGGCGACGATCTCGAGCGCCGGCCAGACCTCGGCCAGGCGCGCGCGCAGCTGCTCGCGCAGGAGCCGCTCGTCGTCGGCGATGACGGCGCTGGTCATGGGCGCGCGACGACGGTTGCCGTCGGCCGGCTCCTGAACAGGCGCCAGAGCAGCCAGCCGACGAGCGCGAACGGCGCCATGACGAGGGCCACGGAGCCGACCGTCGCGATCAGGCCGATGACCATGCCGAGCGCGCCGAAGCCGAGGCCGACGACGATCGCCGCCAGCGCGGCGAGGAGGGCGATGACGACGACGACGACCGCCATCAGGAAGAAGAGGACCTTGCGCGCGCCCTGCAGGTCGTCGAGCGAGAACGTCTGGCCGTGCAGCGTCACCGCGACCCCGTCGAGCGGCAGCATCGTCCAGGCCATCGCCATCAGCACCGTGACGACGACGGTCAGCATGAGTATGAGGATCGCCAGCGCGCGGGCCCAGGCCTTGATCATCGCGGGTCTCCTTCTCTCTGCAGCGCCTGGTAGGGAACGGTGATCGTCACGACCGTGCCGCTGGGCAGATTGTCGGCGACGACGACCGAGGCCTTGTCGCCGTAGAGCAGCTTCAGGCGCTCGCGGATGTTGGCCAGGCCGATGCCGGTGCCCGCGGTGTCAGCACGGCCGAAGCCGAGGCCGGTGTCGGCGACGGTGACGGCGAGCCGGCCGTGGACGATCTCGGCCGAGACCGTGAGCGTGCCGCCCTCGGCCTTCGGCTCCAAGCCGTGCTTGATCGCGTTCTCGACCAGCGACTGGATCACCATCGGCGGGAACTCGGCCGAGAGCAGGCCCTCGGGGACGTTGACGCTCGCCTGCAGGCGGTCTTCCATGCGCACCTTGAGGATCTCGAGGTAGGGGCGGATCACCGCCATCTCGCGGCCGAGGTTGTGCTGCGCCGGATTCGAGTCGCGCATCGACGGCATCGACGCGCGCAGCAACGCGATCAGGTTCTTCTGCATCTGGCTCGCGCGCGGCGGATCGGTCTCGATCAGGTGGTCGATCGAGGCGAGCGTGTTGAAGAGGAAGTGCGGCTCGACCTGTGCCTGCATCGCCGCCATGCGCGCTTCGACGACCTGGCGCTTGAGCTGCTCGGAATCGGCCGTCTCGGTCGCGACCGCGGCCTTGACCTCGGCCTGGATGGTGCGCTTGTAGGTGATCTTCAGGATCGCCGAGGCGATGATGACGAGCCAGGCGAGGTCGGTGATGAAGTCGCCGAAGTGACGGTCGCGCATCCGCTTGACCGAGCGCACGACCTTCTCGTCGGCGGAGACGCGGGCGTCGGCCGCCTCCTGCGCCGCCTCGGCGGCCTTCTCCTCCGAGTCGCGGATCGCCTCGACGACGGCGGCGCGCGCTTCCTCGACGGCCTCGCGCACCTGCTCGCTGTCCGCGCCCGGCGGCAGCTTGATCTCGATGCTGCCGTCCGCGCCGGCGCTGGCCGACGCGGACGAGGCCGCGCCGCTTGCCGCCGCGGCCGGCACCGACGCGGCGCCGGGGCCGATGCGGATGCCGTTGCCGTCGATCTGGAAGTTCGGCGTGATGCGAACGCCGTCCCGGTCGATCGAGATGACGACGTCGCGCCCCTTGGAATCCTTCTTCTCGATCTTGATCGGTGCGTCGCGCGAGGTCGACGGCAGCGACGGCGGTTTGGGCGGCAGCGGCGCCACCGGCGGTACCGGCGGTACCGGCGGCACGACGGTGACCGACGGCGAGTGGTCGGCGACGCTGCCGATCGTGTAGTTGAACGGCGGCAGGTGCTGCAGGATCACGGCGGCGATCAGGAGCAGGAGCGAGAGCAGGAAGAAGCGCTTCCACGAGATCGAGACCAGCCAGTTCGCGTAGGCGTGGAAAAGGCGGATCGTCTCGGCCTTGAAGCTTTGCCAGCCGGTCGCCGGTGCGCGGCCGGCGCCGGGCGACTGCGGATCGGGCGGTGCGGACGGGGCGGTCATGGACGGCAGGGCCGGCGGCTCGTGTTGTTCATGACACCACTGTAGGGGCCGCACCCGGCCGGCCGCCACGGCGCTGCGATGAAGCGCACCGGCGAAGGGCCAGGGTGCATCGGCGCCGGACGGCTGTCGGCGCCGCCAGGGCGGCGCCGGCGCCCGACCTCAGGCCTGACGTCCGGTTGGGCGTTGCGAGGCGTCGCGCTGCGACGTCATCGGCAGCGTCGTGTCCTCGAGCGGCAGCGTGTCGGGGCCCTGTGCCCTCTGCGCCTCGAGCGCCTGCGCCGAGAGCGCGAGCGGGCCGGCGCGCCAGTCGGCCATGAGCGCGTCCCACTTGGGCCGCGCCGCCGCGAGGTGGCGCGCCTTGACGTGGCCGTAGCCGCGGATCAGCTCCGGGATGCGCGCGATCTCGACCGCGAGCGCGAGGTTGGCCGGGCCGAGCGCGCGCAGCAGCTCCTCGATCGAGTCGCGGTATTCGCGGATCAGCTCGCGCTCGACGCGGCGCTCCTCGTTGCGGCCGAACGGATCGAACGGCGTCCCGCGCAGGCCCTTCAGTCGGGCCAGGACCTTGAATGCCGACAGCATCCACGGCCCGAAGCGCTGCTTCTGCAGCTCGCCCTTGGCGTTCCTGGCGGCGATCGTCGGCGGCGCGAGGTGGTACGCGAGCTGGTAGTCCTTGCCCATCTCGCCTTCGAACTGGGCCGCGACCTTGGCCAGGAACCGGGTGTCGGCGTGCAGGCGGGCGACCTCGTACTCGTCCTTGTAGGCCATGAGCTTGAAGAGGTAGCGCGCGACCGCTTCGGTCAGCCTGGTGCCCGGCCGCGCCGGCTCCGGCCGCGTCATCGAGCGCGAGAACGCGACGTCGGCCTCGGCGCTGCGCACCTTGTCGACGAAGGCCTTGTAGCCGGCGGCGTAGGCGGCGTTCTGGTAGGCGGTGAGGAACTCGACGCGCCTGGCGATCAGGTCGTCGATGTCGACCGAGCGCTTGACGAGCTCGATCACCTGGCCGGTGCGGACGAGCGCCTTCATTCCCTGCGGGTCGTGGGCGGCGCGCCGGCCCCATTCGAACGCCGCCTTGTTGTTGTCGACCTGGACGCCGTTCAGCTCGATCGCCCGCATCAGCGCCGCATGCGAGAGCGGCACGCGGCCCTGCTGCCAGGCATAGCCGAGCATCAGCGGGTTGGTGTAGATCGAGTCGCCGAGGAGCTGCACCGCCAGTGTGTCGGCGTCGATCGCGCCGACGTGGTCGGGGCCGGCGGCGGCGGCGATCGCCGCCTCGCAGTTGCCGGCCGGGAACTGCCAGTCGGGGTCGATGACGAACGCGGCGGTCGGCGTCGCGTGGTTGTTGAGGGCGACGTAGGTGCGCCCTTCGCGCATCACCGCCAGCGTCGCCTTGTTGGCGGTGACGATCGGGTCGCAGCCGATGACGAGGTCGGCCTCGGCGGTGCCGACCTTGGTCGAGAAGATCGCCTCGGGCCGGTTGGCGATCTGGATGTGGCTCCAGGTGGCGCCGCCCTTCTGCGCCAGGCCGGCGGCGTCCTGCGTGACGATGCCCTTGCCTTCGAGGTGCGCCGCCATGCCGAGGAGCTGGCCGATCGTGATCACGCCAGTGCCGCCGACGCCGGCGACGACGATGCCCCAGGGCCGCTCGTGGCCATGGAAGGCGAGCGGCAGCGTCGGCTCGGGCGGTGTCAGCACGGCGGTCAGGCGCGGCCGTTCCGGCGCGGCTTTCTTCGTGCTCTTCAGCTGGCCGCCTTCGACCGTGATGAAGCTCGGGCAGAAGCCCTTCAGGCACGAGTAGTCCTTGTTGCAGGTGTTCTGGTTGATGCGGCGCTTGCGCCCGAACTCGGTCTCGACCGGCTCGACCGACAGGCAGTTGCTCTGCACCGAGCAGTCGCCGCAGCCCTCGCACACCAGCTCGTTGATGACGACGCGCCTGGCCGGGTCTTCCATCGTGCCGCGCTTCCTGCGCCGGCGCTTCTCGGTCGCGCAGGTCTGGTCGTAGACGATGACCGTGCAGCCGGGGATCTCGCGCAGCGATCTCTGGATGTCGTCGAGCTCGTCGCGGTGATGGACGGTGACGTTCGGCGCGAGGCGCGACCTGACGTCGTGCTCGTCGTACTTCTCCGGCTCGTCGGTGACGACGACGACCTTGGCCGCGCCCTCGGCGTCGAGCTCGCGCGTCATCTCGGGCACCTTCATCGTGCCGTCGACCGGCTGGCCGCCGGTCATCGCGACGGCGTCGTTGAAGAGGATCTTGTAGGTG
This sequence comes from Caldimonas sp., assembly GCA_035995885.1. Taxonomy (GTDB): domain Bacteria; phylum Pseudomonadota; class Gammaproteobacteria; order Burkholderiales; family Burkholderiaceae_C; genus Schlegelella_A. The sequence continues at coordinate 14,008 of DASYKC010000041.1, read as the reverse complement.
ATGTTGACCTTGGCGGCGATCGCCTGGCGCACCGCGAGCAGGCCCGAGTGGTAGTACGTGCCGTCGCCGAGGTTGGCGAAGATGTGGTTCTCGGTCGTGAACGGCGCCTGGCCGACCCACGACGCGCCTTCGCCGCCCATCTGGCTGAAGGTGACCGTCGAGCGGTCCATCCACACCGCCATGTAGTGGCAGCCGATGCCGGCGACGGCGCGCGAGCCCTCGGGCACCTTGGTCGAGGTGTTGTGCGGGCAGCCGCTGCAGAACCACGGCGCGCGCTCGCCGGTCGCCCCGGCGGAGCCGGCCGGCCCGGCGCCGGTCGAATTGAGCGTCGCGACCGCGAGGCTCTTCTCCTTCGCGTCGATGAGGGCGATCCGCATCGCCATGCCGGCGGCGACGTCGCCCTCGACGCCCATCTTGCCGAGCCGCCTGGCGATCGCCCGGGCGATGATCGCCGGCGTCAGGTCGGCCTGCGCGCGCAGCAGCCAGTGCTGCGCCGGGTTGGCCTGGCTCCATTCGCCGCCGGTGTTGTCGCCCTCGCTCTCGTCGAACTTGCCGAGCACGTTCGGGCGAACGTCGGGGCGCCAGCCGTAGAGCTCTTCCTTCAGCTGGTACTCGATGACCTGGCGCTTCTCCTCGACGACGAGGATCTCCTGCAGGCCTTCGGCGAACTCGCGCGTCATCGTCGCCTCGAGCGGCCAGACGACGTTGACCTTGTGCAGGCGCAGCCCGATGCGGCGGCAGGTCGCGTCGTCGAGGCCGAGGTCGTGCAGCGCCTGGCGCGTGTCGTTGTAGGCCTTGCCGGAGGCGATGATGCCGAAGCGGTCGTTCGGGCCTTCGATGACGTTGTGGTTGAGCCGGTTGGCGCGAACGTAGGCGAGCGCCGCGTACCACTTGTAGTCCATCAGCCGAGCTTCCTGCTCGAGCGGCGCGTCGGGCCAGCGGATGTGCAGGCCGCCGTCGGGCATGCGGAAATCCTCGGGCAGGACGATGTCGACCCGGTCCGGATCGATCGAGATGCTCGCCGACGATTCGACGATCTCCTGGATCGTCTTCATCGCCGACCAGACGCCGGCGAAGCGGCTCAGCGCGAACGCGTGCAGGCCCATGTCGAGGATGTCCTGCACGCTCGACGGGAAGAACACCGGCAGGCCGCAGGCCTTGAAGATGTGGTCGCTCTGGTGCGCCGCGGTCGAGCTCTTGGCGATGTGGTCGTCGCCGGCGATCGCGATCACGCCGCCGTGCTTCGACGTGCCTGCCATGTTGGCGTGCTTGAAGACGTCGGAGCAGCGGTCGACGCCGGGCCCCTTGCCGTACCAGATGCCGAACACGCCGTCGAATTTCTTCGTCTGCGGATAGAGGTCGAGCTGCTGCGTGCCCCAGACCGCGGTCGCGCCGAGCTCCTCGTTGACGCCGGGCTGGAAGACGATGTTCTGCGCCGCGAGGTGCTTCTTGGCGGCCCACAGCGCCTGGTCGTAGCCGCCGAGCGGCGAGCCGCGGTAGCCGCTGACGAAGCCGGCGGTGTTGAGGCCGAACATCGCGTCGCGCTTGCGCTGCAGCATCGGCAGCCGGACCAGCGCCTGGACGCCGCTCATGAAGGCGCGGCCCGACTCGAGGGCGTACTTGTCGTCGAGGGTGACGCGTTCGAGCGCCTTGCGCACGTCGTCGGGAAGCGGGGCATTCATCGTTCGTCACTCCGGTCGGAATTGCTGGCGAGGGCGCGGGGCCGGCTCGTGACCGGGCCGCGCAGGTGGAAGTGTAGGGATTCCGCTGCGGCATCACGGCGGCGCTGCGAATTCACGGCCGGTGCGGGGTTGTTCACGAACAAGCCGAGCGCCAGCAATCGAGCGGCAACACGGCCGGCCGATAGTGAGGGGAAGGCGCCGCGCGGCGCACCACCACAGGAGAACCGCCATGACGAACTCCCGAGCGCTCGCCGGCCGCGTCGGCTTTGCCCTGGTGCTCGCCTCGATCGCCGCCAGCGCCGCCGCGCAGGATGCCGACCGGGGCAAGCAGATCGCCGCCGAGATGCAGAAGCGCTTCGCCGCCGCCGACAAGAACGGCGACGGCCGGCTGACGAAGGAAGAGGCCCAGGCCGGCATGCCGTTCGTCTACAAGCACTTCGACGAGATCGACAAGAACAAGCAGGGCTCGATCACGCTCGCCGACATCGCCGCCTTCGCGCGCGAGCAGCGCGCGGCGCGCAAGGGCGCGACGCCGTAGCGCCGTCACCGGCGGCGCGCTAGAAGCTGGTCGCGAACATTCCGACCACCGCCGCCGCCATCACGAGGGTCGCGGTCCAGCCGAAGAAGCGGTGGCGCGGGCTCATCGGGAAGCGGCCCATCAGCTTCTTCGACTGGCCGATCATCATCAGCACGACCATGATCGGCACCGAGATCACGCCGTTGACGATCGCGCTCAGGACCAGCGCCTTGATCGGGTCGACGTCGAAGAAGCCCATCGCCGAGCCGATGCCCGTGGCGGCGATGATGATCAGGTAGAAGCCCCGCGCTTCATGGAAGCCGCGCGAGAGGCCCGCCTTCCAGCCGAACAGCTCGCTCACCGCATAGGCCGCCGAGCCGGCGAGCACCGGCACCGCCAGGAGGCCGGTGCCGATGATGCCGAGCGAGAAGATCAGGAAGGCGAAGTCGCCCGCCACCGGGCGCAGCGCCTCGGCCGCCTGCGCCGAGGTCTGGATGTTGGTGATGCCGCGCTGGTTGAGGGTGACCGCGGTGGCGACGACGATGCAGAGCGCCACCAGGTTCGAGAAGCCCATGCCGACGACGGTGTCGATCTTGATCCGGCGCAGGTGTTTGCGCACGTACGCCGGGTGGTGGCGCAGGTCCTTGCCCTCGGGTCGGCGCCGGCAGTCCTCGACTTCCTGGGTCGCCTGCCAGAAGAAGAGATACGGGCTGATCGTCGTGCCGAGAACGGCGACGATCATCGCCGCGTATTCCTTGCCCGAGCTGCTCGCCGGCACGAGTGCCCAAGGCCGAAGCGATTCGTCGATCGCCTGCGCCCACGGCACCGAGACGACGAAGACGACGGCGACGTAGGCGAAGAGCGTCAGCGTCAGCCACTTGAGGACGCGCACGGTGCGCTCGTACGAGAAGAAGACCTGCGTCGCGATGCAGATCGCGCCGAAGGCGACGACGTAGAGCGGCTGCGGCCCGCCGACCAGGATCTTCACCGCCTCGGCCATCGCCGCCACGTCGGCGGCGATGTTGATGGTGTTGGCGACGACGAGCAGGCCGATGAGCGAGACCGTCAGCCACCTCGGGCAGATCCGGCCCATGTTGGTCGCCAGCCCGTTGCGCGTCACGAAGCCGATGCGCGCCGAGAGCATCTGGATGCCGATCATCAGCGGCGTCGTCAGGAACAGCGTCCAGACGAGGGCGAAGCGGAATTGCGCGCCGGCCTGCGAGTAGGTGGCGATGCCGCTCGGGTCGTCGTCGGCGGCGCCGGTGATGAGGCCGGGGCCGAGCCGGCTCGCCAGGCTCTCCTCTTCCTTGGGCGCGGTCTTCCTGGCGACGGCGATCTTCGTGGTCGGCATCGGCCGATTGTCTTCGCTGCGCGCGCCGGTTTAGCCGCCGCCCGCGGTCGTCCGTGACTACGCCTCGACCGGGGTCAGGAAGCGATGCACCGACTGAACGACGACCGAGCCCTCGCCGACCGCCGACGCGACCCGCTTGACCGAGCCTGAGCGAACGTCGCCGACCGCGTAGACGCCGGGCTGCGAGGTCGCGTAGGGCGCGTCGGGGTCGGCGCCGGCGCGGGCGCCGGTGCAGACGAAGCCCTGCGCGTCGAGCTTCAGGCAGGCAGCGGCCCATTGCGTGTTCGGCTCGGCGCCGATCATCACGAAGACGCTCCGCGCCGGCCGCGTCGTCGTCGCGCCGGTCCTGCGATCGACCCAGGTGACGCTCGCCAGGTGGGTCTCGCCCTCAAGTTGCGTGATCTCCGAGCAGGGATGCAGCGTGATCCGATCGGAGCGCTCGATGCGCTGGACGAGGTAGTCGGACATCGTCGCCGCCAGGCCCGGGCCGCGAACGAGCATGTGGACGTGCTTCGCGCTGCGGGCGAGGAAGACCGCGGCCTGCCCCGCCGAGTTGCCGCCGCCGACCACGACGACCTCCTCGTTGCCGCAGAGGCCGGCTTCCATCGCGGTCGCCGCGTAGTAGATGCCGGCGCCTTCGAAGCGCTCGTAGCCGGGGACGTCGAGCTTGCGGTAGCGCGCACCGGTGGCGACGACGACGGCGCGGGCGCGGATCGATTCGCCGTCCTCGAGCTTCAGCGTGTACGGCGACGCGGCGCAGTCGATGCCGACGACGGCGCGCGAGAGCGCGAGCCGGGCGCCGAACTTCTGCGCCTGCACCTGGGCACGGCCGGCCAGCGCCTGGCCCGAGATGCCGGTCGGAAAGCCGAGGTAGTTCTCGATCTTCGAGCTCGTCCCGGCCTGGCCGCCGGGCGCCAGGCTCTCGATGACGATCGTCTGCAGCCCTTCCGAGGCGCCGTACACCGCCGCGGCCAGGCCGGCCGGACCGGCGCCGACGACGGCGAGGTCGAACACCTTGGCGTGGTCGAAGGTTTCGGTCAGGCCGAGCTCGTCGGCCATCTGCGCGAGCGTCGGATTGCGCAGGACGCGATGGCCGGGCGCGATGACGACCGGCAGGTCGGCTGCGGTGAGCGAGAAGCAGTCGAGGAAGCCGCCGGCGTCGGCGTCCGCCTCGGTGTCGAGAAGGCGGTGCGGGTAGGCGTTGCGGCTCAGGAACTGGAGCAGGCGCAGCGTGTCGGCGCCGTGTGCCGGGCCGACGACGACGACGCCGCCGTGGACGTGGCGGATCAGGCCGACGCGGCGCAGGATGAACGCTCTCATGACGAGCTCGCCGATGTCGGCCTCGGTCGAGACGAGGCGGCGGAAGTCGGCGCGCTTGACGCGCAGCAGCACGCTGTCTTCGCCGGCGCGCGCGCTGACCAGCACCTGGCGCTCGTTGAAGAGGTCGAGCTCGCCGGCGAACTGGCGCTCGCGCAGGACGACGAAGACCTGCGGCAGGTCGTGCTCGTCGACGTCGAAGATCTCGATCGAGCCTTTCAGGATGACGAAGAAATCGACGCTGCGGTCGCCGCGCGAGAACACCGGCGCGCGCGCCGGGAAGCGCTCCTCGCTGCCGTAGCGGGCGATGCGATCGAGCATGTCGCGGCTCAGGCGCGGGAAGGTCTGCGCCTCGCGCGCCATCGGGTCGCTCGGGTCGAGCGCGATCTCGAGCGAGCTGGTTTCGGTCTCGCCCTCGACGTCGCTGTTGTCGCTCTCGGCCATTCGCGCAGTCTACGGTCGCGGCCGCGCCATAAGGCGTCGCTGCGACGTCGGAGCGAGTCGCGCCTCCTCCCGAAGGCCAGGCCGGTCGATGCGGCGGGAACGTTCCCGCCCGCGCGCCCTAGGCCGGGACGAACTTCAGCGCGACGCCGTTGTTGCAGTAGCGCTTGCCGGTCGGCTTGGGGCCGTCGTCGAAGATATGACCCTGGTGGCCGCCGCAGCGCGCGCAGTGGTACTCGGTGCGCGGGATGATCATCGCGACGTCGGTCTTGGTCAGCACCGCGCCCGGGATCGACGCGTAGAAGCTCGGCCAGCCGGTGCCGCTCTCGAACTTGGTGTCCGACGTGAACAGCGCCAAGTCACAGCCGGCGCAGAAGAAGCGACCCTTGCGGTGCTCGCCGTTGAGCGGGCTCGACCCCGGGTACTCGGTGCCCTCGTGGCGCAGCACCTGGTAGGCAGAGGGCGCGAGGCGCTGCTTCCACTGCTCGTCGGAGAGCACCAGCGGCTCGATCTTCGGCCCGCCCGCCTGCGCCGACGCGAGGCCGGGGGCGATGCCGAAGGCGGACAGGAAGGCGAGGAAGGGGCGGCGGGTCATGGCGGAAGTCTCCTCGAATCGATGACGGTCGGTCGGCGCAGCGGCCAAAACCTTTCCGGCGGTCGTGGGCGTCGTCGCTGCGCCGTTCATCTTCACGATACCGGCCACAGCACCCACATCCTGAGCGGCTGCTTCATGCGCCCGGCGGCGGCCTCGGCGTCGTCGCCCCAGCCCCAGAAGTAATCGGCGCGGACGGCGCCGACGATCGCCGAGCCGGTGTCCTGGGCGACGACGAGCCGGCGCAGCGGCCGCGTCGCCAGCGGCTCGGTGGTGTCGAGCCAGACCGGCGTGCCGTAGGGAACGCTCCGCGGGTCGACCGCGATCGAGCGGCCGGGCGAGAGCGGCACGCCCTGCGCGCCGCGCGGCCCGACCGCCGGATCGGGCAGCGGCTCCTCGCGAAAGAAGACGAAGCGCGGGTTGCTGCGCAGCATCTCGTCGACGCGCTGCGGCTGGCGCCGTGCCCAGGCGCGGATCGCTGGCCACGACGCGTCGTCGGCGCGCAGCTCGCCCTGCTCGATCAGCCAGCGGCCGACCGAGCGATACGGCTGGTCGTTGTGCGCCGCGTAGGCGACGCGAACGAGCGTCGGCGCTCCGCCGTTGTCGGCGGCGAAGAGGAGGCGCCCCGAGCCCTGGACCTGGAGGAGGAGCGCGTCGAGGCGATCGCGCACCCAGGCGATCTCGTGGCCGCGCAGGCTCTTCTGCGCCGCCGGCAGCGTCTCGAGTTGCTGGCGCGTCCAGTACGGGCGCTTCGTCGCCAGGTCGGCGGGCGGCGCGTAGAGGGCGACGCGAAAGCCCGGCCGGGCGACGCGCGACGCCTCGACGAGCGGCTCGAAGTAGCCGGTCGCGAGGCCGACCGGGTCGCGCTCGATCGACTCGATCCGGTACGGCCGCAGCTGCCGCTGCAGCCAGTCGCGCACCGCCGCTTCGCCGTTCGTGCCGGCCGCCGCGCCGCTCTGGCGCGCCTTGGCGCAGGCGTCGAGCCAGGCCGGCGCCGGCCGCTCGCAGCTGCGCAGGAAGGCGAGCCAGAAGTCGCCGAGGCGGTCGCCGTCCCAGCCGGGCAGGTCGCTCCAGCGCACCGCGACCCAGCGCGCGCGCTGGCGGTCGATGGTCGCGGCGGCGAGGTCGTCGCGGCCCGGCGCCGGCGTCTGCGCCTCGGCCGGTCGCGGCGTGGCCGCGGCGATCGCCGCCGGCGGCGCGAGCGGCGTGCTCGAGCAGGCGGCGAGCGTCGCCGCGGCGACGACGACGAGCCTTCCTAGAATCGGCGCCGCCGCCCCTTGCGTGGCGCCACCGAAAGCGCGGGTCATGTGGGTCATTCTGCTGGAAGCATTCGGCGCCGGCGCGCTGCTGGTCCTGATCGTCTGGTGGACGATGTTCTCCGGGCGTCGACGCGGCGAGCGGCGTGACGGCGACGACGACGAGCGCGAGCCCTGACTTCAGGGATCGGACACTCAGATGCGCGCCGGCCGTCAGTGCAGCGCCGAGGCGAGCGTCAGGCCGAACTCGGCGACGGCCGCGTCGAAGGGATGGGCGTCCTCGGTCATGCAGAAGAAGGTGCCGCGCATCGTGCCGTTCGGCGTCGCGATCCGCGTCCAGCTCGTGTACTCGAAGCTCTCGCCGGGCTTCAGGATCGGCTGGTGACCGACGACGGCGAGGCCGCGCACCTCCTCGACGTGGCCGCTCGCGTCGGTGACGATCCAGTGGCGCGCGATCAGCTGGCCGGTGACGTCGCCGCTGTTCCTGACCGCGATCGTGTAGGCGAACGCGTACTGGCCCTTGGCGCGGTCCGACTGCTCGGGCAGATGATGAACGACGACGCTGGTCGTGAACTCGGGGCGGGCCATGCGCGATTCTAGGAGGCGCCCTGCTCGGGAGGCGCCGCGCGCAGGCCGCGACCTAGAATCGCAGCGACCGACATGCCGCGCTTTCGCATCGCCCCGAGCATCCTCTCCGCCGATTTCGCGCGGCTCGGCGACGAGGTGCGCGAGGTCGTCGCCGCCGGCGCCGACTGGATCCACTTCGACGTGATGGACAACCATTACGTGCCCAACCTGACGATCGGGCCGATGGTCTGCGAGGCGATCCGCAAGCACGCGGTCCGGGCCGACGGCGCGAAGGTGCCGATCGACGTCCATCTCATGGTCGAGCCGGTCGATTCGCTCGCGCAGGCGTTCGCCGCCGCCGGCGCCGATGTCATCAGCTTTCATCCCGACGCCAGCACGCATGTCGACCGGACGCTGCAGCTGATCCGCGCCGCCGGCTGCCAGGCCGGGCTGGTGTTCAACCCGGCGGCGCCGCTCGAGGTCCTCGACTGGGTGATCGACAAGGTCGATCTCGTCCTCGTCATGAGCGTCAACCCCGGCTTCGGCGGCCAGAGCTTCATCGCGTCGGCGCTCAGGAAGATCGCCCAGGTGCGCGAGCGCATCGACGCGAGCGGGCGCGACATCCGCCTCGAAGTCGACGGCGGCATCAAGGTCGACAACATCCGCGCCGCCGCCGACGCCGGCTGCGACACCTTCGTCGCCGGCAGCGCGATCTTCGGCGCCGCCGACTATCGCGCCGTCATCGCCGCGATGCGCGCGAAGCTCGGCGACTGACGTCGTCGCGGCCGAGGTCGTCATGGGTCGCCACGACGCCGGTCACGGGCACGACCGCGACGAGGGTCGCGGTCACGACCACGACGACAACCGCAACCACGACCACGATCACGGCCAAAGCCAAAGCCAAAGCCAAGGCCAAAGCCAAAGCCGCGGGCACGGCCACGGCCATGCGCACGGCACGCCGAGCCTCGACCGCGCCTTCGCCGTCGGCATCACGATCAACGTCGCCTTCGTCGTCGTCGAGGCGTTCTACGGCTGGCGCGCCGACTCGCTCGCGCTCCTCGCCGACGCCGGCCACAACCTCGGCGACGTCCTCGGCCTCGTCCTCGCCTGGGCCGGCGCCTTCGCCGGCCGGCTCGCCCCCGACGAGCGCCACACCTACGGCTGGAAGCGGGCATCGATTCTTGCGGCGTTTGCCAATTCGCTGCTCCTCCTCGTCGCCATCGGCTCGCTCGTCTGGGCTGCGGTCGGCCGGCTCGCGGCGCCGGCGCCGATCGCCGCCGGCACGGTGATGGCGGTCGCCGCCGCCGGCATCGTCGTCAACGGCGCGACGGCGCTGCTCTTCCTGCGCAGCAGCCACGACGACCTGAACGCACGCGGCGCCTTCGTGCACATGGCCGCCGACGCCGCCGTCTCGGCCGGCGTCGTCGGCGCGGCGGCGCTCACCTTGTGGCTCGGCTGGGCCTGGCTCGATCCGGTCGCGAGCCTGGCGATCGCCGTCGTCATCCTTTACGGCACCTGGGGCTTGTTTCGCGATTCGCTTCACCTCATGTTCGACGGTGTGCCGACCTCGATCGACCTGGAAGCCGTGCGCGCCGAGCTCGCCGCGCTGCCCGGGGTCGCCTGCGTGAGCGACCTCCACGTCTGGGCCACCGGGACGACCGAGGTGGCGCTGACCGCGCACCTCGTCATGCCCGCCGGCCACCCCGACGACGCCTTCTTCGTCGCCGCGGCGGCGCGCATGCGCGAGCGCTTCGCGATCGGCCACGTCACGCTGCAGGCGGCCACCGAGACGCTGATGACGCCGTGCGACGGCGTCGTCACCGTGCCGCGCGCCGCCGCGCCGGCGGCCCATTCGCACTGAGGCGGCGGCGACGCGGCGATGAAGTACAAGGACTACTACGAGGCTCTCGGCGTGCCGCGCAGCGCGTCGTCGGACGACATCAAGAAGGCGTACCGCAAGCTGGCGCGCAAGTACCACCCCGACGTCAGCAAGATGGCCGACGCGGAAGAGCGCTTCAAGGACATCAACGAGGCCAACGAGGTCCTGAAGGACCCGGAGAAGCGCGCCGCCTACGACCAGATGGGCAGCAACTGGAAGGCCGGCCAGGAGTTCCAGCCGCCGCCCAACTGGGACGCCGGCTTCGAGTTCCGCGGCGGCCAGGGCGGGCCGGGCGGACCGTTCGGCAGCGGCGGGTCGTTCGGCGGTGCCGAAAGCTTCGACGCCAGCGATTTCTTCGAGTCGCTGTTCGGCCGCCGCCGCGGCGACGCCGCCGGCGGCGGTCCGCGCCGGCGCCCGACGATGCAGGGCGAGGACCATCACGCCAAGGTCCTGATCGACCTCGAGGACGCCTACCGCGGCGCCGAGCGGACGATCTCTTTGCGCACGCCGGTCGAGACGCCCGACGGCCGCGTCGCCATGCAGGAGCGGACGCTCGACGTCCACATCCCGAAGGCCATTCGCCCCGGCCAGCACCTGCGCCTCGCCGGCCAAGGCGCCCCGGGGGTGGGCGGTGGCCCGCCCGGCGACCTCTACCTCGAGATCGAGTTCAAGCCGCATCCGATCTTTCGCGTCGAGGGCGCCGACGTCTACGTCGACCTGCCGCTGGCGCCCTGGGAGGCCGCCCTGGGCGCGACCGTCGACGTGCCGACGCCCGAGGGCACGGTGCAGCTCACCGTCCCGAAAGGATCGCAGGTCGGCCGCAAGCTCCGCCTCAAGGGTCGCGGATTGCCGGGAAAGAATCCGGGCGACCTGTACGCCGTGATCGTGGTCGTCCTGCCGAAGGCGGAGAGCGAGGCGCAGCGGACGGCGTACGAGAACCTGGCCCGGGCATTCCCGGGCTTCGATCCGCGAGCGCATCTGCAAGGATGACCTTTCATGAGTCGAACGATCTCCAGCGCGCTGCGCGGCAGCGTCGTCGAAGAGGAAGTGGAATTGACTTCGGTCGAGCTCGGCCGGGCCGCGCGCACGAGCGAGCAGCAGATCGAGGTCTGGGTATACGAAGGCGTGCTGCAGCCGAGCGGTGAAACGCGAACGGCCTGGCGCTTCAGCGGCGACTCGCTCGCACGCATGCGCCTGGCGACGCGGCTGATGCAGGACCTCGAGATCAACTCGGCCGGCGTCGCCCTCGCCCTCGACCTGCTCGACCGCATCGCCGAGCTCGAGTCGCGCCTGCGCCGCTGACTCCCGCGCGAACACCCACCCTGCGCGCCTCCGGGCGCGACGAACTTCGATGCGAACACTCACCTTGACCCTTCTCGTCGCCAGCGCCGCCGCTCTCGGCGGCGGCTGCGCCGGTCCCGACGCAGGCGGGCGCCGCGACGCGGGCGCGCTGTCGCGGCCGCAGATCGAAGCGATCGTCGCCAGCCCCGATCGCAGCGACGCCGACCGCCGCAACGACGTGCGCCGCAAGCCCGTCGAGATGCTCGCCTTCGTCGGCGCGCGGCCGGGGATGGCCGTCCTCGACGTCAGCGCCGGCGGCGGCTACACGTCCGAGCTGCTCGCCCGCGCCGTCGCGCCGAGCGGCCGCGTCTATGGCCAGACGCCACGCGCGCCGGGGGCGACGCTCGCCGGGCGCCTGAAGACGCCGGCCGGCGCGAACATCGTCTCGGTCGTCCAGCCCTTCGACAACCCGGTTCCTGCCGACGTCGGCAGCGCCGGCCTCGACCTGGTCACGCTGATGTTCAACTACCACGACTTCGGTGCCCTCGGCGTCGACCGTGCACGCCTGAACGGCGCGGTCTTCGCGGCCTTGAAGCCGGGCGGTCTCTACGTCGTCGCCGACCACGCCGGCCGCGCCGGCACCGGCATCTCGGAGTCGGCAACGCTGCACCGCGTCGAGGAGACGCTGGTCCGGCGCGAGGTCGAGGCGGCGGGCTTTCGCTTCGTCGCCGACGCGACCTTCCTGCGCAACCCGGCCGATCCGCGCGATCGCGAGGAGCCCGACCCGCCGCAGCCGAAGGACGAGTTCGTCCTGAAGTTCGTCAAGCCCTGACGCGCGTCTTGCGCACGGCGTGCGATGCGCGCGGCGCGCCGGCGATCGGCACGCCGGCGGCGGCCTTCACCTCCTTGAGCACGACGCTCGAGCGGATGTGGGTCACGCCCGGCAACTTGAACGCGGTGTCGTGCAGGAACGCCTCGTAGCTCTTGATGTCCTCGACCACGACCATGATGCTGTAGTCGGCGGCGCCGGTCGTGCTGTAGCAGCTGACGATCTGCGGGCAGGCCGCGACGGCGCGCTCGAACTCGCGCACGGTGTTCTCGGTGTGCTGCGTCAGGTTGACCTCGGCGAGGACGCAGAGGGAGAGGCCGACGCTTTCGCGGTCGACCGTCGCGCCGTAGCCGCGGATGACGCCGGCCGCTTCCATGTCCTTGACGCGCTTCCAGCACGGCGTCGCGCTCAGGCCCACTGCCGCGGCGAGCTGCTGCACGGTCTGGCGTGAATCGCGCTGCAGCTCGGCGAGGAGCGCCCGGTCCTTGTCGTCGAGAACATACATCGCGGTTCCTGTTGATTCGAAGATGATCATTCTACGAACGACGCCATCCGAGGGCCAAACAGAAGCCTATTCTCGCCAGGCTCGGGTAGATTGCTCCTTTGCCCGTTCCCCGGAGGGCCGCCCATGCCTGCTTCGCTCGTCCGCGCCGACTACGCCCTCGCCGACAACCTCGGCGCGAGCGCCGGCACCGTCTTCCTCACCGGCACGCAGGCGCTGATCCGGCTGATGCTGATGCAGCGCGCGCGCGACGCTGGCGCCGGCATCGCCTCGCAGGGCTTCCTCAGCGGCTACCGCGGCTCGCCGCTCGGCATGGTCGACCAGCAGGCGTGGAAGGCGGGCAAGCGCCTCGACGCCGCCGGCGTCAGGTTCCTGCCGGCGATCAACGAGGAACTCGGCGCGACCGCGGTGCTCGGCACGCAGCGCGTCGAGTCCGACCCCGAGCGCACGGCCGACGGCGTGTTCGCGATGTGGTACGGCAAGGGTCCGGGCGTCGACCGCGCCGGCGACGCCCTCAAGCACGGCAACGCCTACGGCTCGTCGCCGCACGGCGGCGTCCTCGTCGTCGCCGGCGACGACCACGGCTGCGTCTCGTCGTCGATGCCGCACCAGAGCGACGCGACGATGCAGTCGTGGCACATGCCGGTGCTGGCGCCGGCCAGCGTCGCCGAGTACCTCGAGTTCGGCCTCTACGGCTGGGCGCTGTCACGCTTCTCGGGCAACTGGGTCGGCTTCACGGCGCTCTCTGAGGTGGTCGAGAGCGGCTCGACGGTCGACCTCGACGAGACGAATGCGCGCGTCGCCGCATGGAAGGGCAGGGCTACCGTCATCGCCGAGACCGGCTTCATCGCGCCGCTCGACGGGCTTCACTACCGCTGGCCCGACCTGCCGTCGCTGAAGATCGAGGCGCGCCTGCATGCCAAGCTCGACGCGGTTCGCGCGTTCGCGAAGGTCAACTCCATCGACCGCGACGTCGTCGTCGCGCCACGCGCGTCGGTCGGCATCGTCACCTGCGGCAAGGCGCACCTCGACCTGCTCGAGGTGTTCCGCCGCCTCGACATTCCGCTCGACGCGCTCGCCGCCGCCGGCGTTCGCATCCACAAGATCGGCCTCGCCTATCCGCTCGAGCCGACGCGCCTCGACGCGTTCGCCGACGGCCTCGAGGAGATCCTCGTCGTCGAGGAGAAGGCGGGTCTCGTCGAGCAGCAGCTGCGCGACCTCTTCTATAACCGCGCGGTGCGGCCGGCCATCGTCGGCAAGCGCGACGCGATCGGCAAGCCGCTCGTCAGCGAGCTCGGCGAGCTGCGGCCGTCGCGGCTGATCGAGATCGTCGCGCGCTGGCTCGCCGAGCGCTTCGCGCAGCTCGACCGGCGCCATCTGGTGCGCGACTTCACCGTCCCCGAGCTGCTCTCGAACGAAGGCGACGCGGTCAAGCGCGTGCCGTACTTCTGCGCCGGCTGCCCGCACAACACGTCGACGAAAGTGCCCGAAGGCTCGCGCGCGCAGGCCGGCATCGGCTGCCACTTCATGGCCTCGTGGATGGACCGCGACACCGAAGGCCTGATCCAGATGGGCGGCGAGGGCGTCGACTGGGTATCGCACGCGATGTTCACGAAAGTGCCGCACGTCTTCCAGAACCTCGGCGACGGCACCTACTACCACTCGGGCTACCTCGCGATCCGCCAGGCGATCGCGGCCAGGACCAACGTCACCTACAAGATCCTCTTCAACGACGCCGTCGCGATGACCGGCGGCCAGCCGGTCGACGGCATCATCTCCGTCGACGCCATCGCG
>DASYKC010000040.1:0-47210 GCA_035995885.1 Caldimonas sp. | reverse complement strand
ACCCCCTGAACAAGGGGGGCCGATTGTCTCGTCGTCCTATGGACTTCGCGAATGGCCGGGAGTATTTTTTTCATTCGTTTCCGGCCACGATCGCCGATCGACGCCACCACCTCCGAGGAGAAAGAAATGCTCACGAAATTCCGCCTGACGCCGGCCCTGGTCATGGGGGCGTCGACCCTGGCCGTGGCCACTCTTGCCCACGGTCAAGCGATCACCGACGTCCTGGTGCGCAACGGCGCGGGAACCACGATCGCCAACAACGTGCGGTCCTTCGATGAGAACGAGGCCGGAAGCGGGCTCGCCGTCGGCTTCGCTCCCACGATCGGGAACACCTTCTCGTTCCTGTACCAGGCCAACGTGGTCGCCTTCAACGATTCACTGGGACAGACGATCACGCCATTGGCTGGCCTGAACCAGGCGTTCGCATCAGGGGGGTACGAGTTCACCGTCGTGGCTCGCATCACCGAGCAAGTCACGGGGGTGTCGTCGTCGGGCGGCATGACCACGGCGACCTTCGCCGCCACCGGGGGCACGGCGTCGATCTTTTTCGATAACGCCACCAGCGGCGGCGTCAAGTCGGTCACCTCGACCGGCACTGGCTTCGATGACGGCCACCTGGTCGGCCTGTTCGACGTCATCGCCGGGACGGGTGTTTCGAACTTCACCACATTCGCCGATGGCACCGGACTGGGCGCGACAAAGTACGACTTCAACGTGCGGGTTGGCTCGACCGTCGACGCCAGCTACATCTCCGGTCTGTTGGGCGCCGTCGGCGACCTTCACTTCACGTCGAGCCAGGTCTTGCCGCCGGGCACGTCGTTGACGACCGCGTTCCACACGGGCGCTCCGACGGGCTCTCCCGACCTCTACCCGACGACTCCGGTCGGCAACGGGCTGCTGTTGAAGGTCGACGGCTCCAACACCTTCACCACCGCCGTGCCGGAACCGGAGACGTACGCCCTCATGCTCGCAGGCCTCGGTGCGATCGGATTCATGGTCCGTCGGCGCAGGCGGTAGACAGAGGCTCACCCAGAAAAAGGGCCCAGCGACTGCTGGGCCCTTTCGTTTGCGCTGCAGCCGACGGCGCTCGACGCCGGAACTACCGGCGCCTCGCGAGGAGGCCGCGGCGTCTGAGCTCAGCGCCCGGCGGCGGCTGATCCCGGATACGACGATCCCTGAGGGATGTGCGACGCTCGACCTGAACGACGAAGGTCAACCCAGCCGGCACGATTCCGACCGGGGTCGGCTGATCGCCGAAGCGATCGAGCCATCGATCCATGCTGATGAGAGCCACGTGCCGATCGTACCGAACTGCAGTAGCCGTGCTGTCGGACGGGGCCGCAGTGGCGGCTAGGTCACTCGGCTGGGCTGATCGAGCCAAGATCGCACCGACGCTCAGGGCTCCTTCGCCTCGGGGAGGGACGCCGCATAGCGTCGTTTGGTCAGCGCGATCAGCGTTCTCTGCACCGGGTGGGCGTTGCCCCCTGGGCGCCAGGTTCGCTTCAAGCGGTTCTTGTAGGCGTCGAAATGGACCCCCCAGGGCGCCGCGAAGACCCGGCCGCGCCTGAGCAGCACCTTCAGGGCCTCGGTGGCCGCGATCCCGGCGCAGAGCTCGCAGGCCATGGGCGTCGACGGTCCTTTGCCGGCGGCGAGGTCGACACGCGACGGATCGACCAGATAGCCCATCTGCAGCATCGACGGCGAGAGACCGACGAGAAACCGGGCGGCCTTTTCAGCGCGCGACTTGGCCCCCATCCGGAAGTACTGCTCGAAGGTCATTCGTCCCGGAAGAAACACCAGCAGCGCCGCGCCCATGCCGAGAGGAGCTGCCGTGATAGCGGGAATGCCCCGTTCCGCGCACAGATTGAAGATCCTCTGCCGTTCGTCGAGCACGAAGAAATCGAGCCCGTCGATGTACAGGTCGACGCCGTCGAGAAACCTCTCCGCATTGGCTGCGTCGACGCCCCGCTCGAAGCGGATGAGATCGAGCTCCGGGTTGACGCCCAGCGCCATCTCGGCCATGACGTCGATCTTGGGACGGCCAATGGAGCCGACATTGGCGCCCACTTGCCGGTTGAAATTGTGGATCTCGAAGCGGTCGAAATCAGCCAGCGTGAACTTGCCGACTCCCAAGCGCGTCAGCGCCAGCAAGTGCGCACCGCCGACGCCACCGAGTCCGGCGATCGCCACTCTCTTCGAGCGCAGCGTCTGTTGCTCGTGCTCGCTCAGCCAGCCGAGATTTCTTTCGAATGCTTGTTCATAGGAAAACATTGTTCATCCGGCGCCTTTGCACTTGAAAGAAGAACATCTTAGTCATCCCCCGGCTCCGTCTGCCCGCCCCTGAAGCGCGTATCGTGAAGAGCCTTTTGACGAGCTCGCAGCCGGCCGCCATCGGCAGGCTTTTCGCGCCGCCGGCAACAAAACAACCGATGACCGTCCACCGGGACACCACCCGTCGAGTCCTTTTCATCGGTGAAGCCGTCACGCTGGCACACGTCGCCCGGCCGATCGCGCTGGCGCGAAAGCTGGTGGACCGCGGCTATCGACCGATCGTGGCGACGGACGCCCGGTTCGCGGCGCTGTGTCCGGCGGAAGGATGGGACACGGCTGAGATCCGATCGATCCCGACCCGCGACTTTCTGCGTTCGCTGGCCAGGGGCACGCCGGTCTATGACCTCGAGACACTGCAGCGCTACGTCGACGACGATCTCGCCCTCTTGCGCGCGGTCCGGCCCTCAGTGGTCATCGGCGACTTCCGGATCTCCCTGGCGGTGAGTGCGAGGTTGGTCGGCGTCCCCTACATCAACATCACCAACGCCTATTGGAGCCCGTACGCACGCCCGCGCTGGCACGCGCCGACGATGCCGTGGTCGCGTCATGTTCCGGCCGTGCTCGACGATCTGCTGTTCCGCCTCGCCCGACCGGCGGCGTTCCGACTGCACGCCCAGCCCATGCAATCCCTGGCGCGAAGGCACGGCCTTCCTCATAAGGGCCTCGAACTGCGGCGCGTCTACACCGATGGGGATCTGACCGTTTACGCCGATTCGCCCGCACTCGTCCCGACCTTCGACCGGCCTTCCACCCATCGTTACCTCGGCCTGATCGATTGGGCACCGGCGGTAGCGCTGCCGCCATGGTGGGACTCGCCGCAGGCTGGGGCAAGCGCCATCTACGTCACGCTCGGAAGCTCAGGCAACGTCGCCAGGCTGCCGCTGATCCTGGCCGGGCTCGCTCGCCTCGGCTGCCCCGTGATCGTGGCGACGGCCGGCGCTGAAGCCCCCGCGTCGCTGCCAGCCCATGTCCACGTTGCCGACTACTTGCCCGGCGACATCGTGGCCCGCCGCAGCTGCCTTGTCGTGTGCAACGGAGGCAGTCCGACAAGTCATCAAGCCCTGCTCGCGGGAGTGCCTGTGCTCGGAATTCCGGACAATCTCGACCAGGTGCTCAACATGACCTATCTCAAGGAAGCGGGCGTCGGCGATTGGCTTGCATCCAGGGACATCTCGGTCGACAGCATCGAGCGGATGGCGCGACGTCTGATCGCGGAGCCGCAATTCAGGCGCGGTGCCGAGACGCTGGCTGCGGCCGAAAGGGACAGGGACATCGTAGGCCCGCTCGAAGACGCCATCGACGAACTCTGCTCAGCGCGCGAAAGGAATTCGCAGGTGAGTCCGGCAGCAAGCTGAACATGGCGGAGTCTGCCTCCGAGGCCAACCCTAGTCAGGCTGTTGCGTCACTCAGAACCCCGTTGGCCGCATCGATGGCCGCTCTCCGTCAGGGCGTGGACAAGCGGTGACTTCGATCCAAACCGGCGCGTGGTCGCTTGGCTTATCGCGACCACGGTGCGCCGAATCGACTTCAGCACGCAGGAGGCATCGCGCAAGGCTTGGGCTGAGCAGTAGAAAATCCATGCGAAACCCCGCGTTGCGAAGGAATGCCCGAGCGTTGACCCAGAACGTGTAGACGCGCTCGGCCGGATGCAGATGCCGTGTCGCGTCGGTCCAGCCTTGCTCGAGCAGCCGCCGATGGGCGGCGCGCGGCTCCGGTTGCAGAACGGCGTCGAGCCGCCATATCCAGGCGTTGTAGATGTCTGCGTCGGTCGGAACGACGTTGAAGTCACCTGCCAGGACGACATCACGGCCGGTGTCCAGCAGCGTATCTGCATGCCGGATCAAGCGTTCGAACCAGGCCAGCTTGTAGTCGAACTTCGGCCCGGGTTGCGGGTTGCCATTGGGCAGATAGACCGAAGCGACTCGCAAGCCCAGCACGTCCGCCTCGAGATAGCGCGCTTGCTGGTCTGCGGCGTCGCCCGGCAAGCCCCTTCGAACCTCGCGCGGTGTCTGCCCGCGCGCCAGGATCGCGACGCCGTGATGCGACTTTTGGCCCTGCCAGATCGCGCCGTAGCCGGCCGCCTCGACGGCCCGGCGCGGGAAGGTGGCGTCACCGGTCTTGAGCTCCTGCAGGCAGGCGATGTCCGGCTTCGCTTCCCCGAGCCATTCGAGCAGGCGCGGAAGGCGTCCGTTGACGCCATTCACATTGAAGGTGGCGATCTTCATCGCTGGGGAACAAGTTGCCGCTGCGCTCAGCCGCGCTGGAGCGGCCTTGGCCGGATTCGATCCCTGGTGTTGTCGATGGATCAGTATCTAGCCGTGCTATAGACGCGCCCGACTACGGAATGAAGTTCAGCGTCTCGGGGAGCGGCGAGGTGATGGGCGTCTCGAAGTACGGGCCGAGGCCGTCGGGATCGATCGTTGTCGCGCCGTTGCTGGAGAAGAACGTCGCGATCTGCCGCTGCGCCGCTACGGCGTACGAGGCACCGGCGCCGAAGATGTTGGTCAGGAACGTGTGCGGATTTTTGCCGACCGCCGGATCGTGCGCGAACGCCAGGTCGTTGCGGAAATAGGTCGCTCGATCGGCCAGCGCTCCGGCGCGAAGGATCGCGCTCGTGGTCGGGTTCGGCACCGTCATGTCGCCCTTGGCGAACTGAAAGATCACCGGCTTGGCGGCGTTGCCGTGCAGCGGCTCCTTCCTGATGAAGGGCGCGTAGGACACCGGGTTGCCGGACTGCGAGACCCACTGGGTGCGGTCGAACCGCTCAGCAATGGCGAGAGCCCCGGGAACCGTGTTGATCACGGGCGGCTGGTTGCGCAGGGGGATGTTCTCGTTGAACACGAGATTGAACGGGAACGCGGCTGGAGGCGGCAGCGGAGGCAAGTTCAGGAGCGCAGGCTGACGCGATGCCAGCGCGATCGCGCCGAGGACGCGGAACACCGGGCTGAGGCGGACGATCTCGATGATCGACCCGCCCGCCACGTTCGGCACGCCCGCCTTGATCGACGGCTCGACGCCGAGGAAGATCGTGCCGTAGATGCCGCCGAACGACTGGCCCGAGTAGTAGATGCGCTGCGCGTCGAGATCGACGCTGCCGTCGCCGTCGACGTCCATGCCGGCCTCGACCTGGCGCACGAGCTGCATCAAATCGACGACCGTCTGGCGCAGGCCATCGCGGCTGCTGACGATGTTCTTCGCGCCGACGGCACTGCTGCCTTCGGTGGAGTCGATCGTGCCGTTGCCGTCCTGGTCGATGCCGCGACCGCCGGCAGGAACCACGACGGGCGTTCCAGTCGTCCGCGTCACGTTGAGTGTGCCGAGGGAGCCGCCGCCGTGACCCACGACGTTGATCGAGATCGTCGCGATGCCCTGCGACGCCAGCGTCGCCGCCACCGTCCACGGCGCGCCGTACATGCTGTCGCCGAAGCCGTGGCCGAAGATCGCCACCGGCCAGCCGCGCGCCGGCTTCTGCACCGCGGGCAGGAACACTTGGACGATCAAGTCGTTCGACCCCTGCGGCTGCGGCTGGCCGGTCAGCGTGCCTGTCGGCGGAATGACTTTTTCGGCGGTCTCGTAGTCGGGCGAACGAAAGCGCCCGTAGGCGACTGCGCCGACCGCGCCAGGAACGACGCCGAGCGCGCTCGTCGGCACCGGGCCGGGGGTGAAGACCGTCGTACCCGTCTGCCGATTGAACTGGACGCCCGCCAGCGTCGCTACCGGGAACACCGCCCGCGACGTTCCGCCGTTGCCGATCATGAAATCGACCGGCGCCGGCGTCGAATGCTTGATCTGGTGGTTGATCTTGACGAGGTCGGCACTCGTGCTCTGCGTCGTGAACAGGCTCGCGGCGACAACCCGGTTGCGGGCGGAGCGAAGGAACTGGACGCCGTCGCGCAGGTCACGCCGGTAGTCGTCGCGGTCGTGGCCGGAGGAAAAGTCGTCGTCGTCCCAGCCCTCGCCCTTGATCTTTCTTCCGCGGCTGTCGTGGACGCCGTCGGTGATCACGAGCAAATAGCGCGAGTGCTGCTTTAGCAGCTGGTCGCTTTCGAAAACGAGCGTCTTCGTGGCGGGATCCCACAGCACCTGGTTGATGCCGACGCGATCGCCGAATCCGTGCAGGGTGAGCGTGTCGCCGAGATTGACGAGGAAGATGGTGTCGCTGTCGACGCTGGCGACGTCGATGTCGCCGGTGAATGGGACGGTGATGCGGGGCTGGGTCGAGAAGCCGTCGAGGGTGTTGATGACATCGATGTCCTGACAGTCGCTGACTTGTACGGCGCAGTTGGGCTTGGGCAACCGAACGCGCCTGAGCGTGTTCTGCGTGCCGTCGAACACGGTGTAGCGATTGCTCGGAAAGGGCGCGCCGGCAGGGTTGCCGACGTCGTTGCGAACGCTGACACCGTCGGCCAGCACGAATGGCGCGAACAGCGATAGGAAACCTGCCGCCAGCAGCAGGCGGGTGAAATTCTGGATCATGGTATGTCTCCTCCCAGGGGGGAAACAATATATGCCCATCGACACGGCGTTTCTACGGGCCTAACCCAAAGACGCTGCTGGTGGCGTGCAACCCCCTGGCCCCGGAAGCTCCTGCAGAGAAGCGTGGCAGCGTTGCCGTTGCTGCGGCGCTACCGGTCTGCCGCCTTGCGCCGACGCAGCTTCGCGACGAGCAGCGCGAGACTCGCTCCGAGCATCGCGTAGGTGCTCGGCTCGGGAACCGCTGCGACCGGCGGCACGCCGCCGATCGCGCAGTTGGGCCCGCACGCCAGCCGGTCGACCTCGGTCGAGTAGTCGAGCAGCAAGCTGCCGTTGCTGCGATCGGCGGCCACGTAATCGCCGCGCTGGCCGACGTTCTGCGCGATCAGCAAGAAGTTTCCCGCAGGGCCGTTCGGGTCGAGCAAGCCGACAGTACCGTCCTCGCCGTTGACGATGATCTTGCCGTTCAGACTGTTGTTGCTGACGATCACGCCGGTGCCATCCGGGAAGTGGCCGATGCTGCCGCTGTCGAAGGCGACCGTGCCATCCGCCACCCGATAGCCGATCACATGCCCGCTCGAATAGAAGCCGATGTAGGCGATCGAGCCGTCGGGAGAGAGCGAGACGCCGTCGGCGTCGGCCGCGAGCGAGGCGCGAACCACGCGGAAGGTGTTCGCGACCGGGTCGATGTCGATCAGCCCCCGGCTGCTGGTGGCGATGAGGTGGCCGGTCGTGGGATTGGCGGTCATGCCGAGCGCAGGCGTCGCGCTCGGCACGAGGATGGCCGCTTCGGTACCGTTGTCGTTGAAGCGGACGAAGTTGGGGCCGTTGCCGCCGTACGCCGCGCCAACCCCGCTCGCGTAGCCTTGGGCGACCGAGCCTGAAGGCACCGAGAACAGGGCATTGGCAGGGGTCTGGTTGTCGACGTCGCTGAACACGTAGCGGGTGCCGTTCGCGTAATCGGAGACCAGGACCAGGCCGTTGCCAGTCAAAGCCAGACCGAACGGTCCGCCGGTGTTCAGCTGCACCAGCCCGCTTACGAAGGTCGAGGCCGTGAAGCCCAGGTTGATGCCCGCGGCAGTCAATGTAAGCGTCGCCTCGGCGGGCGCCGACATCGCCAGCAGTGCCGAGATGGCGGTGCCGGCAGCGATTTTTGGACACATGTGCATGGCCGTCTTCTCCTTTGTGGAAATTGATTCGCCATTCAGCGCGCGAGGTGCAGTCATCGTCACAGGCCCCTTGGAGGCCTTGCCAGACCGGCGTGGTCAATATAGGAGCGACCCCGTTACCAGAGCGTTACCGGTACTGCAATTGCAAATTGGATGGCGCCATGGCCGCATAGGCGATGCATGACCGATCGACGTTCATGTCAGGGATGTAACGCGCCCGTTCATACGAGGCTGCAGTTGGGCTCCTATCTTTGTCTGCGTGATGCAGCGATGCGTTGCCGGGGCCACAAAGGTCCGACCTCAGGAAGACCGCATCTACGCGCAAGCCGTGTCGGCGCCGTCCACGCTGGCGCGCGCCGACGTGAAGGCGGAAGTGCTCGAAGCCCGCGCCAACGGCGAGCTGATCCCGGCCGGTCAAGGCGAATACCCCAACGCCGCCGAAGCCGCGCACGTGGCTCACGCGCCCGTGAAGGCCAGCAACTTCTTCGCCTTCTTGCACCGCAGCCACTGATGCCGGCCGCGGATTGCGACTGCCTACCTGTTCGGATCAACGCTCGCAGGCGCACGACCGAAGACGACCAGGCGCTTCATCGCGCGTTCTCCAGCAACGCTGCGGCCGAGGTGCGCATCGCGGCGAGGACGGCAGTTTCGTCGACGCGCATCAGCCGACCGCCTTCGACGACGACTTCGCCGCCGACGATGACGGTATGCACGTCGCTGCCGCGCGCAGCGTGCACAAGGTTCGTCGCGACCGTGTCCGGGGTCGCCGGCTGCAGGTGGAAGCGGCGCAGGTCGACGAGCGTGAGGTCCGCGAGCCTGCCCACGGCGATTTCGCCGGCCGGCACGCCGAGCGCGGCGGCGCCGTCGCGGGTCGCCATCGCGATCACCTCGGCCGGCGCGAGCACGCCCGGGTCGAACGTCGCGCCCTTGTGCAGCAGCGAGGCGAACTTCATGACGTCGAACAGGTCCAGGCGGTTGTTCGCCTTCGCGCCGTCCGTGGCCAGGCTCACGCGCACGCCCGCGGAGCGCATCGCGGGCACTGGGGCGATGCCAGACCCGAGCTTGAGGTTCGCATGCGGGCAGTGCGCGACGCTCGTGCCGCGCGCAACGAGCAGCGACATGTCGTCGGCATCGGTCCACACGCAGTGCGCGAGCACCGTCATCGGGCCGAGCGCGCCGAGAGCGTCGAGGTGCGCAATCGGCGACACGCCGGTGCGCGCGCGCGTGCGGGCGACGTTGCCGCGGCTCTCGGCGCAGTGCAAGTGGATTCCGGTGTCGAACCGCCGCGCGAGCGCGGCACCTTCGCGGATCGTCTCGTCGGCGCACGACTCGAGATCGTGCAGGCCGACCCAGACGGCGGTTCGGTCGCCCGGCGCACGCTCGCGCTCGAGCAGCCGCGCCACGTCGGCGAGCGTCGGCGCGAAAGCGCGGCCGTCCAGCACGTACGGCGCGACGATCGCGCGGATGCCGATCTCGCGCGCGGCGCGGAGGGCCGGCTCGGGACGCAGGCACATGTCGAGCACGGTCGTCGTTCCCGAGAGCAGTAACTCGCCATAGGTCGCGAGCGCGGCGACATAGGCGTCGTCATCGCTGAGAAGCGCCTGCTCCCGCTCGATCGTCGCGATCCACTCGGCCAAGGCGAGCCCTTCGGCGCTGCCGCGCGTCAGGCTCGAGTGCGAATGCGCGTGCGTGTTGACGAATCCCGGCAGGAGCGCGCAGCCGGTGCCGTCGATGACACGGGCCGCATGGAGCCTCACCGGCGCACGGCCGGGGCCGACCGCGCTGATGCGGTCGCCGGCGACGGCGACCCAGCCGAAGAAGGGCGTTGCGGCACCATCGGCGGGCAGGACGAGCGCGTCGCGCACGAGCAGGTCGCACGCGTTCGGCAACCGAGTCGCGTCACTGGCGCTTGGGCCGGATGCACCGTCGCTCGTGCTCATCGCCGCCGATCCGTCTCGGCCTGCCCGTGCAGCGCGCGCCGCTCGAGGAAACCGAACAGCCAGAACGTCGTCACGCCGATCGCCGCGAGCACGATGATCGCGACGAAGAGGAGGTCGGTCCTCAGTTGCGTCGCTGCGGTGATGACGAGGTAGCCCAGGCCGCGGTCGGCGCCGTAGAACTCCGCGACCACGGCGCCGACGAGGCTCAGCGACGCGGCGATCCGGAATCCCGCGAAGATGAACGGCAGCGCGCTCGGCAGCTGCACCTTGAAGAACACCTGGGCGCCGGTGGCGTTGATCGAGTGCATCAGGTCCAGGATGCGCTCGTCGGCCGACTTCAGACCGCGCGTGGTGTTGGTGACGATCGGGAAGAAGGTGATGATCGCCGCGATGACGATCTTCGTCGTGATGCCGAAGCCGAGCCAGATGTTGAGCAGCGGCACGATGGCAATGATCGGAACCGCATTGGAGACGATCACGTACGGGAAGAGGCCGCGCTCGAGGAAGCGCGAATTGGCGATTCCTGCCGAGAGCGTCACGCCGAGCACCCCCGCGATGGCGAAGCCGGCGCCGGCCTCGAGCAGCGTGAGGCCGGTGTGATAGAGCAGATCCTGCGTGCGAAGGAAGCGAAGCGCGATCTTCGAGGGCGCCGGCAGCAGCCACGGCGGCACGTCGAACAGCCGCACCGCCGCTTCCCACGCAAAGAGGACGACGGCGAGGATGAGAAGCGGCGGCCCCATCCCGTCGAGATGACCACGCCGCGGTGAGCTCATGGCCGACACGCGTCCGCCGCTCACGCTGCTTGCGTCGCTCACGATTGCAGGAGCGCGGTGCGCGCCAGACGCACCTGCTCGACGAACTCGATCGTGTCGCGAATCTCGGGCCCGCGCCGGCGCGGCAGCGCCACGTCGATCACCTGGTGGATGCGCCCCGGGTGCGCCGACATGACGACGACGCGGTCGGCAAGATAGACCGCCTCGGAGATGTTGTGCGTCACGAAGACGATCGTCTTCCGCTCGCGCTCCCAGATGCGCAGCAGCTCGTCCTGCAGCTGGTTCTTGGTGATCTCGTCGAGCGCGCTGAACGGCTCGTCCATGAGCAGGATCGACGGGTTCCACGACAGCGCACGGGCGATCGCGACGCGCTGCTTCATGCCGCCCGAGAGCTCGCTCGGGAAGCTGCTGCCGAAGCTCGCGAGGCCCATGCTGGCGAGGAGCTCGCTGCAGCGGTCGTTGCGCTTCGCTGGGTCGTAGCCCACGACCTCGAGCGGCAGGCGGATGTTGGCGAGGGCGGTTCGCCACGGCAGCAGCGCCGCTTCCTGGAAGACGAAGCCGAAGTCGTTGCGCCGGCGCGCGTCGGCCGCCGGCTGGCCGCGCACCAGGAGGACGCCGCCGGTCGGGCGCAGCAGGTCGCTGATGACGCGCAGCAGGGTGCTCTTGCCGCACCCCGTCGGGCCGAGCAGGGCGACGAACTCGCCTTCGACGATATCGAGCGTGGCGTCGCTGAGCGCCTGCACGCGGCGGCCGCGTGCCTCGAACGCAACGCTCACTTCACGCAACGAGATGCAGGGCGGGACGGCGGCGCGGGCCGGCTCCGCCGTCGACATCACTGCGCGAAGCCCTCGGCGAGCACGTCGGCGACCTTCGGCGCTTCCTCGACGAGGCCGACGCGCTTCGCCGTCTCGATCGTCTGCTGCCACCCGGCAGCGGTCTCGCTGCCGAAACTCGCCAGGGGCTTGCCTTGCACGGACCAGAACGGCGCCGTCTTCGCAAGCACCTTGTTCTCGCGCGCGACGTCCACCTCGCTCACCGACTTCGCGACCGCCTGATTCGCGGCGTTGCTGTCGGCGACGCTTGCCTCGACGGCCTTGCGCGTCGCGCGAATGAACGCGCGCACGAGTTCGGGCTGCGCCTTCAGGAACTTGTCGCTCGTCGCGATGGTGAGCCCGTATGCGTTGACGCCGTAGTTCGCGATCAGCAGCTCAGTCACCGGCATGCCGGCGGATTCGGCCTCTATCGCCTCGTTCATCGTGAAGCCCATGATCGCGTCGACCTGGCCGACGAGCAGGGGCTGCACGCCGAAGCCGATGTCGACGAGATTGACGCTCTTCGAATCGATCTTGTTGACGGCGAGCAGCGCGGTGAGGCCCTGCGAGGTTGCGCTGGCGCGCTTCGAGCCGATCTTGGCGCCTCGGGTGAGCTGCTGCGGGTCGGTCAGCGGCTTGCTTTTCGGGCTGATGAGCACGATCGGAGTGCGCTGGTAGTACGCGGCGACGGCCTTCACCGGCACCTTCTGCTCGGCGCCCTGGACGAGCACGAGGGCATCCACCAGGGCGAGATCGACTGCGCCGGCGCCGAGCTGCTTGATCGAGTCGGACGAGCCCGAACCCGAGATGATCGTGAGGTCGATGCCTTCGGCAGCGAAGAAGCCGCGCTCCTTGCCGAGATAGAAGGGCGCGTGCTGGCCGCCCGGCTTCCAGTCGAGACGAAAGCTCACCTTCGTCTGGGGCTTGGCGGCGGCGGACTGGGCGAACACCGGCGCTGCGATGCAGAGCGCGGCGGCGCCGGCGAGCGCCAGCGCGGCGCGGCGAGAGTGCGTAATGGGCATGGAAATCTCCGGAAGGTCAGGATCGGTCGAGGAATCGGCGCGCCCATTCGACGGCGTCGGGCGGCAGCGCGGTGCGTTGCACGTCCCAGTCGAGTGGCGCTGTAGCGTCGATGCCCAGCTTGGCCGACATGCCGTCCACGGAAGACGGGTCGAGCCGGTTGCAGAACACCTTGGGCACCATGAACATGTCGGTGTCGGCCTGAAAGCGCGTCGCCATCGCCCAGAGCACGTCGTCGTCGTTGTCGACGTCGACGTCAGCGTCGACGGCGACGGCGAACTTGATGTAGCTGTCGAGGCCGAAGAGGAGCATGAGCGCGTGCCGCGCCTGCCCCTCGGCGCTCTTCTTCAGCGAGAGATAGGCGTGGAAGTGCGTGCCCGACTTCGGATAGCTGAGCGCGACGAGGTTGGGCACCATCTCCTTCAGCCGCCCGTAGACGTGCGCCTCCTTGGCACTGCGGCCGAGCAGGAGGTGGTCGTTCGTCATGCCGGGGACGATATCGAGGAAGATTGGCGCGGCGCGGCGCGTGATCGCCTTGACGACGAAGACGTTGCGCGTCGAGCGGTACGTCGAGTAGCCGGTGTACTCGCCAAAAGGTCCTTCGTCCTCCTCGACTCCCGAGAGGATCTCGCCTTCGAGCACGTACTCCGCGCCGGCTGGCACCTCGACGTCGATCGTCTTGCAGCGCACCAGCTCCACCGGTCGCTTCAGCAACGCGCCGGCGATCGCGAACTCGTCGACCTCCATCGCGACCTTCGCCGCGGCGGCGAGATAGATGGCCGGGTGACAGCCGATCACGATCGCGACCTCGAGATTCTTGCCCCGCGCCAGGCAGCGCTGCAGGTGCTCCCAGATGTGGCCGCGCGAATGCAGGCTCGCGCCGAAGCGGTCGCGCCCCTTCAGCTGGAGGCGCTGAAAGCTGAGGTTGCGCACGCCGGTGTCCGGGTCCTTGCAGACGAGGATGCCCGAGCTGATGTAGCGGCCGGCGTCGCCGGCGAAGTGGCGCGTGATCGGCAGCGCAGCTGCATCGACCGCGTCGCCCTCGGCGAGGATCTCCTGGCATTCGCCCCGCTCGACGACGACAGCCGGCAGCAGGTGCTCGAGCGCGGCGCTCCACGCGGCGTTGAAGCCGCTCCGCGTTGTGCCGGCCATGCGGGCGATGCGCTCGCGATCGGCGAAGAGGTTGGCGACGACCGGCACGCCGCTCGCGGGCGGATCGAAGCGGACGACGGGATGGCGCTTTCTCGCGTCGAGATCCAGCACGAGCGCCGTCTTCACGTAGTCGAGGTCGGCGAGTCCGGGAACGCGCAGGAGCTCGTGCTCGGGCAGCTCGTCGAGAAACGTACGCAGCGAGGGAAAGTCGGAAGACGAAGGCGAGAGAGGCAAAGGAGGCTCCGATGACCGACCGCCGCCGCCCTCGAGAGGGGCGGACGGCACCGGAAAAGGGCATTCTGGTGGAGACGTCAGTGGGAATCTTGTAGAACAAACCCGGGCGGGATTGTCTAAAGAAACTTCCGTGCCAGGCCCGCGCCCGACTTTAGAATTCGACGCCTTCCCTGCGATCGTCGTGCACGCCACCGATTCCTCTTCCATCGATGTTTCCCGCGCGCGTCCGACCGCCGACGAACGCGTCTATGCCGCCATCCACACGGCTGTGCAGGAACACCGGCTCGCGCCCGGCGTCAAGCTGAAGGAAGCGGAGCTCACCGAGCTCTTTCAGGTGAGCCGCACGAGCGTGCGCACGGCGTTGCTGCGCCTCGCCCACAAAGGCATCCTGCAGCTCGCGCCCAATCGCGGCGCCACCGTGGCCAAGCCTTCGCCCCAGGACTGCCGCCAGATCCTGGAAGCGCGACTGGCAATCGAGGGCATGGTGGTCGAAGTGCTGGCGCGTGCGCCGGCGCCGGCGACAGTCAAGGCACTGCGTGCGCACGTGCGAGCCCAGGAGCGTGCGTTCAAGTCCGGCGACGTGCAGGAAGGCTATCGGCTCGCGATCGCATTCCACCGCCTGCTCGCCGAGCACTGCGGCAACCGCGTCCTCGCCCAGCTCCTCGACGACCTGCTCTCGCGGATGCCGCTCATCCTCCTGACGCACGGCACGCGGCGCAGCAAGGAGGACGCAATGCACGGCGATCACGTCGATCTCGTCGAAGCGATCGCCGCCGGCGAGGTCGCCCGCGGCCGACGCATCCTCGCGCTGCACCTGCAGGCGCTGCAGGATGAGCTCGATCTCGCCGAGCCTTCGGGCAAGACGCTCAAGCAGATGCTGGGGCGCTGAAGCGCAGGGCAGCGAGTCACGAGGCGTCGCACGGCCAGGTGCTGCTGCTGGTCGTCGACGGGGCGATGCCGAATGAGCCACCGCCCCCGAACTTCAGCGGGCGACTGCGCTGGCCACAGCTCCCGAGCGTTGCGCCAGCAAGCTGGTCGTGCGGGCCGCGGAGTAGCGCTGCGGGTACAACTCGTTCAGCTTCATCCCGGTTTCGCCCTCGATGACGTCGCCCGTACGAACGGCCTCGGCGAGCTCGAGCTTCACCTCGCCGCGCGTCTTGCCGGTGCCGGCGAAAGCGGTCGCCGGATACGCCTGCGGATGCAGCTCGTTGAGCTTCAGGCCGGCTTCTCCTGCGGCGATGATGTCGCCCGTGCGAACGGCCTCTGCATACTCGGCCTTGATCTCCGCGCGTGTCTTCGCGCCGACGACCGAAGGAGCGGCGTAGCGCTCCGGATGCAGTTGGCGAAGCGTCATGCCTTCTCCTGCCGGAGCAACGTCGCCGTTGCGAACGGCCTGCGTGAATTCGGCCTTGACCTGTTCGCGCGTGACGGTCGCCTGCGCTTGGGCCGCGCCCGCGCACAGCGCCGAAACAAGGAAAAGTGAACTGGTGATGTTGCGATTCATGATGAGTCCTTTAGGGTAAATGACACTTGTGGTGCCAGTCCGCTCGCTCTCGAGTCGTGTCATGCAATACCGAGGCGAAGTGATCGGAATTCCAGGTGCTCGGCAAACGCGCGATGGGTTCTTTTGCGCTTCAGAAGAAATACTGGGCAGAGGCCTGCAGGCGATTCAGCGAGCCGGCGCTGCCGTCCTGGACCTCTCTTCTCGCGTGGATGTACTCGAGGCCGAGGTTGGTTTGCGGCACCGGGCTCCAGATCACGTTCAGGTGCGCCGAGTCCGCTCGCCTGTTGACGCCTGCCCCCGTGCCGGCCGGGTTCGACGAGGCCAGTTCCGACAGCGCGACGGTCGAGCGAAGGGTCGGCGTCCAGAAGTGCCGGTAAGCGGCCATCGCCAGCCACTGCGTCGGCAGGACGAGATGACCGTCGGTGTCGAGGAGTGCGTCGGAGAAGAAGCCCACCGAGTAGCGGCCGATGCCGTTGCCCATATAGGCCGAGAGCCGGACGTCGTCCTTGCCGAACACCGGTACGACGCCGTTCACGCCGAAGGCGGTGGCCAGCTTTTGAGCACGGCTCGCCGGCGCGCTTGCGGAATCGACGCGCAGCTGGCGTGCGACAGCTGCGATCGAGTACCTGCCCAGGGACGTGTCGAAGTGGATGTTCCCCGCGAAGTCCGGCAAGCGGTCGTCGTCGGCACGAAAGCTCGCGCCGCTCGGCAGAGAGGCGACGGTCTCCGGATTCTCGAGGGCGAGCGACCATTGCCCGCCGGAGAACGGCTGGGTCCAGCGCACCTGCGCCTGGCGCGCAAAGATGACGCCGACCGGACCGCCGAAGTCGAGAGTCTCCGCGTACGTCGCCACATCGGAGAACGTGGTCCAGGTCTGGCCGGCCAGCAGGCCGCCGAGCGTGCCGTAGGCGTGGCGCGTGCGCAGGCCGTTCGAATTGCTGACGGTTTCGGTGCCGGCGGCGCCGAAGAAGTCGCCCTCGACGTAGGTGGTCAGGTCGCCCCATGGCGTCGGCGTGCTGGTCGCGCCGAAGAGACGCGATTGGCGGGCGTGGAACTTGACCTGATTGCGCTCGCCCGCCTTCGCGTTGGATCCGACCGGAATGTTCGGAGCCTCGAGCTCCTGGTCAGCCGTACTGCCGACACCGGCGCTCGGATTGGTGAAGATCGCGTCGAGCTTGACGTAGCCGCCGAGTGTCACCGAGGTATTCGAGCCCGGCAGCTTGAAGGAGCCTTTGGTCGCTCCGCCGGTGACCGCATTGCTCGGTGTCGATGCAGGTGTGGAATCGACGGTGCGCTGGCTGCGTTCCAACTCTGCGACTTTGTGCAGAAGTGCATCGACTTGAGCCTTCAACTCCTGAAGGGGATCGGCTTGGGCGCGCGCCGGGCTGTCGCAGAACGCTGCAGCGACGGCGATCGAGATGGCGGCCAGTCGGCGCTGGGGGTGAAGCATGGAGGACTCCTGCGCGTACGCTCGAAGGCTCGGTCAGGGTCCGCATCGAGCGATGCAGTTGTTCACGCCGAGTCGGCGACGCTCATGCCTAAACCGCGGCGCCGTGGCATAAATTCCGACGACAGCCGTGTACCCGCGCAGCGACAGGGTGAATGCCGAGCAATCGGAATGAACAGACGGCGCGCGCGATACGCGAGTGCGCGGATCGGTTCACCGCGCAGGCCATCCGCTGCTAGGACGAAGCCGGCTCGGGCGAGGCGGCCTCGAGCTGACGGGCGATCGCCGCAAGCTGTTCCGGGCTCAGGTCCGATACCAGGCAATGTGCCAGCCCGTTTCGAGACCAGCGCGCCAGCTGGAAGCCGCGCCTCGTGCTTCCGGTCAAGCTGCTGTCGCCGTCCCTGGTGGGCCAGACGAACGAGTCGACGACATGATCGCCGAGACGGTAGACCACGGCAGCCACCGCACGGCCATCGACATAGTCCACCCGACCGCCTACCAGCGATGAGCCGGCGAAGGTCAACTCGTGGACCGGTGGCGAAAAATCCAGTCGTGAGGACAGGAAAGGCCCTAGCGCCTGCCGATCGGAAGACGCCAGATCGACCAGCCGATGCGAGAGCGTTGCCCGCACATGACTGGTCACGATCTCTTCCTGAAGCTGATCGGTATGCGAGATCGTGGACTGGGTCAAGTTCAGCGTGAAGGCGAGGAGGCTGGCGAGGGCGAGCGAAGAGGCCAACGGTCGCCACGCGAACCAGCGCTGCAGCGTGCCGATGCCGGGCCAAGGTGATGCCGCCGCCCGA
Source organism: Caldimonas sp. (assembly GCA_035995885.1). Lineage (GTDB taxonomy): Bacteria > Pseudomonadota > Gammaproteobacteria > Burkholderiales > Burkholderiaceae_C > Schlegelella_A. The sequence goes on along the minus strand of DASYKC010000040.1, from coordinate 29,552 downwards.
CGCGATGCAAAGGCGTGCTGCGATCTCGGCGGCCGGCTTGCGTCGAGAATCGCCAGGCGCAACGCCTCGGGGGCACGGTGATAGTCGGTCCCGTGGAGCATGACGGTTTGCAGGTGTCGCAGCTCCGCAATCCGGCTGCCCAGGGGCGCGCTTTCCTTGACGCGCGCCTCGATCTCTCTCGCACGACGGTCGGTCAATTCGCCATCGACGAATGCACTCAGCTCTTTCCAGTCAGGGACGGCGTTCATGGCGATGGAGTCCTTCATGTTGATTCTTCCCGGCACCTCGACCCGGGCACACCGCGAAGCGTCGGCCTCATCTCGGCCGACAGCGCCTCTCGCATCAATCCGCGCGCCCGTGCCAGGCGGGACATGACCGTGCCGATCGGGATGTCGGCGATTCGGGCAATGTCCTTGTAGGGCAGGTCCTCCATCTCGCGCAGCACCAGCACTTCGCGATAGCCCACCGGCAAGGCCGCCAAGGCCTCGTTGATGCGCGTGCGATCCGAGTTGCGCAGGGCGATCGCCTGCGGCTCCTCGGCGCTCGGACCCGGAATCTCGCGCCAGGCGTCGTCGCAGTCGTCGAGCGAGATCACGTCCTTGGGACGGTTCCTGGCAAGCCACGAATAACAGGTATGGCGCACGATCTGGAGCAGCCACGGTCGGATTTCTTCGCCGTGAAAGCTGTCGAAATAGCGCAGGGCGCGAAGGTAAGCGTCCTGGACAACGTCGTGAGCGTCCTGGTCGTTGTGCGTGAACCAGCGTGCCAAGTTGTAGGCCGCGTCCAGATGAGGAAGCGCCAAGGCTTCGAATCGTCGGTGGTGATGTTCCAAGGGCGTACGCCTCCCTACAAGGCACTACGCCGGAATGAGGATGTCTATTCCCGCAGGCGTGCGATCTCCGTCGGTTGGCGAGGCGACGCGCCGGACTGGGAATTTCGTGCGCCGTCGGGCCGTATGGCGAAGGAGTGCGGCGCACGCAACGGCCGAACCCATCACTACAAGGAGCAATCATGGATACGGCCGTTTGCCGGCGAAATGCCATTCGGGTCGGTGCAGGCGCAGCTGGTGGCCTCGTTCTTGCGATCGTCGCTTCGAACGTCGCTTGGGCGGCCGACGCCAAGTTGGCGAAGGCGACGGTTCAATACCTGGACGACGGCAAGCTGCCGGGCAAGGACTGTGACGACTGCATCCAGTTCATGCCAGGCAAGACCGCGAAGGACGTCGGCACCTGCAAGATCGTCGAGGGGGCGATCAACCCGCACGGTCATTGCCTCGCGTTTTCGCCAAGACCTTAGGCCGGCTGGCACGTCTTCGCGGAAGTCACATGATCGATGAGCTCGGCAGCTGGCTCTCGGCGCCAAGGGGCGGCTTGCGCCTGACCCGGCGAAACCTGCGCCTGGTCTCGGGCCTGACGCTGTTCGTCTACGTCGCGACGCATCTCCTCAATCACGCCCTCGGCCTGGTGTCGATCGCCGCTGCCGAAACGGGCCTGCGCGTCGCCGTCCGTGTCTGGCAGAGCGGCGCGGGCACCCTGATCCTGTACAGCGCAGCCGGCGTTCACGTCTGTCTGGCGCTGCTTGCCATCTACGATCACAGGACCTTGCGCATGCCGCCCATCGAGTTGCTGCGCATCGTTCTCGGCCTTGGCATGCCGACGCTCCTAATCGGCCACGCGGTATCGACTCGCCTCGCGTTCGAGATGTACGGCCATCCGCCCGACTATGCGCACGTCGTCTGGATGCTGTGGCACACCGGTCGCCAGGGTTGGCAGATCGCCTTGCTCGTGCCCGGATGGCTGCACGGGTGCCTGGGCGTCAACCTGGCATTCAGTCGGCGCCGATGGTACTTGCGCTTGCGGCCTGTGCTGTTCGCAGTTGCTCTGTTGCTCCCGGCATGCGCGGTACTGGGCTTTCTTTCGATGGTCAAGGACGTGTCGCTGCTCGCCCGTGACCCCGCCTGGGTCGCCGTTGCCGTCGCCTCGGCCTCCGATGCCCAGGCCATTGCACTTGGCAATGTCCGGGATGGACTGCTGATGCTCTACTTCGGCGTCATCGCCGCCGTGTTCGCCGGCCGGCTGGCACGTTCATTCCTGGAGGAGCGACACGGCAGCCTGATTTCCGTCACCTACCCGAACCGGTCCGTTCGAGTTCCGCGAGGATGTTCGGTCCTCGAGGCCAGCCGCATCCACCGCATCCCGCACGTGTCGACATGCGGTGGACGCGGACGCTGTTCGACGTGCCGAATCCGGGTGATCGAGGGCAAGGACAGTTGTCCACCTCCCGAGGAAAGCGAGCGCGGGACGCTGGCCCGTCTGGGTGCGCCGGTCGACATCCGGCTCGCCTGCCAGCTGCGCCCGCAGGGTGACGTCAGCGTTGTTCCACTGCTTGTCGCTGCGGGTCCGACAGGCGTCAATGCGCTGGCTGCAGGCATCGAGCACGAGGTGGTCGTCATGCTGGTCCATCTGCATTGGCCGTCTGCCGGTCACGACTTGTTGCCCCATGACCTTCTGTATGCCTTCAACCACTTCACCAGGACGGTGGGCGAGACGAGCCGCGCAGAAGGAGGATTTCCGATTCACGCCAGCGGCGATCGGGTGGTCGTCGTGTTTGGTCTGGAGCTCGGCGCTGCGGAGGGGAGCCGGCAGGCACTTCGTGCTGCCGGCCACCTCGACGGGCGCCTGGATGCGGTCATGACGCGCTTCGAAGGCGAGCTCGGCTGTCGCATCGGGCACGCAATCCAGATTCATGCCGGACCCGCGGCCGTCGGCATGACCGGGGATCGGGAAACGAGGAACCTGACAGTCGTTGGCAGTGCGATGGACGTCGTCCAACACATGGCGACGAGCAACCCGCGTCACGCTGGCTCGGATGATCGAAGGCAAAGGGCTCGCGTCGCCGTGTCAAGGAGCGTATTCCAGGCAGCCGGCTACGAGATGCGTTCACTGCCCTGGGCCGATCTGGGACTGCCGAATGGCACGCGAATCCAGCTGACTCATCTGCCGAGCTCGCCGACGTGATGCGCTCATCGACGTGAACCGCAATGCCATCCGGCAAGAGATCTCGTCCCGGATCCGATGCTGCTCAGGGCGTTTTGCCGCCCGGCCTTCGAACGTGCACGACGCCGGTCATCATGGGATGGATGGTGCACAAATACGCATAGTCGCCTTCATCGTTGAAGACGAATTCGTAGTGATCGTCGACGTCGAGCCCGGGCGACGAGAGCACCTTCTTCGCAGACTGGCTGGTGACGGTGTGGGGCGTCTCGTCGTGATTGGTCCAGCGGACCCGCGTGCCCGGCGCGATCGTGATCTCCTTCGGGACGAAAGCGAACTTCGCGATGTCGACCGTCTTGATCGCCGGGCCGGCCGCGAAGCTGTCGGGCCAAGTGGCGATCGCTGCCACGGCAAGCGAGAGCATGGCGAGGCGCCGTCTGGCGCGGACGACGTCCCGAGGCTCGGGCTTGATCGACTTCATGCGTTGCCCCTGTCCAGCGGCCGATCGATCAAGGCAAGCGCACTGCGGCCGCGAACGACGGACACCTGGCGTGTCCCGAGCAGCTTGCCGAGCTCGCCTGCCGGCACTTTGACGGGGCCGGGTTCGCCGATTCCGGCCTGACCTGGGGTCGGCAGCGGATAGGCCAACGACATGGCGGTGTGCAATGAAACGTTGCCTTCCACCTTCTGCATCACCTGGTGGATGTGGCCATTGAGGACGGTGACCGAGCCGAACGGCCGCAGCAGCGCCATTGCCTGAGCCGAATCAGAGGTGCCCCAGCCCCACGGCTCCCAGATCGTCCACATCGGAATGTGGGCGAGAACGACGATCGGGGTCGAGCTCGAACGCCCGGCCAAGTCAGTCTTCAGCCAGGCGAGCTGCTCGTCGCCGAGAGACGCCATCGTGCCGGCCTTGAAATTCAAGGTGTTGGTCAGGCCGATGAAATGCACGCCGTTCTGGTCGAAGCTGTACCAGGCGCGACCGTTGCCATCGTGGTCGAAGTACTTGAGGTAGCCCGTGACGCCGTCGTCGATGGTGTCGTGTTCGCCGGGAACGGTATGTACCCGGTCGACGCGAATCTCGCGAAGCAGGTCTCGGGCGCTGCCGAATTCCTCGGCCTTGGAGAGATGGCTGACGTCACCGGTGTGGACGACGAACGCCGGCGCCTGCGGAAGGCCGTGAATGTCGGCGATGGCGCGGCGCAGGCTGCCGACGACATCCGGGTTCGCGTCCCTTTTGAAGCCGATGTGGGTGTCGCTGATCTGCACGAAGGTCAGGTCGCCGCCATCGGACTTGGCGATCGAGCCGGTGTTCGTGGCGCCGAGCGCACTCGGCACGCCCCCGCTCACGGTCCATACGACAGCGGTCGCGCTCCAGGCGGACAGACACTTCAACGCTTCTCTTCGGTTCGGTCTGGGGTCGTTCATGATTCACAAGTCCTCGAGGGGTAAGGGTTGACGGCAACTCACCCTTGCTCTACAGGACCGAGCGACGTTTTATTCCGACTCTCCCCGAGTGCACGGGTGTCGCGTCGGCCGAGCGGCCATCCGCAAATTCCGGTGTGCTTGAAAGGCAACGTCGATGGCATTGATCGCGTCGGGTTCGGGACTAACAGCCGCTTTATCAGGTATTCATGGACAACAGGGTCAATGCGACCGGAAGGATCGTTCTGATGGAACCCAGGGTCGAGTCGTAGCGCTTGAGCGCCTTCGTTGATGAAGCGCTGGATCTGCCGCGCCGATTTAGATCGAGGCACGACATGTCGATGCGGCCGAGCCTGGCCGGGTGACGGCCAAGCTCATCGTTGGCGCAAGATGCGGGTGCGGCCTGGCCGGCGGCGCACCTCGACTGCTACGCGCCTGCCGCTGAGCCGGGACGAAATATTCGTCGATGCTCGATTTTTTTTACTCAGGATTGGAATAAGTCCATCGGGCCGCGGGTAAGGAGAGGAAGGGGGACGTGTCCATGGGGAGTGATGAGCACCGCAAGCGCTTCGAATTGCTCGTGCTCCCGCACGTGGATGCGGCCTACAACCTGGCCCGATGGCTGACGCACAACGACCACGACGCCGAGGACGTGGCGCACGAATCGTTGTTGCGCGCCATGCGTTACATGGACAGCATGCGCGGCGACAGTGCACGACCCTGGCTGCTGCAGATCGTCCGGCACACCTGCTATTCCTGGCTCAAGGAAAACCGCCCGGCGGAAAACGTGGCGTTCGACGACGCCGACGATGCCAGCCACGAAATTGCAGGCCCGTCTGCGGACGAGCCGCCTTCAGTGGCGATGCGCAAGACCGAGCGACGGAATATCAACGACGCGATCGCCGGACTGCCGGTCGCCTTCCGGGAGGTGCTTGTGCTGCGCGAGCTTGAAGATCTCTCCTACAACGACATCGCGCGAATTGCCGATATCCCCGTGGGAACGGTCATGTCGCGGCTCGCTCGTGGCCGAGCCCTCATGCGAGAGGCCCTGAGGCCGGGCGCACGACCTGTCTTGCGAACCGTCCCGAAGGCGGCCGCGGCTGGGGGAAATCCATGAAAACCAGCAACGAGTACCAGCTCCTCAACGCCTTCGTCGATGGTGAGCTGGACCTGAGCAGCCAGCTCGAGATCGAAGAGCGGATGCGAACGGATGCGGCATTGGCCCGCAAGATCGAAGAGCTCGGCCAGTTGCGCGAGGTGATTCGCGAGAAGGCGGACTACCACCGGGCGCCGGCGGCCCTGCGGGAGCGAGTGGCTGGCGCGACGGCATCGCAGCGCCCCGTTCCGACCCGCGGGCCGGCCCGCCACGGGCCGGGTGCGCTCGTCACGGCGGTTCAGAGGTGGTTCGACTGGCGCCCTCGCGCCGCTGCATTCGGCCTCGTGGCCATGCTGGCCGTGGCGTTGAACGTCGCCTGGCTGCGTCCGTCGCAGGACGGGCGAGTGCTCGACGATGTCGTCGCCAGCCACGTGCGCTCGACATTGGGGCAGCACCTGGTCGATGTCGCGTCTTCCGATCACCACACAGTCAAGCCGTGGCTGTCGTCAAAACTCGATTTCTCGCCGCCGGTCGATGAACTGCAGCTTCCTGGCTCGGTGTTCGTTGGCGGCCGCGTCGACTACCTCGACGGTCACCCGGTGGCTGCGCTTGTCTATCGGCAGGGCGAGCACGTCGTGAACTCGTTCGTCTGGCCCAAGAGCGGCGACGACAGCAAGCCGGAGTTCCTGCAAGAGCGCGGCTTCCGGACTGCACATTGGTCCGAGGGTGGCATGACGCACTGGGTGATCTCCGACGTGAACCGCGAGGAGTTCAACGCGATCGTCGCCGCTATCCGGGCGGCTGGCGCAACCCGCTAGCGCTACTCGCTCAGCGCCAAGAGCATGGCCGCGCTCCTCTTCTGCGATGAGCCGACCCGCGGCGTCGACGTCGGCGTATGGCACGGCGTCACCGTTTCGCTGCCTTCGCACCTTCCACGTCGGCTTGCATCTGATCGAGGCGCTGGTTCCAAATCGCGTGCTGCTCTGCGATCCAGCCTTCGGCGGTTGCGAGCGGTTTCGGCGCAAGCTCGAAACAACGAACCCGTCCTTCCTTCTGCGACCGCACCAGGCCGCATTGTTCAAGCATCGCAAGGTGCTGCGCAAATGACGGCAAGGCCATGTCGAACGGACGTGCCAGCTCCGTCGTCGAGGCAGGTCCCCGAGCCAGCCGCTCGACCACCGCGCGCCGCGTCGGGTCGGCGAGCGCCTGGAAGACGCGGCTGATCTCCTGACTTCGCGCGGCAGCTCCTCGCCTCACCGGGGCTCGACCGCCAATGTCAGTGCCCATGCAGGTACTCATCCAGCTTGGCGAGCGTTTGATGTCCGAGCTCGACCGCGCCGAAGCCGATCTTGCTGTCGCGTTGTGCTTTGCTCGGGTGCAGCTGCCGGAGCGTGAGCACGGTCTTGCCGTCGCTCTGCTGGTCGAAGGTCACCGTCACCCTGAATCGACCCGGGTCGTCGTCCATGTCCTTGCCGTGGTCGAGAACCAGGCGTTCATCGGGCGTGACCTCCAGAAAAACCATTCTGTTGTCGAAACGCTGACCGTTGGGCGCGATCATGTCGAATCGCCATACCGCGCCGGGCTTGGCCTCGCAGTCTTGGTGAACCTCGCAGCGAAAGCCGCGCGGGCCGAACCATCGGAACACGCGCTTCGGCTCGACCCAGGCGAGGAACACCTGATCCCGGGGAGCGTCGATGACACGCGACAGCACGATCTCGCGGTCAGGCGCTCCGGTGAGGCCGCCCTCACCGAGGCACATAGCGCAAGTGCGTGGCAGCCGGGCCATCGAGAACCTTGTCAACGCGAAACTGCTGGCCGGGCTCGCGCAGGTTCTCGAACAGACGCCGCCCGCCGCCGAACAACACGGGTGCCAAGGCGATTTCCAGCTCGTCAACGACACCCAGGTTCAGGTACTGCTGGATCACATCGGCTCCGCCCGCGATACGAATATCACGACCGCCTGCGGATTGCCGAGCCAGCTCCAGGGCACGCTCCGGCCCGTCGTTGATGAAGTGAAAGGTCGTCCCACCGGGGCGCGCCCAGGGTTCCCGTTTCTCATGGGTAAGAACGTACACCGGTCTGTGAAACGGCGCCTCCTCCGGCCAGGCGCGCTCGCCCTGGTCGAACATTCGCTTGCCCATGATGTTGGCACCGATGCGCTCCGTGGTGCTGCGAATCAGATCATTGACCGGGCCGGTCTCTCCGCCGGGTCCGAGCTTGAGGTTCTCGCGGAAGTACTGTTGATTGAGGATCCAGGACATGAGCGCCCCCCACCTGGCGCCCCAGTTCTTGTACTCAGGATGGTCCCAATTGTCCATGGTCATTCCTTCCGGCGCCACGTAGCCGTCGAGGCTGAGCCCGATGTTGACGAATACCTTACTCATGATTCTCCTCTCGCATGTTGGGATGTCGGCCTGACTTTCCGTTGGCGCTTGCATTGGCAACCATGCTCAGATCGCCGTGTGAATCAGTAAGGCATGAACCTTAGCATGCGGCATGACGAGACTGAGGTCAATACCTTTGTATTGATTGCTGGTCGCTCGCTGCCCGATTCCCGATCCCAGGGAAATCGGGACGCAGAGGGTCGTCCTGGGACTTGCCTTGACGCCGTTCTGGCGGAGACGGTGAGATTCGAACTCACGGAGGAGTTGCCCCCTCGGCAGTTTTCAAGACTGCTGCCTTAGACCGCTCGGCCACGTCTCCCTGGGCGGCGGCGCGACCACCGCCCGCGAGGGCCGAGATCTTCGCACGAGTCTCCTTCTCCGGACGCGGCAACGGCTTGCGCTTCGTCTCAGCCGTGACGACGCGTTCCTTCGCAGGGGACCTGGAACACCTCGCGCCGCGCCGCATCGATGCGAACGGCGCTCAGCTGGCCGCCCCAGACGCAGCCGGTGTCGAGGCAGAGCAGGTCGCTGCGCTGCAGGAGCCCGAGCGACGACCAGTGGCCGAAGGCGATCGGCACGCCGGCCGTGCGCCGCCCGGGGACGTCGAACCATGGCCGAAAGCCGGGCGGGGCGGCGTCGGCGCCGTCCTTGGTCTGGAACTCGAGCGTGCCGTCTTCGGCGACGAAGCGGATGCGGGTGAGGGTGTTGAGGGTGAAGCGGAGCCGGTCGTCGCCGCGGAGCGAGTCGCTCCAGCGCGCCGGCTCGTTGCCGAACATCGCCGCCAGGAATTCGCGCGGCTGCCGCTCGCGCAGGTTGCGCTCGAGGTCGGCGGCGAGGGCGAGCGTCTGCGCGAGATCCCACTGCGGCACGACGCCGGCGTGCAGCATCAGCCAGCCCTGCTCGAACACCGCCATGCGGCGCGTGCGCACCCAGGCGAGCCACTCCTCGCGATCGGGCGCATCGAGGATGTCGTCGAGCGTGTCGCTGCGGTGGCGCGGGCGAACGCCGGCGGCGACGGCGAGCAGGTGCCAGTCGTGGTTGCCGAGCACGCAGGTCGCCGCCGCGCCGAACTCGCGCAGGCGGCGCAGGGTGGCGAGCGAGGCAGGGCCCCGGTTGACCAGATCGCCGAGGACGTAGAGGTGGTCGCGCGACGGCGAAAAGTCGATCTCGTCGAGGAGCCGGTCGAGCGCGGAGGCGCAGCCCTGGATGTCGCCGACGAAGTAATGCATGGAACGATTCTGCTACGCTGGCCTCCCCCGACCGTTGCGCCCGCGCATGGACGTTGCCCTCCTGCTTTTCCTGATCTTCGTGAATTCGCTGTTCGCCATGTCGGAAATGGCGCTCACCGCGAGTCGCAAGGCACGGTTGCAGGTGATGGTCGAGGCGGGCGATTCGGGCGCCCGCCACGCGATGGCGCTGCACGACGACCCGACCAAGTTCCTCTCGGTCGTCCAGATCGGCATCACCTCGATCAGCATCCTGAACGGCATCGTCGGCGACGCCGCCTTCTCGGCGCCGTTCGCGCAGTGGCTGCATGCGACCTTCAACATCGGCGATCGCGCCGCCGAGATCACGGCGACGGCGATGGTCGTCGTCACGATCACCTTCCTCAGCATCATCTTCGGCGAGCTGGTGCCGAAGCGGATCGGCCTGCAGCACCCGGAGACGGTCGCCCGCTTCGTCGCCCGGCCGATGGAGTGGCTCTCGCTGATCGCCCGGCCGTTCGTCAAGCTGCTCTCGTGGTGCACCGAGATGACGCTGCGCCTCTTCGGCATCCGCGGCGGCCCCGATCGCAGCGTCACCGAGGAGGAGATCGCCGCCAGCCTCGAGGAAGGCCTCGAGACCGGCGTGATCGAGGCGCAGGAGCACCAGATGGTGCGCAACGTCTTTCGCCTGGACGACCGCCAGGTCGGCTCGATGATGATCCCGCGCGCCGAGATCGTCTGGCTCGAGGCCAACAGCAGCGCCGACGACGTGCTGCGCGTCATCGGCGACGCCGAGCACTCGCGCTACCCGGTGTGCCGCGGCGGCCTCGACGACGTGCTCGGCGTCATCACCGCGCAAAAGCTCCTGCAGCGCGCGATCAAGGGCGAGCCGTTCGCCGTCGACCGGGACCTGCAGTCGCCGGTGTTCGTTCCGGAGACGCTCTCGGGGATGGAGCTGCTCGAGCACTTCCGCGCCTCGAGCGCGCAGATCGTCTTCGTCGTTGACGAGTACGGCGAGGTGCAGGGAATGATCACCGTGCGCGACGTCCTCGAGGCGATCACCGGCGAGTTCAGCACCGAGACCGAGTCCGACTCGTGGGCGGTGCAGCGCGCCGACGGCAGCTGGCTGTTCGACGGCCTGATCCCGACGCCCGAGCTGAAAGACCGGCTCGGCCTGAAGGAGCTGCCCGAAGAGGATCGCGGCCGCTACAACACGCTCGCCGGAATGATCATGCTGCTCCTCGGCCGGCTGCCGCACACGGCCGACTGGGTCGACTGGGAAGGCTGGCGCTTCGAGGTCGTCGACCTCGACGGCAAGCGCGTCGACAAGGTCCTCGCCAGCGCGCTCGCGCCGGTGCCGGCGGCGCACGAAGGCGCGGGCGTCTGATGGACGGGCGATGACGGCGTCGATCTTCGCGCGCACGCTGGCCAGCGCCGCGATGGTCGAGGTCTTCGCCGACCGGTCGATCGTCGCGGCGATGCTCGCCTTCGAGTCGGCGCTCGCCGAGGCCGAAGCCGCCGAGGGCGCGATTCCGCCAGGCGCGGCCGCGCCGATCGCCGCGGCGAGCCGCGCCGGCGCCGGCGACGTCGATTCGCTCGTCGACGAGGCGCGCCGCGCCGGCAGCCTGGCGATCCCGCTCGTCAAGCGGCTGACCGCGACGGTCGCCGAGCGCGACGAAGCGGCGGCGGCGTTCGTCCATCACGGCAGCACGAGCCAGGACGTCATCGACACGGCGATGGTCATCGTCACGAAGCGGGCGCTCGCCCTGATCGATGCCGACCTGGCGCGCTTGTCGGCGTCGCTGCGCGCGCTCGCGCGTGCGCATCTGGCGACGCCGATGCTCGCGCGAACGCTGCTGCAGCCGGCGCAGGTGATCAGCTTCGGCTTCAAGCTCGTCGCCTGGGTCGCGCCGCTGCTGCGCGCGCGCGATCGGCTCGCGCACGCACGCGACACGGCGTTGCGCGTTCAGCTCGGCGGCGCGGTCGGCACGCTCGCGACGCTCGGCGACAAGGGCCCGGCCGTGGCGCGACGGCTCGCTGCGCAGCTCGGCCTCGCAACCGGCGAAGGCGCCTGGCACGTCCAGCGCGACGACTGGGTCGCGCTCGGCTGCGAGGTCGCGGTGCTGTGCGGCTCGCTCGGCAAGATCGGCCGCGACATCGCGCTGCTCGCGCAGGCCGAGGTCGGCGAAGTCGCCGAGCCGTCGGCGAGCGGCCGCGGCGGCTCGTCGGCGATGCCGCAGAAACGCAACCCGGTCGCGGCGATGACGGCGATCGCCGCCAGCGTGCGCGCGCCGCATCACGCCGCGGCGCTGCTCGCGGCGATGGCGCCGCCGCACGAGCGCGGTCTCGGCGAATGGCAGGCCGAGCTCGCCGAGTGGCCGTCGCTGTTCCTCGAAACCCACGGCGCCCTGGCCGCGCTCGCCGACGCCTGCGGAGGACTCGAAGTGAACGCGGCTCGCATGCGCGAGAACATCGACCGACAGCACGGCACGGTGTTCGCCGAGGCGGCGGCGGCGCTGCTCGTGCCTTCGCTCGGCAAGGCGAAGGCGCACGAGCTGCTGGCGGCGCTCTCGGCGCGCGCCGTCGGCGAAGGCGGCGACCTGCACGCGTTGCTGCGCGCCGAGCCGTCGCTGCGCGGCATCGACGCCACTGCCCTCGCGGCGGCGTTCGATGTCGATGCGGCGGCGCGGCGAGCCGGCACGCTCGCCGCCGCGCAGCTCGATCGCCTCGCGCCTTCGCCACCTTCTTCCGGAACCCCCCGATGACCGCGGACTCAACCCCTCCCGACCGCAGCGACGACTTCGATCGCGGCGTCGCCAACCGCCGCGCCGTCCTCGGCGACGACTGGGTCGACCGCTCCCTCGCCGGCGCGACCGAGTTCAACGCCGACTTCCAGAGCCTCATCACGCGCTACGCCTGGCACGACATCTGGGGCCGGCCCGGCCTCGACCACGAGACGCGGCGGCTGCTCGTCCTCGGCATGACGATGGGAATGGCGCGCTGGGAGGAGTTCGAGCTGCACTGCCGCGCCGCGATCCGCGGCGGCGTGCCGGTCGCGAAGATCAAGGAGACGCTGCTGCAGGGCGCGATCTACTGCGGCGTGCCGGCGGCGAACACGGCGTTCAAGATCGCCGGCGAGATCCTGCGCGCCGAGGGCCGCGCGCCGGCGCCGCGATCGCTCGCCGCCGATGCGCGCGTCGCGACGCACCACACCTTCAGCGCGCCGCAATTGCGCGTCACGGTGCAGGGGCAGGGCCCGGCGGTCGTCCTGAGCCACGCCCTCGGCCTCGACGCCCACATGTGGGACGCGCTCGCGGCGCGCCTGGCCTCGACGTATACGGTGCTCTGCTACGACCAGCGCGGCCACGGCGGCTCGGCGCGGCCGCCGGGCCCGTATGCGATCGACGATCTCGTCGACGACGCGGCGCGCCTGATCCGCGAATGGGGCCGCGGCCCGGTCGCCTTCGTCGGCCTGTCGATGGGTGGCATGGTCGGCCAGGGGCTCGCCGTCCGCCACCCCGAGCTGCTGCGCGGCGTCGTCCTCGCCAACACGGTCGCGCGCTACACCGAGGCGGCGCGGCCGACCTGGGCGGCGCGGATCGCGGCGGTCGAGCAGGGCGGCATGGCCGCCGTGGCCGATGCCGTCGTCGAGCGCTACCTGAACGCCGATTACCGTGCCGCGCATCCCCGGGTCGCCGCCGACCTGCGCACGAAGCTGCTGCGCACCGATCCGGCCGGCTACGCGGCGGCGTGCCACGCCGTCGCCGACGTCGACTGGCTCGACCGCCTGGCCGCTGTCCGGCTGCCGACGCTGGTCATCGCCGGCGCCCGCGACGCCGGCGCCACACCCGAGATGGCGCAGGCGATCGCCGAGCGCATCGCCGGTGCCGAGCTCCGTGTCTTCGCCGACGCCTCGCACCTGAGCGTCGTCGAGGTCGGCGACGAATTCCACGGCGCGGTATCGTCGTTCCTCGCGTCGCTGCCGCCGCGTTGATCGCGGCGCCGCGGCGCGCCTTCACCGGACATTTCCATGAGCAAAGCATTCGCCTCCCAGGCCGACCTCGCCGACAAGCAGGTCACGTTCACCCGGCTCTCCGACAACGCCTACGCGTACACCGCCGAGGGCGACCCGAACACCGGCGTCGTCATCGGCGACGACGCGGTGATGGTGATCGACACGCAGGCGACGCCGGTGATGGCCGACGACGTCATCCGGCGCATCCGCGAGGTCACGGACCTGCCCATCAAGTACGTCGTCATGAGCCACTACCACGCGGTTCGCGTGCTCGGCGCGAGCGCGTACGCGAAGGCAGGCGCGAGCGAGATCATCGCCAGCGAGGACACGCGCGACCTCATCGTCGAGCGCGGAGCGGCCGACATGAAGAGCGAGATCGAGCGCTTCCCGCGCCTCTTTCGCGCCGTCGAGACGATCCCCGGGCTGACCTGGCCGACGCTCACGTTCAAGGGCGAGATGACGGTCTGGCTCGGCAAGCTCGAAGTGAAGCTGATGCAGCTCGGCCGCGGCCACACCAAGGGCGACACGGTCGCCTGGCTGCCGCAGCAGAGGATCCTCTTCAGCGGCGACCTGGTCGAGTACGGCGCGACCGCCTACGCCGGCGACGCCTACTTCAACGACTGGCCGACGACGCTCGACAGGGTCAAGGCGCTCGGCGCGACCTCGATCGTGCCGGGCCGCGGCGCCGCGCTCACCGATCCGGCGATGTGCCGCGACGGCATCGCGACGACGCGCGCCTTCATCCGCGACCTGTTCGCGAGCGTCAAGTCGGGCGTCGCGCAGGGCCACGACCTGAAGCGCGTCTTCGCCGACACCGACGCCGTGCTGCGGCCGACCTACGGCAGCCAGTTCATCTACGAGCACTGCATGCCCTTCGACGTCTCGCGCGCCTTCGACGAGGCGACCGAGCACCGCGACCCGCGCGTCTGGACGGCCGAGCGCGACAAGGCGATGTGGGCGTCGCTCGGATGAGCGCCACCGGCGCCGACGGCAACGACGCGACGGCGCGCTTCGGCAGCGGCCGCTCGGTCCACCGCGTCGAGGACGGCGCACTCCTCGCCGGCCGCGGCCGCTTCGTCGACAACGTCGCCGAGCCGGGCCAGACGATCGTCGCCTTCCAGCGCTCGCCGCATGCGCACGCGCGCATCGTCGCCATCGACGCCGAGGCGGCGCGCGCCATGCCGGGCGTGCTCGCCGTCTACACCGGCGCCGAGCTCGTCGCGGCCGGCATCAAGGCGATCCCGACCACCGCGGATTTCAAGCGCAGCGACGGGCGCACGACGGTGAGCCCGCCGCGCCGCGCGCTCGCGCACGAGATCGCGCGCTACGTCGGCGAGGCGGTCGTCGCCGTCGTCGCCGAAACGCGCGAGGCGGCACGCGACGCGATCGACAGCGTCGCCGTCGAGTACGAGGAATTGCCGGCGGTCGTCGACGTCGCCGGGGCGACGGCGCCGGGCGCGCCCGCGGTCACGCCCGAGGCCGCCGACAACATCGCCGCCGAGATGCGCCACGGCGACGCCGCCAAGACGGCGGCGGCGTTCGCGCGCGCCGCCGTGCGGATCGAGCTCGACCTCGTCAACCAGCGCGTCTCGCCGGTGGCGATGGAGCCGCGCAGCGTCGTCTGCTCGTTCGACGCCGCGAGCGGGCGGCTGACGGTCCGCATCAGCAACCAGATGCCGACCGCGGTCGCTTCCGGCCTCGCCGCCGCGCTGCCCGCGATCACGCAGGAGCAGGTCCGCGTCCTCGTCGGCGACGTCGGCGGCGGCTTCGGCATGAAGACCGGCATGTACCCGGAGGACATCGTCGTCGCCCACGCGGCGCGCGCGCTCGGCCGGCCGGTGCACTGGCAGGCCGATCGCAGCGAGGAGTTCCTCTCGGCGTCGCACGGCCGCGACGTCAAGAGCCGCGCCGAGCTCGCCCTCGACGCCGACGGCAGGGTGCTGGCGCTGCGCGTCCGCTCGCTCGCCAACGTCGGCGCCTACCCGGCGCCGGCGGGCGTCGCGATCCAGCTCCTGATCGGCCCGTGGGTCTCGACCAGCATCTACGACATCGCCGTCGTCGACCTGCAGTTCAAGGCGGTCCTGACGAACACGACGCCGCTCGGTGCCTACCGCGGCGCGGGCCGGCCCGAGGCGATCTACATCACCGAGCGGCTGTTCGATGCCGCGGCACGCGAGATGAAGCTCGACCCGGCCGAGCTGCGCCGCCGCAACCTGATCCGGCCCGAGCAGATGCCGTACCTGAACGCGCTCGGCCAGACCTACGACAGCGGCCGGTTCGAGAAGATCCTCGACCAGGGCCTGGCGCTCGCCGACTGGAACGGCTTCGCCGCGCGGCGCGTGGAATCGACATCGCGCGGGCTCCTGCGCGGTCGCGGCATCGCGTCGTTCCTCGAGTGGACCGGCGGCAACGCCTTCGAGGAGAAGGTCAGCGTCGACGTCACGGCCGACGGCGTCATCGAGATCTTCTCGGCGACGCAGGCGATGGGCCAGGGCATCGCGACCAGCTACGCGCAGCTCGCGGTCGACGTCTTCGGCGTGTCGATCGACAGGATCCGCATCGTCCAGGGCGATACCGCGCGCGGCAACGGCTTCGGCAGCGCCGGCTCGCGCTCGCTCTTCACCGGCGGCTCGGCGGTCCGGGTCGCTTCCGAGAAGACGATCGACCACGCGAAGACGCTCGCCGGCGAGGCCCTCGAAGCGTCGGCCGCCGACATCGAGTACCGCGCCGGCCGCTTCGCCGTCGTCGGCACCGACGTCGGCATCGACCTCTTCGCGCTCGCCGGCCGGCAGCCCGGGCAGCGCATCCACCTCGAAGCGTCGGCGGTCGTCGGCGGGGCGACGTGGCCGAACGCGTGTCATGTCTGCGAGGTCGAGATCGATCCCGAGAGCGGCGACGTTCGCGTCGTCTCGTACTCGTCGGTCAACGACATCGGCCGCGTCGTCAGCCCGACGATCGCGCGCGGCCAGGTCGACGGCGGCGCGGTGCAGGGGCTCGGTCAGGCGCTCTGCGAGGAGGTCGTCTACGACGACGACAGCGGCCAGCTCGTCACCGGCAGCTTGATGGACTACGCGGTGCCGCGCGCCGCCATCGGCGTCGCCTTCCGCACCGAGTTCGACACCTCGATCCCGTGCGCGCTCAACCCGCTCGGCGTCAAGGGCGTCGGCGAGCTCGGCACGATCGGCGCGACGCCGGCGGCGATGAACGCGGTCATCGACGCCCTCGACCACGCCGGCCTCGGCCGCGCCGCCGAGAAGATCCGGATGCCGGCGACGGCCGAGCGCGTCTGGCAGGCACTGCGCGGCTTGTCAGCCTGAGCGGAAGCGAAGGATCTCGGCGCCGCCAAGGAGATCCTTCGCTTCCTTAGGACGACACGAGGCGCTCAGCCCGGATCGGGAACGAACGACGGGAATGCGTCGGGCTGGCGCGGCAGCGGCCGCGGCCGGGCGATGACGCCGCTCGCGAGCAAATTGGCGTAGCTGTCGTAGCGCACCTGCACGACTTCGGCCGGCGTCGACGACGCGCGCTCGAACGCGGTCTGGCTGGTCGGCGAATACTCGCGCTCGCCGTGGCCGGTGCCGAGCTTCTTCTCGTCGGCGAGGGCGTTCTGCGAGCGGCGTGCCATCTCGCGGGTCGGCGCTGCGGCGTCGGCCGACGTCGCGGCCGGTTCCTGGCGCTGGGCGTCGAGCCGGCCGCTCGCCGCGCCGCTTTCCTTGGCGACCGACGGCGCCGGCTGGTACCAGCCGCCGACCGCCTCGGGGACGCGCTCGCGGAACACCGCTGCGCCGATCACGCCGACGTTGTCGGGCCGGCCGGTGCGCGCCGCGTACGAATCGGGCAGGGCGGTGAAGTAGAACGCCGCCGCTTCGGAGAAGCTCTTGCGCCAGCCGGTGATCTCGGCCGACTGATAGGGCGCGAGGACATAGCCCGTCTGCGCGACGGCGGCGCTCTCGCCGCTGACGGCGTTGACGCCGTCGACCGAGAGGACGACGAGGACGCGGCCCGGCGAGCGGTTCGTCAGGCGCACGGCGTAGCGGTCGCCCGGCCGGCCGGCGACGTAGCTCGCGCCCTGGTGGCGCCAGGTCGAGAGCAGCTCGCCGCGGCTGCGGTCGACGATCTGGACGTCGACGATCGAGCCGACCGCGGCGGCCGGCGGCGAGGTGCAGGCCGTGGCTGCAGCGGCGGCGAGGAGGGTGAGCAGGGCGCGGCGCGTGGGCATGGCGGTCTCCGTGAACGAGGTGATGACCCGCGTTGAACGGCTCGCTCGCGCAAACGGGGTGAACCGCGTTCAGGCCGGCGACTTCGGCACCGCCCGGCGTTCCTCGTGCGAGCCCGGCGCCGGCGGCCAGAAGCAGCAGCTCGTCCACGCCAGGCCGATCGCCTCGTCGAGCACCGACTTCGCGCCGTCGCTCGTCGCCCACCAGCGCTCGAGCGGATAGCGGCGCGGCCGTGCCGCGAACACGCCGACCTCGACGTCGGGACCGAAGGCGAGCCGGTAGACGAGGCGCGAGCGGCGCGCGTGGACGCCGGCGGAGAAGAGGTCGATCGCGTCGACGCCGCCCCCTTGCCGGCGCAGCCAGTCGCGGACGACGACCGCGCTCAGGAAGCTGCGATCCTGCGCCGACTTCGGCGCTGGCGCCGCTGTCACCGGCACGCGGCTGACGCCGTGACGGCGCAGGTAGTCGGCGGCGCGCTCGGCGTAGTCGGGCCACGCCGGGCCTTCGCGCCAGCTCTCGATCGGGCCACCCGACGTGACGACGCGCTCGTAGCGGCCGCGGGCGACGACGGCGATCGCGTCGTCGAGCGCATCATCGTCGAGCCAGCCTTCGACGACGAGCGTGCGCGCGCCGCCGCCGTCGCGGCCTGCGGCGGGCGCGTCGACGGCGAGGTAGCTGCCGAGATGGCGCAGGGCGAAGGTCGCGAGCGCCGCGGCGAGCGCGCTCAGCAGCAGCGTGCCCCACAGCGTCGGCAGCCAGACGTGGCGGCGGCGAAACAGGCTCGGCACTCGAGAAGCTCCTTGGGGCGCGGCGGGCGCATCGATGCGCGTCCACTTTGTCACGACCGCGCCGGGCCGTTGCGGCGCGATGGCGTTTACGAGGATTGTCACCGTGATCCGCAGCACGTCGGCAGATGCGCCCCGGCGAACGGTCGCGCGCTCGCGTCGGGCGGTCTCGACAATCGCGCCATCAGGTCGAACCGCACACCCCCACGTCGGCGAGATCGTCTCGAGGAATTCGAAATGTTCAGCATCCGATCGTTCGTGCAACAGGGCGCCGCTGCCGCGATGGTGATGGCCGCCGCCGCCGCTCCGGCCTACGCGGTCACCATCGAGACCGGCTCGTATTCGAACAGCGGCATCGGCGCCGAGTTCGCATCGGCCTTCGACAACTTCGTCATCACCGGCGACACGATCACGATCGGCGCGGCGACGACGCCGGTCGTCGTCTCGCTCGGCGGCTACTCGTTCGAGGTCGGCCCGAACTGCTGGGGCTGCACGCTGACGCCTTCGTTCGACGCGCTGATCGACGTCACCGTCGACGGCCTGACGCGGCAGATCGACCTGCCGTATTCCTGGTACTCGTCGGGCCCGAGCGACTTCCTCAGCTTCGCGACGCCGGCGCCGGTGCTGTTCGACTTCGGCAGCCTCCTGGTGACGATCGCGATCGACTCGATCGGCACCTTGTCGAGCTCGGGCACTACCGTCTACGGCAACGTCAACGCGACGGTGTCGGTGACGCCGGTGCCCGAGCCGGCCAGCTACGCGCTGATGCTCGCCGGCTTCGGCATCATCGCGTTCGTCGCGCGCCGCCGCCAGCGCTAGGCGCGCTCGGCACCGTTCGCGCCCTCGGGCCGAGGCCGCGCAGCCTCGTTGCGACAGGGCCGGCATCCAACTTGCATCGGCCAGCACCTGTCAGAGCTGACAGAAGCCAGCGCGCCCGAACACCACTACAGTCGGCGCAACAACCAACGCCGCCCATGAGAGATCGTCGCAAGGAAGTACGGGCGCACACGCGCCAGCAGATGGTGAGCCTGGCTCTCGACCTGACCGTCCTGAGCGCGAAGGACGTCGAGGAGGCCCTGGTCTACCTCTATGCGTCGAATCCGGTTCGCTGGCAGACGTTCATGGACGAGGCCGTGGAGCTCGTCCAGGCTGCCGGCACGGACCGAAGCGGCTTCCCCGACACGACCCAGCACGGCGAGCCCTGAGCGAGGGCAATGCCGGCCTGCCACCGCAGCGCGGCGGAAGTCCCTGCAGGCGCTCGGCTAGCGCTGGCCGGTTCGCGCCACCGGATTCGACGGCGGCCTGGGCGATTGCGCCAGGCGCCATCTCTTGCACGTCGGGCACGGGCAAGTCTCTGGAGACGACGGGGAGTTCGGGAGCATGAGTGGGGTCATCGAAACCTCGCGCATTCTCAACGAACGAGCGAGGTCCGACGGCGACAGGTTCGCGCGTCGAAACGACATCGGCGACAAAAATTTACGCTCGCCGGAAGATTCAGCGCGGCGCCCGCTGGGTGGCGCGCATCAGCCGCGCCTGGACCAGGATCACGGCGAGGAGAAAGAGGCCGCGCACGATCGTCTGCCAGTACGACCCGAGAGTCAGGTGAGTGCTGCCGCTGTAGCCGTTCTCGAAGTTGATGACGTTGAGGATGACCGCGAGCAGCAAGGCGCCGCTGACGGTGTTAAGCACCGAGCCCTGGCCGCCGCTCAGCAGGGTGCCGCCGACGACCACCGAGGCGATGGCGATCAGCTCCCAGCCGACGCCCTCGGTCGGGCTGCCGGAAGTCTGCGAAGCGAGGATCGCACCGGCGAGGCCGGCGAGCAGGCCCGAGATCGCATAGACGCCGACCTTGACGCGCGTCACCGGCAGGCCCATGAGGCGCGCCGCCTCCTCGTTGCCGCCGACGGCGAGGACGGCGCGGCCAAACGGGCGGTGGCGCAGCAGCCATTCGCCGGCGAGGACCACCGCCGCGGCGATCCAGAGCGGGATCGGCAGGCCGAGGAAGCTGCCCTGGCCGAGCGCATCGAAGCCCTGCTCGTAGGAGATCGAGACGGTCTCGCGGTTGGCGACGATCAGGGCGATGCCGCGCGCGGCGGCGTAGGTGCACAGCGTGACGATGAACGGCATGAGCCGGAATCGGGCGATCAGCACGCCGTTGAAGAGACCGGCCGCGAGCCCGACCAGCACGGCGCTGGCGACGCCCGCGGCGATGCCGTGCTCCGAGGCGCGCGCGGCGACGACGCTGGCCAGGACGGCGACCGTACCGACCGAGAGATCGATGCCGCCCGACATGATGACGAAGGCCATGCCGACCGCGAGCAGCACGAACTTGGACGTGTTGGCGAGCACGTCCGAGACGTTCTGGGCGCCGAGGAAGTGCTCGTAGCGAAGGGCGCCGAAGACGAGCACCGCCATCAGCGCGAGCAGGGCGCCCTGCGACTGCAATGCCGTCGACCTGCGCGCGTCTGCCGCCAAGGTCCAGAGCCGCCTCGGGCTCACGGACACGGCCTCATCCCGGCCGCCGCTGCAGGTAGACGGCGGCGAGAACGACGCCGGCCTTGACGAGCATCGCCCATTCGTCCTGGACGCCGTGGGCGAGCAGCGAATACTCGAGGAGCTGGATGGCCAGACCGCCGATCAGGGTGCCGACGATGCGCGCCTGGCCGCCCGAGAGCGGCGTCCCGCCGACGGCGACGGCGGCGATGGCGTCGAGCTCGATGCCGAGGCCGATCTTGCTCGGGTCGGCGGCGGAGTTGATGGCGACGTTGAGAATTCCGGCGACGCCGGCGAGCACGCCGCAGGTCACGTAGGCGGCGATCTTGACGCGGCCGGCGGCGATGCCGGCCAGGGTGGCGGCGCGCTCGTTGCCGCCGACGGCGAGCAGACGCCGGCCGTAGGCGGTGCGCCGAACCGCCCAGGCGGCGAGCGCGACCACGGCCAGCATCAGCCAGCCTTGCAGGGGCAGCCCCGCGGCGTTGCCGGCAAGGCGGGCGAAGCCGGCGTGGCTGAAGTTGCGCAGGTTCGAGTCGGTCAGCATCTCGGCGAAGCCGCGCCCGGCGATGAAGAGGATGAGCGTGGCGACGATCGGCTGGATGCGAAGACCGGTGACCAGGAGGCCGTTGAGCGCGCCCGCCACGGCCGCCGCCGCCAGCGGCAACGTCAGCGCCGCGAACAGGGCCAGGTGCGGCAGCGCCAGCGGGCCGTTCGCCTGGCTCAGCAGCACCGCCGCGAAGGTGCCGGCGAAGGCGGCCGTGGCGCCGACCGAAAGATCGATGCCGCCGGTGGCGATGACGAGCGCCATGCCGACGGCGACGATGACCACCGGCGCCACCTGGGTGAGGTTGACGTCGAGCGTCTGCAAGGTGAGAAAGCCCGGCGTGAAGGCGACGTTGAAGACCAGCAGGGCGACCAGGGCGAGGGCGGCGGCCGAGGTCGCCAGCGCGGCGCCCCACGCGGCGATTCCCGGCCGGGGCAGGCGCAGGGCGTCGTCGGTCATCGCTCGGTCATCGCTCGGTCACTGTCGGCCGTCGCCGCCACCGAGCCACCGGCCATCACCGCCATGATGTTCGCCTCGGACAGCGCTTCGCCTTGCAGCTCGGCGACGGTGCGACCGTCGCGCATGACGACGATGCGGTCGCTCGTCGCGACGAGCTCCTCGAGCTCGCTGGCGATGAGCAGCGCCGAGACGCCCTGCTCGGCGAGGCGGCGGATGAGGCCGAGGATCTCGGCCTTGGCGCCGACGTCGATGCCGCGCGTCGGCTCGTCGAGAAGGAGCAGCTTGCTGGCAGCGGCGAGCCAGCGCGCGAGTAGCACCTTCTGCTGGTTGCCGCCGGACAGCTCGCCGATCGGCTGATCCGGGCCGGTGCAGCGAATCGCGAGCTGCTCGATGTAGCGCAGGGCGATGGCGCGCGCCGCGGGACGGTCGATGCGGCCCCAGCGCGTCAGGCCGGGAAGCACGACCAGCGTCAGGTTGTCCTGCACCGAGAGCGCCGGCACGATGCCTTCGCTCTTGCGGTCCTCGGACAGAAAGCCGATGCCCGCCGCGATCGCCTCGGCCGGCTTGCGCGGCTGAAGCGGCGCGCCCGCCAACGTCATCTCGCCGCGCTCGAGAGGGTCGGCGCCGAAGACGCAGCGCGCGACCTCGGTGCGGCCGGCGCCGAGCAGGCCCGCCAGGCCGACGATCTCGCCCTCGCCGATCGAGAGGCTCGCGTCCTGGACGCGCACGCCGCTCTTCAGGCCGATGGCGCGAAGGGCGGTGGTCGGCGCCATGCCGCGGTCACGGCGAACGCCTTGCAGCGCCTCGAGCTCGCGGCCGAGCATCGCCTGGACGAGCGCCAGCTTGGCGAAGCCGGCGAGGTCGCGTTCGGCGATCGTGCGGCCGTCGCGCATGACCGTGATGCGGTCGCAGACGGCGTAGAGCTCGTCGAGCCGGTGGCTGACGAAGATCACCGCGACGCCCTTGGCGCGAAGCTGGCGGATGACCTGCAGCAAGGCCTCGACCTCGGCCTTGTCGAGCGACGAGGTCGGCTCGTCCATGATCATCAGCCGCGCCTCGCCGTTCAGCGCCCGCGCGATCGCGACCATCTGCTGGGCCGCCGTGCTGCAGCGGTGCAGCGGCTGGCGCACATCGAGCGCGACGCCGAGCGCGGCGAGGATGCGTTCGGCTCCGGCATGCACCGCCGGCCAGTCGATGCGGCCGCGCCGCATCGGCTCGCGGCCGATGAAGATGTTCTCGGCGACCGAGCGCAGCGGAATGAGGTTGAGCTCCTGATAGATGGTCGAGAGCCCCGCGGCCTGCGCCTCGGCGGGCGAGCGGAAGTCGATCGCCCGGCCTGCGAAGACGATCTCGCCGGCGTCTCGCGGATACGCGCCCGTCAGGATCTTGATGAGCGTCGACTTGCCCGCTCCGTTCTGGCCGATGAGGGCGTGGACCTCGCCGGCGCGGACGGTGAGCCGGGCCTGGGTGAGGGCCGGCACGCCGCGGAACGACTTGTCGATGCCTGCCATCGCGAGCAAGGGCGGCGCCGCCGCGACGCCTGCCTGCGATCCGGGCGAATCCATTCGAGGTGGAGCGCTGGTCGATGCCGCCGCGCAGCCTCGACCGGGCGAGCGCTACGCCATCAGTAGCCGTCGGCCATGCTCGCCTGGGCGTTCGACTTGTCGTAGAACTTGTCGGAGACCTTGACCCAGCCTTCGATCTTCTCGCCCTTCGCGTAGCGCTTCATGGTCGCGCACGTGACCGGGCCGAAGAAGGGGCTCGATTGAACCGTGGCGCCCATCTTGCCGGCGGCGATCGCGGTCAGCGCATCGCGCGTGCCGTCGATCGAGACGACGGTGACGTCCTGGCCCGGCTTCTTGCCGGCGGCCTCGAGGGCGGCGATGGCGCCGATCGCCATCTCGTCGTTGTGCGCGTAGACGGCGGTCAGGGTCGGGTGCGCCTGCAGCAGCGTCTGCATCACCTGGCGGCCCTTGTCGCGGGCGAAGTCGCCGCTCTGCGAGGCGACGATCTTCATCCCGGAATGCTTCTTGATGACGTCGTCGAAGCCCTTCTTGCGGTCGTTGGCGGGGCTGGAGCCGGTCGTCCCTTCGAGCTCGACGATCGTCCCCTTGCCGCCCGTCGACTTGACGAGCCATTCGGCGGCGCGACGACCCTGATCGATGAAGTCGGAGCCGATGAAGGTGACGTAGTCGCGCCCGGCGGCCGCCACCTTCTGGTCGACGTTGCGGTCGATCAGGATCACCGGGATGCCGGCGCGCTTGGCCTTCATGACCGCCGGGATGAGCGGCTTTTCCTCGCGCGGCGCGAGGACGATGACGTCGACCTTCTGCGCGATCATGCTCTCGACGTCGGCCACCTGTTTCGCGGCCGAGCCGGCGGCGTCGGCGTAGACGAGATCCCATTTGCACGTTCCGGCCGCGTCCTTCAGCGACTGCGTCTCGGCGATGCGCCAGGGGTTGTTGCTTTCGGTCTGCGCGAAGCCGACCTTGTAGCTCGGCTTGTCGGCGAGCTTCGGCAAGCCCTGCGCCGAAGCGGAAAGCGCAAACGCCAGGGCGGAGCAAGCGGCGCTCAGTTTGAAAAGATGCATGTCGTCTCCTGTTGTCGTGTTCGACCGCCGTCTCGCGCGTGCTGCTGCGATCGGCATCGATCGAATCATTCTTGAACGCTGTCGAGGCTCCGTCAAGGGCGGACGACGAGCCTGGACCCGAGGAATCCCTGATGTGACGCCGGGATCCGCGGGCTCATGAAAAAATCGCTCCGCGACAGACCGGCGCCGGTTCGGCGCCAAGGAGGTGGGCGTGAGATTCACTGCCGAAGAGCACGACGCGCTCGCGCGCGACTTCAATCGAGACGGCCACGTCATCCTGCGCGGTCACTTCGACGCCGACGTCCTGCGCCGCTGGTATCGCGAGTTCGAGCCGCTCCTGGCCGCGCACATCGTCGCCGAGCGAGACAACCCGAATCGCGGCTCGGAGCGCTTCTACGTGACGCTGCCGTTCGCCGGGACCTTCGCCGATCCGGCGATCTACGAAGACGGCGACATCCTGGCGATCGTCGAGCGCGTCGCGGGGCCCGATCCGGTGATGTGCCAGCTCGCCACCGACACGCCGCTCCGCGGCTCCGACTACCAGGCCTGGCACGCCGACACGCCGCTGCTGTTCCCGGAGACGAACGACAACGACACGCCGTCGTTCCAGATCGCCGTGAACTTTCCGCTGGTCGACGTCGGCGAGGAGAACGGCCCGCTCGAGACGACCTGCGCGACGCATCGCCTGCGCAAGGACGAGGCGATGGCGATGCTGGCGTCGGGAGCGGTCCAGGCGCATCGCATCACGATGGCCATCGGCGACGTCATCGTCCGCGACGTCCGCGCCATCCACCGCGGCACGCCGAACACCACCGAACAGCCGCGACCGATGGTCGTCATCGGCTACAGCCGTCGCTGGCTGTACCGGCCCGAGGTGAGCATCCAGGTGCCGCGCAGCACGCATGCGGCGATGTCGGAGCGCGGCCGGCGCCTGGTTCGATTCAATCCGGTCGTCGACGACAGCGAGCTCGGCCGGGCCAAGGAGACGTATCGCGACTTCGCGTATTGACGGCGGAGTCGGGTCGCGGTCGGGCAGTGGCCCAGAGAAAAGGCCCGCTCGCCGGCGGGCCTGTTTGCTTGTTGGTGCCGGCGAGAAGAGTCGAACTCCCGACCTTCGCATTACGAATGAGCAAATAAAGGTGTATCTCGATTTGCGTTGATAGACTCTCCTCGTTGCGGCGGTTTCTCCTCGTAGAACAGCTTCTTGGAGCGTTCGGTGCGTTGATCGACATTCGGGCAAATGGCGGGAACTGGCTTCGCGTCCTTCTTGACGGCGGCTCAGATCCACGAGAGCTAGCGAAGGGATCAGCCGAGGCCAAGGAGGCGCAAAGGGTCGCCGAATAGGCCAGGGCGCTCACGTCGCTGATGTTTGGCCTCGCTACATGGCGCCGCACTCGGGCATCGGGCAGTTCGTGCTCTCGGGCTCGGTGCGCTGGGTGGGCTCGTCCTCAGCCTGCGGCAATTGCACCGGCACGAAGGCGGTTGCCTCGGTGCTACCGCAGCCCGGGCAGGATAACATTGCACGCCAAAGGACTGCCGCAGTGCGCAGACAGCTCGTGTCCTTCGACGGCGACCTGTGATATGTCGTTATGGACAGCAGCATCCGATAGCCACCTTCTCTTCTCATCTGGGTCAGGCTCGTGTCCAATTTGCGTTCTATTCCCCGCTGGCCCTCGTCTACCAAGCATTCGTCTATCCGCGACCTGTTCAATGTCGCCATCGTCGGCACTGGCTTCGTCGCGGATCTGTATATGCGATCGCTTCAGACGTTTGCAGACATTCGAGTGATCCGGGCCTACGACCGTGACCCGACCCGTCTCCGAGAGTTTTGTTGTTTTTGGCACGTCACACCGACTGGGTCGCTCGACGAGTTACTCGCTGACGGCGAGGACCGGCCGACAACCCACCTCGTGCTCAATCTGACCAATCCGTCGGAGCACCACGCCGTCACGAAGCGGTGCCTTGAGCGGCGGCACAACGTCTATTCCGAAAAGCCCCTCGCGACCAACATGGAAGATGCGAAAGAGCTGCACACTCTCGCGCTCAGCCGCAAACTGTTTTTAACGTCGGCTCCGTGCAGTCACTTGAGCGAGAGCGCGCAGACTCTGCGCTGGGCGGTCGACCAACGGCTGGTGGGCAATCCGTTGCTGGTCTATGCGGAACTCGACGATGACTTCATCACGCAGGCGCCATACGGCAAATGGCGCAGCGAGTCCGGCGCCCCGTGGCCCTATCGCGACGAGTTCGAGGTTGGTTGCACCGTCGAGCATGCCGGTTACTACCTGACTTGGCTGATGATGATCTTCGGCCCGGTGAAAACGGTCGTGGCGGCCTCGGCCGAATTGGTGATTCCGAAACTTGCAAACCTGCCGCGATCCGCCCCGGATTTTTCCACTGCAGCGCTGTTCTTCCGGAGCGGGGTAGTCGCGCGGCTGACGTGCAGCATCGTCGCCCCTCACAACCACTGCTTGCGACTGGTAGGCGACGGCGGCGTGCTCGAAATTGATGAATGCTGGAACAATGCGGCGCCGGTGCGCCTTCGAAAACGCCATGTCATCCGGCGACGGCTCTACAACAGCCCTTTCGCCCGAACGTTGAGGGCTCCTGGCGCGGGTCACCCGCGCGTTGGCAGACGTGGTTCGGCCTCCATGAATTTCGCCCTGGGTCCGGCGGCACTCCTGAAGGCGATGTCTCGCGGCGCTCCGAACAAGCCCTATGCCGACTTTGCGCTCCACCTCAATGAGGTGACGCTGGCGATCCAGAACGCCGGGGATAGCGCCGGCGCGCAGGGGATCGATACGGAATTCAGCTACCCTGACTCGCGCCCTTGATGAAGGGGGATGCGCCAGGGCGCCCACAATGACCCGGACGTCCATCAATTTCGGCATCGTCGGCACTGGCCATATGGCGCTGAGGATGACGCAAGCGCTGTTGCAATTGCGCGGCGCAGCGATCGTTGGGGTCGCCAGCGGCACCCCCTCCCGCGCCCGTCGCCTTGTCGAGGGGATCGGCACGGGCTGCGCTCACGACGATATCGCTTCGTTGCTGGCAGACCGATCTGTGGATGTGGTCTATGTCGCCAGCGCCAACGCTGAGCATTCAGCCACGGTGCTTGCCGCCTTGCGTGCTGGCAAGTCTGTGCTGTGTGAGAAGCCCCTCGCAACCAGCGTCTCGCAGGCGCGCGAGATCGAAGCAGCGGCCCGCGACAGCGGCTGCCTGGCCATGGAGGCCATGTGGACGCTCTTTCTGCCCACCTACCGGCGGTTCGGGGAGTTGGTCGAGCGACAACGCCATGGCGGTCCGCAGCACCTATATGCTGACTTCGGTTATCCGGTTCTCAGTGACCACGACCGCCGGTTCGTCGCACGCGGCCCGGGAGCCGGGGTACTGCTCGATCGCGCCGTCTACCCGTTCGCTTTGGCGCTGAAGCTGTTCGGTCCCGTCGAGAGTGTGACGGGCAGCGTCGATTTCACGTCGCAAGGCGTCGATCAGCATGCGGTCGTTCTGCTCCGACACGGCGCTGGAAGCCAGTCCCAGATCGCGGTGTCTTTGCGGGTCCAGCTGCAAAACCGAGTAGCCCTATCTTCGGCATCTGGCCTGATCACCATCGAGCCGCCTGCGATCGGTGCCGAGCTTCTCACCTCACTCGCTTGCGCGTCGGCAGAGATTGAATCCGATCCGCTGGTCGCGGCCGGATTTCGTGCCCGCCTGGGCAATGCGTTACGCCGTTTGCCAAGTTTGCGGCGTCTTAACCGTTTACGTCGTGCCCCCCGTTTGGAGCATCACTCCTTCGGCGCCGATCCCTATCTTCCGATGTTGACCCACTTCTGCGAACTGCTGCGCGACGGAAAGTCTTCCAGTGACGTCATGCCGCTGAGCTTGTCGACGGACGTGCTGGCTCTCGTCGAGCTCACGCGGCAGCTGCCAGGTAACCGCACCGATCGCGCTGGCCCGCGAGCACAGTCGCCGAACGATGCAGCGATCGCGAGGACGACTGCTTGATGCTCGCCTACTTGCTTGCCTCCTACCCGATGACCAGCACGACGTTCATCCGCCGTGAAATTGAATCTCTTGAAAGGCTTGGCCTGGAAGTTCGCCGCTACGCGGTGCGTCATTGGGACCAGCCGCTGGTCGAGCCGACAGACGTCGCCGAGCAGCAACGAACGTACTACTTGCTATCAGACAACGTCGGTCGCTTGATCGCTGCCTTCTTTCTCGAACTCGCCTCCAATCCAGTCGGTTTGGGGCGGGGAATTGCTCTCTGGCTGCGCCTGTGCGCCAACAAACACGAAGTCTCGCCGCGCATGTTCGCCTATCTGCTGCAGGCATGCCACTTTCGACGCAAGGCTCGGGTTGACGGCATCACTCACGTCCACGCCCACTTCGCAACGAACCCGACGGCCGTGGCGATGCTGGCGCACGTCATGGGTGGGCCGAGCTATAGCTTTACCGCACACGGTCCCGATGAATTTGTCGACACCGCCTCGACCAGCGTGGAATTAAAGATTCAGCGCGCCGCCTTTGTCCTGGCCATCTCGCAATTCTGCCGAGTGCAATTGGTACGCGCCAGCGGCATGGAGTATTGGGAAAAGATCCGGATTGCACACTGTGGTTTGCCGCTGGAAGATTTCACGCCTGAGTTCACGTTCAGCGAAGAGAACCATGACTTCGTCTGCATCGGCCGGATTTGCCCGCAAAAGGGTCAGCTTCTGATTCCTCCGGCGATTGCGCTGGTGCGCACTGAGTTCCCGAATGTGCGGGTGCACTTTGTCGGTGATGGCGAATCTCGTGTCGAGCTGGAGAACGCGGCTTCGGAGTACGGTGTAGCGCAACACGTGGTGCTCCATGGATGGCAGCATGAATCGGCCGTCAAGCAGCTGCTTGCCGGTAGTCGCGCCCTCCTTCTTCCCAGCTTTGCCGAGGGCCTCCCCATAGTCATCATGGAGGCGTTCGCGCTCGGCCGTCCCGTTCTGTCCACCTTCATCGCTGGAATCCCCGAACTCCTTGATAACAAATGCGGCTGGATCTTTCCTGCAGGCTCGGTTCAGGACCTCGCCGCGGCCATGCGTTCAGCCTTGCGCGCCGCGCCGGCAGTCCTTGTAGAAAAAGCACGCGAAGGGCGCGCCCGCGTTGAACAACGGCACGACCTGCGAACCCTCTCTCCCGATCTGCGCGAGTTGTTCGCTCGGCACTCCGCGTGAAGGTTGGACCCTCAGCGAACGAAATGCCTCACTTCCCGCTCATCGAACTTGGCGTTTAGTTGCCATTCGGCGACTAACGTTGGCCACATTGCCGGGTGATGATCTGGTCGGCCGATGAAGCCGCACACGCCACAGTGTCTGCCCC
>DASYKC010000039.1:0-17804 GCA_035995885.1 Caldimonas sp. | reverse complement strand
CGCGTCGGTCAATCTGCTGCAGCGGCTCAAGGTCTGGGAGGCGCTCGCCGCGGGCGCCAGGACAGCCGTTCACGACATGGTCGTGCACGGTGACTCGGCGTCGGGCCGGCTCGAGTTCTCGGCCTGGGAGCAGCGCGTCGGCGAGCTCGCCGTCATCACCGACGCCGCCGCGCTCGAGCACGAGCTCGACACGGCGCTGCGCTTCGCGCCGCACGTGACGCGCGTCGATGCCGACGCGAGCGCGACGCTCGTCGCCCATTGCGAAGGCCGCAGCGCAGCCGGTTCGCTGCACGCCCTCGACGCCGGCTTCGAGCGCAGCGACTACGGCCAGAAGGCGATCGCCGCGCGCCTGGTCGCGACGCTGCCGCATCGCCACGTCGCGCGCCAGTGGTTCCGCTCGCCCGACGTGCTGGCGCTGCTGCCGTTCGACCGCCCGGAGCCGGAGCGCTCGTACGCGCTCGTCTGGTCGGTGCCGGCCGAGCGCGCCGACGCCTTGCTGGCGATGGACGCAGCGGCGTTCGAGAGCGAGCTCGCCGCGGCGGCGGGCGCCGAGGCCGGCGGCCTCTCCCTCGGCTCGGAGCGCGCCGCCTGGCCGCTCGTCGTCGGCGGTGCCGCGACCTGGTGCGGCCCCGGCTGGGTCCTGCTCGGCGACGCCGCGCACGTCGTCCATCCGCTCGCCGGCCAGGGCTTGAATCTGGGCCTGGCCGACGTCGCCGCGCTCTCCGCCGTGATCGCCGCGCGCGAGCCGTGGCGCGGTCTGGCCGACGAGCGGTTGCTCCGGCGGTATGTACGGCAGCGCGCCGCGCCGACGTGGGCGATGACGCGCATTACCGACGTTTTGTTGCGCTTGTTCGCCGAGCCGTCGGCGCCGATTCGCGAACTCCGCAACAATGGAATGTCCGTCGTCAATCGCGTCGCCCCGCTCAAGCGCTGGCTCACCGCCCGGGCGCTCGACTCCTGAAAGACCGTCATGAACCGATCCTCGCGTGTCGCTGCCGCCCTGGTCCTCGCCCTGTCGCTCGCGCCTTCGTTCGCCTTCGCCGACGAAGCGGCGATCCGCAAGAGCATCAGCGAGCGCGTTCCCGATTTCCCGAAGATCGACGAGATCACCAAGTCGCCGATCCCCGGCCTCTACGAAGTGCGCATCGGCACCGACATCGTCTACACCGACGAGCAGGGCAACTACCTGATCGAAGGCCAGCTGATCGACACCAAGACGCGCACCAACGTCACCGAACAGCGCATCTCCAGGCTCACGGCGATCGACTTCAAGGCGCTGCCGCTGAAGGACGCGATGGTCTGGAAGCAGGGCAGCGGCGAGAGAAAGCTCGTCGTCTTCGCCGACCCCAACTGCGGCTACTGCAAGAAGTTCGAGAAGGACCTGCAGGCGGTCAAGGACGTCACCGTCTACACCTTCCTCTATCCGATCCTCGGCGGCGATTCGCCCGAGAAGTCGAAGCAGATCTGGTGCGCCAAGGACAACACCAAGGCCTGGCGGGACTGGATGCTGAACGGCACCGCCGTCAGCGGCAGCCCGCAGTGCGACACTTCGGCGCTGCAGCGCAACTTCGCCTTCGGCCAGGCGCACCGCATCCGCGGCACGCCGGGCCTGGTCTTCGAGGACGGCCGCCAGCAGGCGGGCGCGCTGAACACCGAGCAGATCGAAAAGCAGCTCGTCGCCACGCGCGCGAAGAGCCCGGGCTGACCCGCCCTCGCGCCGCGCCGGCTACATGCGGTAGTCCGGATCGCGGCGATCGACGAGCCGCTGCAGGGCGGCGAACGAGTCTTCGCCGGCGCCGTATTTCGGGTTGAACTGAAGCGAGTCGGCGACGCACTTCTCGAGCACCGCGCGCGGGATCGGCATCGCCTCGCCCATCGACTGCGTCGCCAGCTGGACGTCGCAGGCGCGGTTGACGAGCCACATGAGCGAGAGCGCCTGCGCCACCGTCGCGCCGATCGTCACCGGCCCGTGGCTGCGCAGCAGGATCACCGGCCGCCCTTCGGCGCTCTTCAGGATGCGCGCGCCTTCGTCGCCGTGGACGGTGATGCCCTCGAAGTCGTGGTACGCGACCTTGCCGTAGAGCTGCGCGGCGTAGAAGTTCGTGAAGGCGAGGCCGCCCTTCAGGCAGCACACCGCCTGCGTCGCCGTCGTGTGCACGTGCATCACGCAGTGCGCATCAGGAAGCGTCGCGTGGATCGCGCCGTGGAAGGTGATTCCGGCCGGGTTGATCGGCCAGTCGGCGTGGCCGACGATCCGCCCCTCGAGGTCGACCTTGACGAGGTTCGACGCGCACACCTCGGAGTAGTGCAGGCCGAACGGGTTGATCAGGTAATGCGAGTCCTCGCCGGGGACACGCAGCGAGATGTGGTTGTAGATGAGCTCGGTCCAGCCGAGGAGATCGAAGATCCGGTACGCGGCGGCGAGCTGCACGCGCGCCTCCCACTCGTCGGCGCCGAAGCGGGAAGGCCGCGCGAACGGGCCCGGTGCGGTCGATTCGTTCATGGAGCTCCTTGACGGCTGCCGGCTCAGGCGTACCTCAACGCGCCGGTCTTGCCGCGGAAGACGCGGTACGAATAGATCGTGTAGCCGGCGATCGCCGGTACCGAGATGCAGACGCCGACGAGGATGAACTCGAGCGCCTCGCTGCTGCTCGCCGCCTGCCAGACCGTCAGCCGGTCGATGACGACGAACGGATAGATGCTGTACGCGAGGCCGAGGAAACCGAGCAGGAAGACGCCGATCATGAGCGCGAACGGCAGCCAGCAGAGCGCGCCGCGGACGAGGCTGCCGCCGAGCAGCGCGCGCACGGTCCAGAGGGCGACGCCGGTGGCGACCGGGATGGCGCTGAGGGCGATGATCTCGGGCAGCGCGAACCAGCGGTGGCGAACGGTCTCGCTGATCCACGGCGTCGCCATCGAGATCAGGACCATGCCGACGACGACCGGCAGCCAGGCGATCCGTCCCCAGGCGATCGCCCGTTCCTGGAGCTCGCCTTCGGTCTTCATGATCAGCCAGCACGCGCCCATCAGCACGTAGGCCATCGGCAGGGCGACGGCGATCGCGGCGGCGAAGAGCGGGTAGTTCCAGCCGCTGCCGAAGCCGCTGACGTAGCGGCCGGGCATCCAGCCCTGCGCGACCGACGCGATCGTCGAGCCGGCGAAGAAGAGGCGGTCCCAGGTCGCCTTGTGGCCCTCGCGCGCCTTGACGCGGAAGTCGAAGGCGACGCCGCGCAGGATCAGGCCGATCAGCATGAAGGCAACGGGCAGGTAGAGCTCGCCGAGGACGACGCCGTGCGCCTTCGGGAAGGCGATCAGGAGGATGCCGACGCCGAGCACGAGCCAGGTCTCGTTGGCGTCCCAGAACGGGCCGATCGAGGCGATGAGCGTGTCCTTCTCGGCCGGCGTGGCGCGGTGCATCAGCATGCCGACGCCGAGGTCGTAGCCGTCGCTGACGACGTAGATCAGCATCGCCACGCCCATCAGCGCCATGAAGACGACCGGCAGCGCCGCCTCGAAGGTGAACGCGGTCATGTCGCAGCGCCGGTGGCGGCCGAGGGCGACGTCGCGACCGCCGGCACCGCCGCGGCGCGCTCTCGGGCCTCGACGTCGAGGATCTCCTCGCGCTTTTCCGCCATGTACTTGAGCACGGCGACGTAGGCGATGACCAGGGCGACGTAGAGCGTGAGGTAGAGGGCGAGCGTCACCGCGATCATCGGCGCCGGCGTCTTCGAGGCGAGGTCGGCGGTGCGCAGCAGGCCGAACACCAGGAATGGCTGGCGGCCGATCTCGGTGATGCACCAGCCGCACACCGTCGCCAGCCAGCCGGCGAAGGTCATCGCCGCCAGCAGCTGGAGCAAGCGGCGCGGCAACGCCGCAGCGTCCCAGCGCGATCGGCGGTACAGCCAGACGCCGCTCCAGCTCGCGAGGAGCATCAGCACGCCGACGCCGACCATGATGCGAAAGGCGAAGAAGAGCGGCGCGACCGGCGGATGGGCGTTGGGGAACTCGTTCAGGCCCCTGACCTCGCCGTCGATCGAGTGCGTGAGGATGAGGCTGCCGAGGTGCGGCAGCGCGATCTCGAAGCGGTTGGCGCGATCCTTCTCGGACGGCCACGCGAACAGGCGCAGCGCCGCGCCGCGCTCGGTCTGCCAGACCGCCTCGAGAGCGGCGATCTTCTGCGGCTGATGCTCGAGGGTGTTGAGGCCGTGCATGTCGCCGGCGACCATCTGCAGCGGCGCGGCGATCGCCGCGATCGTCAGGCCGACGCGCAGCACCTTCGGCGCCGAGCGGGCGGCGACGCCGCGCAGGAGCTGCCACGCCGCCAGGCCGCAGAGCAGGAACGCGACGGTCAAGGTCGAGGCCAGCAGCATGTGGGCGAAGCGGTAGGGGAACGACGGGTTGAAGATCACCGCGATCCAGCTCACCGCGTGGTACGAGCCGGCGGCGTCGATGCGGTAGCCCGCCGGCGTCTGCATCCACGAGTTAAGAGCGAGGATCCAGAACGCGCTCAGCGTCGTGCCGAAGGCGACCAGCGCCGTCGCCGCGAGGTGGACGCGCTCGCTCACCCTGCCGTGGCCGAACAGCATGATGCCGAGAAAGCCGGCCTCGAGAAAGAACGCGGTCAGCACCTCGTAGCCGAGGAGCGGCCCGGCGATGTTGCCGACCCGCTCCATGTAGCCGGGCCAGTTGGTACCGAACTGGAAGCTCATCGTCACGCCGCTGACGACGCCGAGCGCGAAGCTGAGCGCGAACACCTTGGTCCAGAAGCGGTAGGCGTCGAGCCAGCCCGGGTCGTGGCTCGCGAGCCAGCGGACGCGCATGAAGAGCAGGACCCAGCCGAGGCCGATCGTGATCGTCGGAAAGAGGATGTGGAAGGTGATGTTGGCGGCGAACTGGGTCCGCGCCATCAGCAGGGCATCCATCCTCAGCGCTCCTCGCCCGGGAAATCGCGCAGGCTCGACATGGTCGCGATCTTGCCTCCGATCGCCGGCACGTGCCGCGGCGACAATCGGCGAATGATCCGCTATGTCGTCGACGTCGGTGCCGCGCACCAGCACACTTTTTCGGTCGAGCTTCGCGTCGACCGGCCGATGGCGGCGCAGCGCCTCAGCCTGCCGGCCTGGATCCCGGGCAGCTACCTCGTGCGCGAGTTCGTGCGCCACCTGTCCGGGCTCGCCGCCGAGCAGGGCGGCGCGGCGCTGTCGCTCGAGCAGCTCGACAAGGCGACCTGGCTCGCCCGCTGCGATCCCGGCGTGCCGCTCGTCGTCCGCTACCAGGTCTATGCCTTCGACACGTCGGTGCGCGCCGCCTTCCTCGATGCCGCGCGCGGCTTCTTCAACGGCACCGGCATCTGCCTGCGCGCCGAAGGCCGCGAAGCCATGCCGCACGCGCTCGACCTCGCCGGCCTGCCCGCCGGCTGGGAGGTGGCGACGACGCTCGACCCGCGCCCGGGCGGCGGCGCCAACGAATTTCTCGCCGCCGACTACGACACCCTCGTCGATCATCCGGTCGAGCTCGGCCGCTTCTGGCGCGGCCGCTTCGACGCCGCCGGCGTGGCGCACGAGTTCGTCGTCGCCGGCGCCTTGCCCGACTTCGACGGCGAGCGCCTGCTCGCCGACACGAAGCGCCTCTGCGAATCCGAGATCGGCTTCTGGCACGGCAGCGGCCGGGCGCCTTTCGATCGCTACCTGTTCATGCTCAACGCCCTCGAGGACGGCCGCGGCGGCCTCGAGCATCGCTCGAGCACCGCCCTCGTCGCACCGCGGCGCGACCTGCCGCGACGCGCACCAAGCGCCGATGCCGCCAAGGCGACGGCAGCGAAGGCCGAGACGAGCGACGGCTACGTCGGCGTTCTCGGCCTCATTTCGCACGAGTACTTCCACGCCTGGAACGTCAAGCGACTCAAGCCGCGCGAGTTCGCGAGCGTCGACTACGCCGGCGAGAACTACACCCGGCTGCTCTGGTTCTTCGAGGGCTTCACCTCGTACTACGACGACCTGTTCGTGCGGCGCAGCGGCCTGATCGACGCGCCGCGCTACCTGAAGCTGCTGGCGACGACGATCGCGTCGGTGCAGGCGTCGCCCGGCCGGCTCGTGCAGAGCGTCGCCGCGGCGAGCTTCGACGCCTGGGTCAAGTACTACCGCGCCGACGAGAACACGCCGAACGCGACGATCAGCTACTACGCCAAGGGCTCGCTCGTCGCGCTCGCCCTCGACCTGACGCTGCGCAGCGAAGGCAAGGGCGCGCTCGACGACGTCATGCGCCTGCTCTGGACAAAGAGCGAAGGCGGCCCGATCGACGAAGCCGACATCGCCGCCGCGCTCGAGGCGGTCGGCGGACGCTCGTACGCGCGCGAGCTCGCCGCGTGGGTGCACGGCACCGACGAGCTGCCGCTGGCGACGCTCCTGCAGCGCTTCGGCGTCGAGATCGAGGCCCAGCCGGCGACGCTGGCGCAGCGCCTCGGCGTTCGCGCCAGCGAGAGCGCGCTCACCGGCATCAAGATCACCCACGTGCTGCGCGCCGGCGCCGGCGAGCGCGCCGGCCTCGCGCCCGGCGACGAGCTGGTCGGCGCCGCGGGCTGGCGTCTGCGCCGTCTCGACGACGCGGTGCGCGTGCTGCCGACGGAGGGAACGACGACGCTCGTCGTCGGCCGCGACCAGCGATTGCTCGAGTTGCCGCTGGCCCTCGACTCGCTCGCGGCCGCCGAGGCCGGCGCGCTGCAGCTGAAGCCGGCCGAGAAAGCCGACGCTGGCGCGCGCCGGCTGTACGAGGCATGGATCGGCGGCTGAGCGCGGACGCATCGGCGCCGCGCGGAGCGCGAATCCGCCGCCGCGTCGCCTGGACGGGCTTGCTGGTCGCCGTGGTCATCGTGCACTGGGTCGCGACGCGCGAGCTCGCCGACCGCATGGCGAGCTTCGACGCCGCGCAGCAGATGCCCAGGCGCATCGAGGTCGCGTACCTGAGGACGATCGAGCCCGAGGCGCCGCCGGCGCTGGCAGCGCCGGCGGCGCCGCCGCCGCGGCCGGCGCGTCGCGCGCCTCGTGCGCCGCACCCGGTCGTGGCCGCCGCCTCGGCGGTCGAGCCGCCTGCGGTCGTCGCCGAAGTACCGGCGCCCGCAGCGTCGGCGGTCGAGCCGGAGGCCGTCGCCGCGGCGCCCGCCGACGCGGCCTCCGCTGCGGCCTCGAGCGTTCCGGCAGCGACCGTGGCCGGCGTCGACGCGTCGGCGAGCGCGGCGGCGGCGAGCGCCGCGGCGGCGAGCGGCGCGGTGGCGAGCACCGCAGCGGCCGTGCCGTTCGAATGGCCGGCGTCGACCCGCGTCAGCTACGTCCTCACCGGCAACTACCGGGGCGAGGTGAGCGGCACGGCGCAGGTCGAGTGGATCCGCGTCGGCGAGCGCTACCAGGTCAACCTCGATCTCGTCGTCGGTCCCGAGTTCGCGCCGCTCATCACGCGCCGGATGACGAGCGAGGGCGCCATCGCCACGAGCGGCCTCGTTCCCGACCGCTACGACGAGGACACGCACGTCGCCTTCCGCGAGCGGCGCCGCATGACCGTCGTCTTCGAGAACGACGCCGTCGTCCTCGCCAACGGCGAGCGGCGCGAGCGGCTCGCCGGCGTCCAGGACACGGCGAGCCAGTTCGTCCAGCTCACCTGGCTGTTCTCGACCGAACCGTCGCGCCTGCGCGTCGGCAATGCCGTCGCCTTTCCGCTCGCCCTGCCGCGGGCGATGGACAGCTACGTCTACGACGTCACCGAAGCGCAGACGCTGGCGACGCCGTTCGGCGCGATCGAGGCGTTCCACCTGAAGCCGCGGCCGCGGCCGACGCGGCGTCCGGGCACGCTGAGCGCCGAGCTCTGGATCGCGCCGGAGCTGCGCTACCTGCCGGTGCGAATCCGCATCGAGCAGGACGCGGCGACCTTCATCGACCTCATGATCGCGCGCAAGCCCGAGATCGGCGCCGCCGCGCCGAGCTCGCCCGCAGCTTCTTCTTCGCGAAAGACGCCATGACCTACGAATGCATCCTCACCGACGTGCGCGGTGCCGGCCCGCGCCGCGTCGGCCTGATCACGCTGAACCGGCCGAAGCAGCTCAACGCGCTCAACGACACGCTGATGGACGAGCTCGGCGCCGCCCTGCTCGCCTTCGACGCCGACGAGTCGATCGGCTGCATCGTCGTCACCGGCGGCGACAAGGCGTTCGCCGCCGGCGCCGACATCCAGGCGATGGCGCCGTACGGCTTCGCCGACGCCTACAACCAGGGCCTCATCAGCCGCAACTGGGAAACGATGCGCCAGGTGAAGAAGCCGGTGATCGCAGCGGTCGCCGGCTTCGCGCTCGGCGGCGGCTGCGAGGTGGCGATGATGTGCGACATCGTCATCGCCGCCGACAGCGCCAGGTTCGGCCAGCCCGAGATCAAGCTCGGCATCATCCCGGGAGCGGGCGGCACGCAGCGCCTGCCGCGCGCGGTCGGCAAGGCGAAGGCGATGGACCTGGTCCTGACGGCGCGGATGATGGACGCCGCCGAAGCCGAGCGCGCCGGCCTCGTCGCGCGCGTCGTCCCGGCCGGCGACCTGCTCGATGTCGCCCTCGCCGCCGCCGAGACGATCTGCGCCTTCAGCGCGCCGAGCGTGCGGATGGCCAAGGAGGCGGTGAATCGCTCCTTCGAGATGCCGCTCAGCGACGGCGTCGCCTACGAGCGCCACCTCTTCCATTCGCTCTTCGCCACCGAGGACAAGGACGAAGGCATGGCGGCGTTCCTCGCCAAGCGCAAGCCCGAGTTCAAGAACCGCTAGGAACCGACATGGCCATGAGCGACTACGCGCGGACGATGGCGCGCTACAACGAGTGGATGAACTCGCGCCTGTTCGCGCTCTGCGCGACGCTGCCGGACGCGGAGCTCGGCGCCGATCGCGGCGCCTTCTTCGGCTCGATCTACGCGACGCTCAACCACATCGCCTACGCCGATCTCGCCTTCCTGTCGCGCTTCACCGGCACGCCGGACGAGGTGCCCAAGCTGGGCGTCGATCTGTTCGGCGGCTTCGCGGCGCTGCGCGCCGAGCGCGAGGCCATCGATCGTCGCCTCGTCGCCTGGACCGAGTCGCTCGACGACGCCTGGCTCGCCGCGCCGCAGACCTACACGAGCAACGTCGACGGCGCCACGCGCACGCTGCCGCGCTGGCTGCTCGTGAGCCATGTCTTCAATCACCAGGCGCATCACCGCGGCCAGGTGACGACGCTGCTCGCACAGCGCGGCCTCGACATGGGCAGCACCGACCTGCCGTTCATGCCGTCGCTGCAGACGTCGCCCTAAAGGCGACAAGCCGCAACTGCGGCGCGGCGATCAGGTCTCCGAGCGCAGCGACGGAAAGAGGATCACGTCGCGGATGCTCGCCGAGTCGGTGAGCAGCATCACCAGCCGGTCGATGCCGATGCCGCAGCCGCCGGTCGGCGGCATGCCGATCTCGAGGGCGCGGATGAAGTCGGCGTCGTAGTACATCGCCTCCTCGTCGCCGGCCTCCTTGTTCGCCGCCTGGGCGCGAAAGCGCGCCGCCTGGTCTTCGGCGTCGTTCAGCTCGGAGAAGCCGTTCGCGTACTCGCGGCCGGTGATGAAGAGCTCGAAGCGCTCGGTCACCGACGGGTCGGTGTCGGAGGCGCGCGCCAGCGGCGAGACCTCCACCGGGTAGTCGACGATGAAGGTCGGCTGCCAGAGCTGCGCCTCGACCGCGCTCTCGAACAGGCCGAACTGCAGCTCGGCGAGCGTCCAGTGCGCGGGCGCCGGCGCGCCGAGGGCAGCGAGCCGCGCGCGAACGACATCGGCGTCCACTGCCTCGGCATCGCTCACGCCGGCGTGGCGGACAAGCGCTTCCTTCACGGTCATGCGCGTGAAGCGCGCATCGAGGTCGACCTCGCGCCCTGCGTACGAGAGCCGGGCCGAGCCGGCGGCCTCGCGCGCCGCGTGGCGCAGGACCTCTTCGGTGAAGTCCATCAGGTCGTGGTGATCCCAGTACGCCGCGTAGAACTCCATCATCGTGAATTCGGGGTTGTGGCGGACCGAGATGCCTTCGTTGCGGAAGCTCCGGTTGATTTCGAACACGCGCTCGAAGCCGCCGACGATGAGGCGCTTGAGGTAGAGCTCGGGCGCGATGCGCAGGAACATCTGCTGGTCGAGCGCGTTGTGATGGGTCACGAACGGCTTCGCGTTGGCGCCGCCCGGGATCGGATGCAGCATCGGCGTCTCGACCTCCATGAAGCCGTGCTCGACCATGAAGCGGCGGATCGACGACAGCGTCTTGCTGCGCGCCGCGAAGCGGGCACGCGCGGTCTCGTCGGTGATGAGGTCGACGTAGCGCTGCCGGTATTTGTCCTCGGCATCGGCGAGGCCGTGGAACTTGTCGGGCAGGGGGCGCAGGCTCTTCGTGAGGAGGCGGAGGCGCTCGACCTTCACGGTCAGCTCGCCGGTCTTGGTCTTGAACAAGGTGCCCTCGGCACCGACGATGTCGCCGAGGTCGAAATGCTTGAACTCCGCATAGGCCTCGTCGCCGATCGTGTCGACACTGACGCGAAGCTGGATGCGGCCGGTCGCGTCCTGCACGGTCGCGAAGCTCGCCTTGCCCATGACGCGCTTGAGCATCAGCCGGCCCGCGATCGACGCTCCTATCGCCTGCGGCTCGAGCGTCTCGTTGTCCAGGTGTCCGTACCTGCGTGCCAGCTCGGCGGCGCGCTGCTTCGGCTTGAAGTCGTTGGGAAAGGCGACGCCGCGGGCGCGGATGGCGGCGAGCTTTTCGCGGCGTTCGGCGATGAGGGCGTTGTCATCGATGGGCGGCGGAGGGGTCGATGTGGGTTGATTCATTCGAGAGGGTTCGTCAGCGCCGAAAGACGAGCCAGCGTGGAGTACGGAACCGGACGATGCTCCAGTAGAGGAGCACGTACGACAGCATGAAAAGGATCAGGAACGCAGTGAGCAGGGCGGTGTTGCGCCACCACAGGACGGCGGGAATGACCGACAGCAGACAGAGCAGCCAGAGATACGGCGAGGTCATGGAATTGCGCGTCGTCTTGCGACGGTCGCGCGGACTCTGGCCCCACCGCATCAGCCGCTTGTAGACGAGCATGTGCAGATGGACGCCGTCGGGCTGGCCGGGCGAGGATCCGCGCAGGATCTTCTTGCGGTAGATCGAGAAGACCGTCTCGAAGATCGGATAGGCGCACAGAAGAAGCGGAAACATCGGCGACACCTGCGCGTTGCGACGCAGCAGGAGAACGCTGAGCTCGGCGAGCAGGAAGCCGAGGAAATAGGCGCCGCCGTCGCCAAGGAAGATCAGCCCCGCCGGAAAGTTCCAGATGAAAAAGCCGAGCACCGCGCCGATCGAGATCAGCGCCGCGGTCAGGATGAATTCGTCGCCGACCTGGAACGCGACGTAGGCGATCGCGAGCAGCATCATCAGCACGCACATCGCGGCCAGGCCGTTGAAGCCGTCGATGATATTGACCGCGTTGGCGACACCCGTGACGGCGAAGACCGTCAGCGCCATCGCGAACGGAGCCAGGACGATGAGATGGTCGATGCCGGGGATCGCGGTCCTGCGGATCACCGCATCGAGCAGCCAAACGCCCAGGGCCGCAGACACCCCGGTGAAGAACAGTCGTCGTCGCGGCGAGACACCCTTCGTCAGATCTTCGGCAAGACCGAACCCGAATGTGGGAAGGCTCGCTGCCAGCAGAAGCCAGATGTCGGTGGCGTAACGTTGTCCGGTGTAGACCGCCATGAACGCGCCCGCGAGGACGGCGATGAAGACCGCGACGCCGCCGATCCGCGGCACGGGCTCGGAATGAAACTTCTGCGGTCCCGAGATGTCATGGTCAGCGGAAACGTGGAAATGCTTCTCCCCCGATCGGATCACAAGGAACGTGACGACCAGGGACGTCGTGAAGCAGAGTACGAGAAATGACATGGACGGCGGTGGTCCCCAGGGCTGGCGCGAGCGGCGCCGAATTCTCGCACCCTCGAGGCGGGCTCCGGCCGCTGATGGGCCGGCTTGGCGTCAGACGTGGCGCGACGCCGTCATGTCCGGCGCATCGTCAGCAGGAACAGCGCCATGAGGAGCTGGTCGCGTCGCCGTCGGCGCAGCTCTCCCGAGCTTGCGGCCAGGCGCAGTCGGTCGCGCAGGTCGAGGCGGGCCAGAGCCGGCGTCACCCAGCTGCGGTCGCCGACGGCCGCGGCGACGCACAGGACGTCGTGGCGATACCTGCCTGTCAGGACGTTCCGGACGCGCGTCAGCCCCGGGCGGAGGCCGGAGTTCGCACCCAATTCGTTCGCGCCGTGTTGCCTGTAGAGCACGGTCGCTCGCGCATCGATGATCCAGCGCCAGCCCTGGGTCCGCGCGTACGCGTAGATCAGCCAGTCGTGGACCTTGACGTCCTGGAGGGCGGTGAAATTCAGGAGCACCCAGGCCCTCAATCGCTCGAAGGTCTCGCGACGAAAGACGAAGGTGCAGCCGGGCCCTGCAGATTCGAACAGATGGTCGTGTCCGCGCAGGCCATGCGACTTGCGGATGTAGACCTGCCGGCCGTCCGGCCAGAAGGCGATGACGTCGCTCGAATACACGTCGGCGCGGTGGTCGTCGAGCGTCTCGCAGGCGCGCAGGCACTTGTCGTCGGACCAGATGTCGTCCTGATCCGCCAGGGCGACGTGCGTCGCGTCGCCGATCGGCGCGTCGCGGATCAGGCGCAGGAAGTTCCGGTTGGCGCTGCCGAGCCGCCCAGCCGCGTCGTCCAGGACGTGCAGCGGCCGCTTCCCAGACCATGCACGCAGTCGCTCGCGGGTGTCGTCGGTCGAGCCGTCATCGCTGGCGACGACGGCGACGTCGACGCCGACCTGGGCATAGATGCTGTCGATCTGCTCGTCGATCCAGCGGCAGCCGTTGCGAGTCGCCAGCAGGACGACGACCGCGCGCGCGGGTTCGGGTTCGGCGGGTGGCGCGCCGTCCGTGGTCGGCTGGGTCATCCGGGCGGCGCATCGGTCGCGCGCCGGATCCGGCGCAACCCCGATGTGCCGTGCTTGAGCAGCGAGAAAGCGAGCAGCGCGGGCAGCAAGGCGAAGCGCGGGAACCATCGCCTCGAACAGAACCGGAGGTACGCCGCCATTTCGCCGGCGCGCATCCGATGCCGGTTGCCGCTGAGCCCGCCTTGCGTCAACTGGGGGCGGCCCAGCCGCGTCAGGGCCGGACCGATGAGCCTGACGACCGGACGGGCTTCGACGATGCGGAGCCAGAGGTCGTAGTCCTCGCAATAGCGGAGCGTCTCCTCGAAACGGACTCCGCGGTCGCGCCGGATGACGACGCAGGAGGTCTGGGCCGAATTGCGCACCAGGAGATCTCGGGTCCGGACCCGCACGGCGCGATAGTCCGGCGGCTGCGCGGTGTCGACGCTGAATACGGATTCGTCGGTGTAGGCGTGGTACAGCAGAGCCGGGTCATTGCCGCTGCCGAGGTGCGGTCGCACGACCTCCAGCTTGTTCGGATGCCAGATGTCGTCCGCATCGAGGAAGGCGATGTGACTCGTCCGTGTCTGCGCCATGCCGGCGTTCCTGGCCCGCGACGGCCCGCCGTTCGCCGGTTGGCGGATGACCTGGAGCTCGATGCCGCGGCTCGCGAGCGGCCCGCGACTCCCCTCCGCGATCGCCGCGGTGCCGTCCCGACTATGGTCGTCCACGACAACGACCTGCTCGGGCAGGACCGTCTGCGCCGCGACGGACTGAAGGCACGCCTCGATGGTGGCCGCCGATTGGTAGGCCGGAATGACGACGGCAAAGGTCGGCGTCACGGTCGCCGGGTTGAGAAGGGGCATCGCCGACCTCGCCGTTGCCGAGG
Source organism: Caldimonas sp. (assembly GCA_035995885.1). Taxonomy (GTDB): domain Bacteria; phylum Pseudomonadota; class Gammaproteobacteria; order Burkholderiales; family Burkholderiaceae_C; genus Schlegelella_A. The sequence continues at coordinate 3,935 of DASYKC010000039.1, read as the reverse complement.
ACCTACTTCGACCAGACTCTGCGATTCACGAAATCCGTGTAGCTCAGGATGATCCGGACGATCTTGTCGGAAACGTTTTCGGGCTTGTAGTCTTCGACGATGCGGAGCAGACGGTCTTCGCCGCGCGGCTGGCTGGCCAGGATGTCGATGCCCTGCAGGATGCGGTCGGTGTCCATGCCGACCATCATCACCGTGCCCTCTTCGAAGCCCTCCGGGCGCTCGTTCACGTCGCGCAGGTTGAGGGCCGGAAAATTGAGGATCGACGCCTCCTCGGTGATGGTTCCGCTGTCGGACAGGACGACCCGCGCCTCGGTCTGCAGCTTGAGGTAGTCGAGGTAGCCGAACGGCTTGTGGAAGGACACCAGCTCATGCCCGGCGGGCTGCAGGTTCTCCAGGCGTTGCCGGGTGCGCGGATGGGTCGACACCACGACCGGCAATGCATGGGTCTCGGCGATGCGAACGAGCGCCGAGGAAAACCGCGCCAGGTTCGCCGGTGCATCGACGTTTTCCTCGCGATGGACACTGACGACGAAATAGCCGCCTCGTTCCAGCTTCAGGCGCTTCAGCACGGTCGACTTGGCGAAGGCGCTGCGGTAGTGGTTGATGACCTCGGTCATCGGGCTTCCGGTGCGGATGATCTGGTCCGGGGGCAGGCCCTCGCGCAGCAGGTAGCTGCGCGCGATGTCGCTGTAGGTCAGGTTGATGTCCGACGTGTGGTCGACGATCTTGCGATTGATCTCCTCCGGGACGCGCAGGTCGAAGCAACGGTTGCCGGCCTCCATGTGGAAGATGGGAATCTTCCTCCGCTTCGCGGCAATGCACGCCAGCGCGCTGTTGGTGTCGCCGAGCAGCAGCACCGCGTCTGGGCGATGCTCCTCCATCGCGGCGTCCGCCGCCTGGATGACCTGGCCGATCGTCTGCGCGGCGGTGTCCCTGGCGGCGTTCAGGAAAACATCCGGAGCCCGGATGCCGAGCTCCTTGAAGAAGATCTCGTTCAGCTCGTAGTCGTAGTTCTGGCCCGTGTGGACGAGGACGTGCCGGAAGTGTCGGTCGAGCTTGGGAATCGTGCAGGACAGTCGGATGATCTCCGGCCGGGTCCCGACGATCGTCATGACCTTAAGCATGGTCGACGGCGTCGCGCACGATGGCCAGGCTCATGAGGACGTCCTTGACCTCGGTCACGCCGAGCCGCCGCGTGTTGTGCGAGGTGTAGTCATCGGAGACCGAGATCTGCGGCTCGCCTTCGACGAAGAACTTTTCGTAGTTGAGGTCGCGGGAGTCGGCGGGGATGCGGAAGAAGTTCTCCAGCTCCTCGGCGCGCGCCATCTCTTCCCGCGACACCAGCGTTTCGTAGAGCTTCTCGCCGTGGCGCGTGCCGATCACGCGGTCGGGGATGTCGTTCTCGAAGAGCTCGTGCAATGCCTTCGCCAGGTCGCTGATCGTCGAGGCCGGCGCCTTCTGGACGAAGATGTCGCCCGACTGCGCGTTGGCGAAGGCGGAGAGGACGAGATCGACCGACTCCTCCAGCGACATGAGGAAGCGGGTCATGCCCGGATCGGTGAGAGTCAGCGGGACGCCCCGCCTAAGCTGGTCGATGAACAGAGGAATGACGGAACCGCGCGACGCCATGACGTTGCCGTAGCGCGTGGCGCAAAGCACCGTCTTCGACGGATCGCACAGTCGCGATTTGGCGACCATGACCTTCTCCATCATGGCCTTCGACAGGCCCATGGCATTGATGGGGTACACCGCCTTGTCGGTGCTCAGCACGACGCACCGCTTCACGGCGCACGCGATCGCCGCTTTCATCACGTTCTCCGCGCCGAGCACGTTCGTGCGCACGGCCTCCATCGGATAGAACTCGCAGGAAGGCACCTGCTTGAGCGCCGCGGCGTGGAAGACGTAGTCGACGCCGCCCATCGCCTCGTGGACGCTGCCGTACTCGCGCACATCGCCGATGTAGAACTTCACCTTCTCGTTCTTCGTCGCGATTCGCATGTCTTCCTGCTTCTTCTCGTCGCGGCTGAAGATGCGGATCTCGGCGAACTCGGAATGGAGGAAGCGGTTCAGCACGGCGTGCCCGAACGAACCGGTCCCGCCGGTGATGAGAAGGGTCTTGTCTTTGAACATGGAGCCTCTGCTGACGTTGGCTAGCTGAAGGCGCGCATCCGGCGAACCAGATCGGACCACGCGGGTGCTCGGTAGCCGGTGCGCTCCCGGAAGCGGCTGGAGTCCAGCGAACGGTCGATGACAAGGTCTTCGTCGGGCACGATGACGGTGGAGCGCTCGTAGATCTCGGCGACGATCTTCAAGAGATCGTATTTGCTGATCGGCTCCGACGAGACATGGTAGACGCCGTTCAGGCCCGCATCGGGAAGGATCCGATCGCGGATGACCTCGGCCAGCGTCACCGTCGGCAGCCCCGAGAAGACCGCTCGGGTGAAGCCCCGCACCGGCCCGGGCTGTGACAGGAACCACTCCACCAACCCGTGCGACGTCTGGTGCTCGTGGCCGATGATCGAGGTCCGGATCGTCAGGGCATGGCTCTGCGCCACTTCACCGAGATACTTGCTCCTGCCGTAGAGATCGTCGGCATCGGCGAAGTCGCTCTCCCGGTAGTTGCCGGTCCGGCCCGAGAACACGCAATCCGTGCTGACGTGGATCAGACGAGCCCCGGAAACATCGCAGAGGCGCGCAAGACGGTGCGGGAGAAGGCTGTTGATCGGCAGGACCGCCAACGGGTCCTTGCTTGTGGCGAGCTGCTTCACCAGGCCGATGCAGTTGACGACCAGCGACGGGCGAGCCTTCGCGAACGCGCCGACGATGCTGTCGAAATCGCCGGCATCGACGCCGACGATCAGGCCTTCGGCATTCTCGAGTGCGGCGTCGGCCACGGAACCCGACGACCGCACGGTGCCGAACACGGTGTGGTCGGATTGGCTCGAAAGCAGGCGATACACCGCATTTCCGAGCATGCCGGAGCAACCGAGGACCAGGATCCGTTCCATGTCGTGCGTCACCTTCTTCGCAAAAACCGCTTCAGTGCGCGAACGCCGCCCGAGCCCCCTTCGGCGGAAAGGATGGAGACCAGCTTGCGAAAGCGGAAGTAGTTGACGATGAGCACGTTGACGATGGCGCTGGAGCCGTGGCGAGCGAGCACGAGCCGGTCCTCCGCGACCAGATCTTTGCCTTTCGTCGTCTGCCGCGTCTGCTGCTCATGCACTCGGTACTTGGAGATGATCGCATCGACGTGGCGCGTCCGACCCGCCTTCAGGATGCGGATGATCCAGTCCCAGTCGCCGGTGAATTTGAGTGAGGTGTCGAACATCAGCCGATGCTTCTCGATGAAGCCCCGCGCGACAATCATCGAGCAATGGTGGATGACGAGGAAATGATAGTTGAGCCACCTCGGTGCAGATTCATCCGGGCGACCGTGCTGGCCCTGGACCGGCCGGCCCGAGCTGTCCATCAGCGCTGTCCGGCCATAGACGGCGTCCGGCTGATCGCTGCCCTGCGTCTGTGCGATCAGGTCGGCGAGGGCCGATGGCGACGCGAGCACGTCGTCGGCCGAGATCACGCAGACCCAGTCGCCGCGGGCCGCCTGCAGGCCTTCGTTCAGCGTGGCGTACTGCCCTCGATTCGGACGGCTCCACCAGCGCAGGTGCGGATAGCGGGCGAGCACCGCGACGGTGGCGCCATCGTCGCTGGAGCCGTCGTCGATGACGATGTGCTCGATCCGCGGGTGCGTCTGACGCTCGACGCTGAGGATCAGCTCGTCGAGATAGCGGCTGCCGTTGTAGACCGGCGTGATGACGGAGACGAGCGGCGCTTCTGCCGCGCCTTCGCGCGCAGCGCGCTGCGGGAAGGCGGCGATCTCAGGATCGCGATGACGTGGGTTCAGCGCAGCCATGACTGCAGCTTCGAGGGTTCCTGCG
>DASYKC010000038.1:0-5117 GCA_035995885.1 Caldimonas sp. | reverse complement strand
CGACTCGCCCTTGTTGACCACCTGGCCCTCGTGGACCACGATGTTCTTCTCCTTCAGGACGAGCTCCTCGTAGACCTTGCCTTCCGGGTCGGTGATCTGCAGCCGCACCTTGCCCTTGGTCTCCTTGCCGAACGAGACCGTTCCGGTCATCTCGGCGAGCGTGCCCTTGTCCTTCGGCGTGCGCGCCTCGAAGAGCTCGGCCACGCGTGGCAGGCCGCCCGTGATGTCGCGCGTCTTCTGGCCTTCGACCGGGATCCGCGCCATCACCTCGCCGGGAGCGAGGTCCTGGCCGTCGCGGATCTGGATCAGCGAGCCGATCGGGAAGGCGATCGTCACCGAGTGATCGGTGCCGGGGATCTTCACCTCGTTGCCGGCCGGATCGAGCAGCTTCACCTGCGGGCGGACGACCTTGGTCGCGCCGCGCCGCTTCGGGTCGATGACGACCAGGGTCGACAGACCCGTGACCTCGTCGAGCTGCTTGGCCACCGTGACGCCTTCTTCGACGTTCTCGAACTTCGCCCGGCCGGCGAACTCGGTGATGATCGGCCGCGTCAGCGGGTCCCAGCTCGCGAGCAGCGTGCCGGCCTTGACCTGCTGGTCGGGGCGGACCGCGAGCAAGGCGCCATAAGGCACCTTGTGGCGCTCGCGCTCGCGACCGTGCGGATCCATGATGATGATCTCGCCGGAGCGCGAGATCACGACCAGCTCGCCCTTGCCGTTGGTGACGTAGCGCATCGTCGGGTTGAAGCCGACCGTGCCTTCCGACTTGGAGTCGACGCTCGACGCCACCGCCGCGCGCGATGCCGCGCCGCCGATGTGGAACGTGCGCATCGTCAGCTGCGTGCCCGGCTCGCCGATCGACTGCGCGGCGATGACGCCGATCGCTTCGCCGACGTTGACCAGGCCGCCGCGACCGAGGTCGCGCCCGTAGCACTTGGCGCAGATGCCAAAGCGCGTGCCGCAGGTGAGCGCGGTGCGCACCTTGACCTCGTCGACCGCCGCCGCCTCGAGCGTGTCGAGCGTGTCCTCGTCGAGCATCTCGCCCGCCGGGACGATCGTCTGCTGCGTTTCCGGATCGAGGATGTCGATCGCGGCGACGCGGCCTAGCGCGCGGTCGCGCAGGCTCTCGATGACCTCGCCGCCCTCGACGAGGGCGCGCATGTTGAGGCCGTTCATCGTCTGGCAGTCGTTCTCGATCACGACCAGGTCCTGCGTCACGTCGACGAGTCGGCGCGTGAGGTAGCCGGAGTTCGCGGTCTTCAGCGCCGTGTCCGCCAGGCCCTTTCTGGCGCCGTGGGTCGAGATGAAGTACTGCAGGACGTTCAGGCCCTCGCGGAAGTTCGCCGTGATCGGCGTCTCGATGATCGAGCCGTCGGGCTTGGCCATCAGGCCGCGCATGCCGGCGAGCTGGCGGATCTGCGCGGCGGAACCGCGCGCACCCGAGTCGGCCATCATGTAGATCGAGTTGAACGACTCCTGGTCGACCTGCTTGCCGTGGCGATCGGTCGTCTTCTGCTTGGAGAGCTGGGCCATCATGACCTTGCCCACCTCGTCACCCGTCTTGCCCCAGATGTCGACGACCTTGTTGTAGCGCTCGCCCGAGGTCACGAGACCGGAGACGTACTGCTGCTCGATCTCCTTGACTTCCTTCTCGGCGTGCTCGATCAGGCCGGGCTTTTCCTTCGGCACCAGCATGTCGTCGATGCAGATCGAGATGCCGGCGCGCGTCGCCAGCCGGAAACCCGCCTGGAGCAGCTTGTCGGCGAAGACGACCGTGTCCTTCAGCCCGCACTTGCGAAACGACGTGTTGATGAGCTTGGAGATTTCCTTCTTCTTCAGCGCCCGGTTCAGGTTCGAGAACGGCAAGCCCTTGGGCAGGATCTCCGACAGCAAGGCGCGGCCGACGGTGGTGTCGACGAGCTTGGTGACGGCCAGGAACTCGCCCGTGTCCTTGTCCTTCTCGTACTCCGTGAGGCGCACCGCGACCTTGGCGGTCACTTCGACCTGCTCGTTGTCGAGCGCGCGCTGCACCTCGGCGACGTCGGCGAAGATGATGCCCTCGCCCTTGGCGTTGATGCGCTCGCGCGTCGCGTAGTAGAGGCCCAGCACGACGTCCTGCGACGGCACGATCGACGGCTCGCCGTTCGCCGGGAACAGGATGTTGTTCGACGCCAGCATGAGCGTGCGCGCTTCCATCTGCGCCTCGATCGAGAGCGGGATGTGCACGGCCATCTGGTCGCCGTCGAAGTCGGCGTTGAACGCCGCGCAGACGAGCGGATGCAGCTGGATCGCCTTGCCTTCGATCAGGACCGGCTCGAACGCCTGGATGCCCAGGCGGTGCAAGGTCGGGGCGCGGTTCAGGAGCACCGGGTGCTCCTTGATGACTTCCTCGAGGATGTCCCAGACGACCGGCGTACCGGACTCGACTTCCTTCTTCGCCGCCTTGATCGTCGTCGCGATGCCCATGGCCTCGAGACGCGAGAAGATGAACGGCTTGAACAGCTCGAGCGCCATCAGCTTGGGCAGGCCGCACTGGTGCAGCTTCAAGGTCGGGCCGACGACGATGACCGAGCGGCCCGAGTAGTCGACGCGCTTGCCGAGCAGGTTCTGGCGGAAACGACCCGACTTGCCCTTGATCATGTCGGCGAGCGACTTCAGGGCACGCTTGTTGGCGCCGGTCATCGCCTTGCCGCGACGGCCGTTGTCGAGCAGCGAATCGACCGCCTCCTGCAGCATCCGCTTTTCGTTGCGGACGATGATCTCCGGCGCCTTCAGCTCGAGCAGACGCGCCAGGCGGTTGTTGCGGTTGATGACGCGACGATAGAGGTCGTTCAGGTCGGAGGTCGCGAAGCGGCCGCCGTCGAGCGGCACCAGCGGGCGCAGGTCCGGCGGCAGAACCGGCAGGACCTCCATCACCATCCACTGCGGCTTGATGCCCGACTTCTTGAAGGCTTCCATCACCTTCAGGCGCTTGGAATTCTTCTTGACCTTCAGCTCGCTGCCGGTCATGTCGTTGCGGAGCTTGTCGATCTCGACGTCGAGATCGATTTCGGCGAGCAGCTTGTGCACGCCCTCGGCGCCCATCAGGGCGACGAACTCGTCACCGAACTCGGCCCGCTTCGCGTCGTAGTCGTCCTCGCTCATGATCGAGAACTTCTTCAGCGGCGTCATGCCCGGATCGACGACGACGTACGCTTCGAAGTACAGCACGCGCTCGATGTCGCGCAACGTCATGTCGAGGACGAGGCCGAGCCGCGACGGCAGCGACTTCAGGAACCAGATGTGCGCGCACGGCGCCGCCAGGTCGATGTGACCCATGCGCTCGCGCCGCACCTTGGTCTGCGTGACCTCGACGCCGCACTTCTCGCAGATGACGCCGCGGTGCTTCAGGCGCTTGTACTTGCCGCACAGGCACTCGTAGTCCTTGATCGGGCCGAAGATCTTGGCGCAGAAGAGGCCATCGCGTTCCGGCTTGAAGGTCCGGTAGTTGATGGTCTCGGGCTTCTTGACTTCGCCGAACGACCATGAGCGGATCTTCTCGGGCGATGCGAGCCCGATCTTGATCGCGTCGAAGTGTTCGTCGGGGGTGAACTGACGGAACAGGTCCAGCAATCCCTTCATGCTTCTCTCCTGAAATTCGTGGCGGTGCGAACTGAAACGAGGTTGGTCGTCATTCAGTTGCGCTCCAGCTCGATGTCGATGCCGAGCGATCGGATTTCCTTGACCAGCACGTTGAACGATTCCGGCATGCCGGCCTCGATCGCGTGCTCGCCCTTGACGATCGACTCGTACACCTTGGTGCGGCCGTTCACGTCGTCCGACTTGACGGTCAGCATCTCCTGCAGGACGTAGCTGGCGCCGTAGGCTTCGAGCGCCCAGACCTCCATCTCGCCGAAGCGCTGGCCGCCGAACTGCGCCTTGCCGCCGAGCGGCTGCTGGGTGACGAGGCTGTACGGGCCGGTCGAGCGCGCGTGCATCTTGTCGTCGACCAGATGGTGCAGCTTCAGCACGTGCATGTAGCCGATCGTCACGGGCCGCTCGAACGGATCGCCGGTGCGGCCGTCGTGCAGCGTCGCCTGGGTCCGCGTCTCGGTCAGGCCCTTGGCCCTGGCGATCTCTTCCGGGTACGCCAGCTTCAGCATCCCCCGGATCTCTTCTTCGGCGGCGCCGTCGAAGACCGGGGTCGCGAACGGCACGCCGGTCGAGAGGTTCTCGGCCATCTCGCGGATCTCGTCGTCACTCAGGTGATCGAGGCGCTCGGTCTTGCCGCCGCTCTTGTTGTAGAGCTCGTCGAGGAACTTGCGCAGCTCGGCCACCTTGGCCTCCTTCTGCAGCATGTCGCCGATGCGCTGGCCGATGCCCTTGCCGGCCCAGCCGAGGTGAACCTCGAGCACCTGGCCGACGTTCATCCGCGACGGCACGCCGAGCGGATTGAGGACGATGTCGCACGGCGTTCCGTCGGCCATGTACGGCATGTCTTCGACCGGAACGACCTTCGAGACGACGCCCTTGTTGCCGTGCCGGCCGGCCATCTTGTCGCCCGGCTGGAGCCGCCGCTTGACGGCCAGATAGACCTTGACCATCTTCAGCACGCCCGCGGGCAGCTCGTCGCCCTGCGTCAGCTTCTTCTTCTTCTCCTCGAAGGCGATGTCGAAGCTGTGGCGCGTCTGCTCGAGCGAGTTCTTGATCGACTCGAGCTGGTTGGCGAGGTCTTCGTCGGCCGGACGGATGTCGAACCAGTGGTACTTCTCGACCGAGGCGAGGTACTCCTTGTCGATCGCCGTTCCCTTGGCGATCTTGTTCGGGCCGCCGTTGGCGGGCTTGCCGACCAGAAGCTTTTCGATCCGGTCGAACGCGTCGGCCTCGACGATGCGCAGCTGGTCGTTGAGGTCGAGGCGATAGCGCTTCAGCTCGTCGTCGATGATCTGCTGGGCGCGCTTGTCGCGGACGATGCCTTCGCGGGTGAACACCTGCACGTCGATGACCGTGCCGTTGGTGCCCTGGTCGACGCGCAGCGACGTGTCCTTCACGTCCGAGGCCTTCTCGCCGAAGATCGCGCGCAGGAGCTTTTCTTCCGGCGTCAGCGTCGTCTCGCCCTTCGGCGTGACCTTGCCGAC
>DASYKC010000037.1:0-6591 GCA_035995885.1 Caldimonas sp. | reverse complement strand
CGGGGAAATAGCGGTAGTCATGGGCGTCTTCCTTGGAGCGCATCGCCCGCGTCTCGCCGTGTTCCGGGTCGAACAAGACCGTCGCCTGGTGCACCTCGCCGCCGTCTTCGATGAGGTCGATCTGCCACTGCACCTCGTAGTCGATCGCCTGCTGCATGAAGCGAAAGCTGTTCAGGTTCTTGATCTCGCGGCGCGTCCCGAACGGCGCGCCGGGCCGCCGCACCGAGACGTTGGCATCGCAGCGAAAGCTCCCTTCCTGCATGTTGCCGTCGCAGATGCCGAGCCAGACGACGAGCGTGTGCAGGGCGCGCGCGTACTCGACCGCCTCGGCGCTCGAGCGCATGTCGGGCTCGGTGACGATCTCGAGCAGCGGCGTGCCGGCGCGGTTCAGGTCGATGCCCGACCAGTCGCCCTGGAAGTCGAGCGGCGCGCCGGCGCCCGGCTCGCCGTCGCGGCCGACGCCGTGCAGCGACTTGCCGGCGTCCTCCTCGAGGTGGGCGCGCGTCAGCTGGACGCGGTGGGCGACGCCGTCGACGAAGAACTCGACCGTGCCGCCCTGGACGACCGGCGTCTCGTACTGGCTGATCTGGTAGCCCTTCGGCAGGTCGGGATAGAAGTAGTTCTTGCGCGCGAAGATCGAGACCGGCGCGATCGTCGCGCCGACCGCCAGGCCGAAGCGGATCGCCCGCTCGACGGCGCCGCGGTTGGCGACCGGCAGCGTTCCGGGCAGCGCGAGGTCGACCGCCGAGGCCTGCGTGTTCGGCGCCGCGCCGAACGCGGTCGAAGCGCCGCTGAAGATCTTCGAGCGCGTCGACAGCTGTGCGTGCGTCTCGATGCCGATCACGACCTCGTAGCCGCGAATCATGTCTCCTCCTCGATTGGCGAGTACGCCGATCGGTCCCCCGAGGGGATCCAAGTCGGCTCCGGAGCGGCCCGGCGCTCGCCCCGGGCGCCGGCAACGGTCGTCATGTCAGAGCCCCTTCGGCGCGCGCAAGTGCCAGTCCGTGGCGCGCTGGAACGCGTGCGCCGCATGCAGCAGCGTCCCTTCGGCGAAGTAGTTGCCGACCAGCTGCAGGCCGACCGGCATGCCGGCCGCGCCGAAGCCGGCCGGGATGCTCATTCCCGGCAGCCCGGCCAGGCTCGCCGGCAGCGTGAAGATGTCGGCGAGGTAGTTGGCGACCGGGTCGTCGCTCTGCGCGCCGAGCGGCCAGGCGACCGTCGGCGCGACCGGCCCGGCGATGACGTCGCAATGACGAAAGCACGCCTGAAAATCATCGGCGATCATGCGACGCAGCTTTTGCGCCTGCAGGTAATAGGCGTCGTAATAGCCGTGCGAGAGGACGTAGGTGCCGATCATGATCCGGCGCTTGACCTCCGCGCCGAAGCCTTCGCTGCGGCTGGCGCGGTACATCGACTGCAAGTCTTCGTAGTGCTCGGCACGATGGCCGTAGCGGACGCCGTCGAAGCGCGACAGGTTCGACGACGCTTCCGCCGGCGCGATCAGGTAGTAGACCGGGATCGAGAGCTCGGTGCGCGGCAGCTGGACGTCGACGAGCTTGGCGCCGAGCGCGGCCATCTCGGCGAGCGCGGCGCGCAGCGCGCTCTCGACGTCGCTCGCCAGCGCCGCCGGGAAGAACTCCTTCGGCAGGCCGATGCGCAGGCCCTGCAGCGGCTTGGCCGGCGCAGCGCCTTCGCGCGCCTTGGCGAGGGCGGCGTGGAAGTCCTGCGGCGGCCGGTTCGCGCTCGTCGAATCGCGCGGATCGAAGCCGCTCATCGCGCCGAGGACGAGGGCGCAGTCTTCGGCGCTGCGCGCCAGCACGCCGGCCTGGTCGAGGCTCGACGCGAACGCGATCATCCCGTAGCGCGAGCAGACACCGTAGGTCGGCTTGATGCCGGTGATGCCGCAGAAGCTCGCCGGCTGGCGGATCGAGCCGCCGGTGTCGGTGCCGGTCGCCGCGGGGAGCAGCCGCGCCGCCACCGCCGCCGCCGAGCCGCCCGACGAGCCGCCGGGGACGCGGCGCTCGTCCCAGGGGTTGAGGGTGACGTGGTACGCGGAGTTCTCGGTGCTCGAGCCCATCGCGAACTCGTCGCAGTTGAGCTTGCCGAGCGTCACCGTGCCGGCCTCGGCGAGGCGCTCGACGACGGTCGCGTCGAACGGGCTCTGATAACCGGCGAGCATGCGCGAGCCGGCGGTCGTCGCGTGGTCGCGGGTGACGAAGATGTCCTTGTGGGCGATCGGGACGCCGAGCAGCGGCCCAGCGGCACCGTCGGCGCGGCGCCGGTCGGCCTCGGCCGCCTGCGCCAGCGCGCCTTCGCGGTCGATCGTCAGCGCCGTGCCGAGGCGCTCGTGGTCGGCGAAGCGGCCGAGCAGGTGCGACGTGAGCTCGGCGCTCGACAGCTCGCGCGCCGCCAGCGCCCGCGCCAGCGTGGCGACGCCGAGCTCGTGGGGCGCGCTCATCGCGCTGCCGCGACGCTGCGCGTCGGCGCCCCACTCGGGCGTCGGCAACCTGCAAGCGGCCCGGCGTCCCTCACTCGATCACCTTCGGCACGAGGTAGAGGCCGTCGCGCGTCGCCGGCGCGCTCTGCTGATTGGCCGCGCGGTCGACGACCTCGCTGACCTCGTCGTCGCGCAGGCGCAGGTGCGCGTCCTGGACCGCGGCCAGGGGCGTATAGAGCGGCTCGACGCCGCTCGTCTCGACCGCGCTCATCTGCTCGACGATGCGAAAGAACGCGTTGAGCTGCTCGAGCATCCGTGCCTGTTCGTCGGCGCCGAGATCGAGACGCGCGAGCTCGGCGATGCGACTCACGTCGGAAGGGGTCAGGGCCATCGAGAAGTAAGAGACGCTGCGTGCCGTGACATCAGGGCGAAATGGGCTGTGCGACGCTCGAAAGCGCAGGAGCCATGGGGTATTATCCCCGGTTAATTCACGGCCCTCATCGCCGCAGCGAAGGGCTCGGCGTCATCCGATTCCTTCTTCCGTCGAAGCCTTTCCGGAACGCCCTCACTACACCCCAATGTTCGGATCCTTTCGTCGCTATTTCTCGACGGACCTCGCGATCGACCTCGGCACCGCCAACACGTTGATCTACGTGCGCGGCAAGGGGATCGTCCTCGACGAGCCTTCCGTCGTCGCCATCCGCCACGAAGGCGGCCCCAACGGCAAGAAGACCATCCAGGCGGTCGGCGCCGAAGCCAAGGCGATGCTCGGCAAGGTGCCGGGCAACATCGAGGCGATCCGGCCGATGAAGGACGGCGTCATCGCCGACTTCACCGTCACCGAGCAGATGCTGAAGCAGTTCATCAAGATGGTCCATCCGCGGTCCATCCTGAGGCCGAGCCCGAGGATCATCATCTGCGTGCCCTGCGGCTCGACCCAGGTCGAGCGGCGCGCCATCCGCGAATCGGCGCTCGGCGCCGGCGCCAGCGACGTCTACCTGATCGAGGAGCCCATGGCGGCGGCGATCGGCGCCGGCCTGCCGGTCTCGGAGGCGAGCGGCTCGATGGTCGTCGACATCGGCGGCGGCACGACCGAGGTCGGCGTGATCTCGCTCGGCGGCATGGTCTACAAGGGCAGCGTTCGCGTCGGCGGCGACAAGTTCGACGAGGCGATCATCAACTACATCCGGCGCAACTACGGCATGCTGATCGGCGAGCCGACGGCCGAGATGATCAAGAAGAGCATCGGCTCGGCCTTCCCCGGCTCCGAGGTCAAGGAGATCGAGGTCAAGGGCAGGAACCTCTCCGAAGGCGTGCCGCGCAGCTTCACGATCTCGTCGAACGAGATCCTGGAGGCGCTCACCGACCCGCTCAACCAGATCGTCTCGAGCGTCAAGAACGCGCTCGAGCAGACGCCCCCCGAGCTCGGTGCCGACATCGCCGAGCGCGGCATGATGCTCACCGGCGGCGGCGCCTTGCTGCGCGACCTCGACCGCCTGCTCGCCGAGGAGACCGGCCTGCCGGTGCTCGTCGGCGAAGACCCGCTCACCTGCGTCGTCCGCGGCTGCGGCATGGCGCTCGAGCGGATGGAACGCCTGGGCTCGATCTTCACGTCCGAATAGATGACGCTTCGACAGTCGCTTCGCTCCTTGCCCGCCGCGGTGGCGCGGGCGGGCCTGGGGCGGCCCGGCGCCCGGCCCTAGGCGCGTCCCGGGCAACGAGCCGCACATGGCGCTCGGCACCCTCGATCGCACGCCGCCGCCGTTCTTTCGCCAGGGCCCGTCGTCGCTGACGAAGCTCTCGTTCTGCTCGGCGCTGGCGGTGTTTCTGATGGTCGCCGACGGCCGCTTCAGCATCACCCAGCCGATCCGGGCGACGGTCGCGACGGTGCTCTATCCGCTGCAGCGCGGCCTGCTCGTCCCGGTCGAGGCGATCGGCGACGGGCGCGACTACCTCGGCGGCCTGACGCGCGCGATCGCCGCCGAGCAGTCGGCGCGCAGCGAGCTGGCGCGCCTCTCCGAGCGCGCCCAGCGTGCCGACCAGCTGAGCCAGGAGAACGCCCGCCTGCGCGCCCTCCTCGAGCTCAGGCCGACGCTCGCCGTGCGCTCGCAGCCGGCCGAGATCCTCTACGAGGCCGCCGACCCGTACTCGCGCAAGGTGATCATCGACCGCGGCGTCACCCACAACGTCGCCCTCGGCTCGCCGGTCGTCAACGAGGCCGGCGTCCTCGGCCAGGTGACTCGCGTCTACCTGCAGTCGTCGGAAGTCACGCTGCTCACCGACCGCGACGCGGCGATCCCGGTGCTGAACAGCCGCACGCAGGTGAGGAGCGCGGCCTTCGGCGGCGGCACGGGTGGCGTCGGCCTGCTCGAGATGCGCTTCATGGCCGGCAACGCCGACGTCCAGACCGGCGACGTGCTGACGACGTCGGGCGTCGACGGCGTCTATCCGCCCGGCCTGAAGGTCGCCTCGGTCGCCAAGATCGACCGCAAGATCGATTCCGGTTTCGCCCGCATCGTCCTGGTGCCGACGGCGCAGTCGGACGGAGTCCGCCACGTCCTCGTCCTCGAGCCGACCGGTGCGAGGCTGCCGCCGCGGCCGCAGGCAGCGGCGTCGGAGAGCGCCGCGGCGAGCCGGCCGGCCGCCAAGAAGGGCGGCCGCAAATGATCATGCCGCGGCGCAACGACCCGCTGCTTCTGCCGGTCAGCCCGCTCTTCGTCTGGACGACGCTCGCATTCGCGTTCCTGCTCAACGTCGTGCCGCTCGGCCGGGTGCCGGCGATGCCCGACTTCCTGGCCCTCGTCCTCGTCTTCTGGAACGTGCACCAGTCGCGCCGGATCGGCGTCGGCGTCGCCTTCTTCTTCGGCCTCCTGATGGACGTGCACAGCGGCGCCGTCCTCGGCCAGCACGCCCTCGCCTACACGCTGCTCAGCTTCTTCGCGGTGACGATTCATCGCCGGCTCCTCTGGTTCACGGTGCCGTCGCAGGCGGTGCAGATCCTGCCGCTCTTCCTCGCCGCCCAGGCGGTGTCGCTCGTCGTCCACCTGATCGCCGGCGGCATGTTTCCCGGCTGGCAGCTCATCCTTGCACCCGTGTTTCAGGCACTTTTGTGGCCTGTGGCCACCTGGTTGCTGCTCGCCCCCCAACGCCGCGCCCCCGACCCGGACGAAAATCGGCCGCTGTGACCGAGCTTCGCAACACCGAGCGCGAGATCGCGCGCTTTCGCCTCCGCCTGCTGGCGGCGGCGCTGTTCGTGCTCGTCGCGTTCGGGCTGCTCGTCGCCCGGCTCGCCTACCTGCAGGTGTCGAAGCACGACGAGCTCTCGACGCAGGCCGAGAACAATCGCATCGCCGTCGTGCCGATCACGCCCAATCGCGGCCTGATCCTCGACCGCAACGGCGTCGTCCTCGCCAACAACTACTCGGCCTACACGCTCGAGATCGCGCCGGCGAAGGTGAAGAGCGTCGACGCGACGATCGACGAGCTCGCCGAGATCGTCGACATCCAACCGCGCGACCGCAAGCGCTTCAAACGCCTGCTCGACGAAAGCCGCAGCGTCGAGTCGCTGGCGATCAGGACGCGCCTCAATGACGAGGAGGTCGCCCGCTTCACGGCGCAGAAATTCCGCTTCGACGGCGTCGAGATCAAGGCGCGGCTCTTCCGCAGCTATCCGCTCGGCGAGGTCGGCAGCCACCTGATCGGCTACATCGGCCGGATCAACCCGACCGAGAAGAAGCAGATGGAGGACGACTGGGCCGACGACGACCTCGCCAACTACCGCGGCACCGAGTACATCGGCAAGCTCGGCGTCGAGCAGAGCTACGAGAGCGAGCTGCACGGCGCGACCGGTTTCGAAGAGGTCGAGATGAGCGCCGGCGGCCACGCCGTGCGGCGCCTGAAGAGCAATCCGGCGACGCCGGGCAACGCTCTGGTGATGTCGATCGACATCCGGCTGCAGGCGATGGTCGAGGAGCTGTTCGGCGACCGGCGCGGCGCGCTGGTCGCGATCGATCCGCGCAACGGCGAGATCCTCGCCTTCGTCAGCAAGCCGAACTTCGACCCGAACCTGTTCGTCGAGGGCATCGACGTCGAGAACTGGCGCGCCCTCAACGAGTCGCCCGACAAGCCGCTCCTCAACCGCGCCTTGCGCGGCA